>NZ_LKAJ02000001.1:3104465-3414912 GCF_001431295.2 Candidatus Berkiella aquae | reverse complement strand
CGCTTATTCCTCACAACGCAAATTTTAGAGCAAATCATTCCGCCATCTGGATGATGCTGCTTAGTTGGTTAAGACAGAAGATGACTAATGGCTGAGTGACTTCTAGGGGACTTAGTCTACCCCGCTTCGCGCTAGTTATCCACACTGTTTTTTGGTTCTGATTTCACAATACTTTTGCTAACTTGGTTTATTAGCTGTGCGAAAATAACTTTATTTTGTGTATAACTCTGACGGTTATCCCCTATTTAAACTATCCGTGGTGTTTACTCACAGGATATCCGCCTATTTTAAAATAGCTTACGCACAAGATAATTTTTTTTAGCACTTTGAAAATATTGAAAATAATAAAGATATCCACTGTTTTATCCACGATAATCATAATAAATCATTTATATAGAGAAATTGATAATAATTACTTTTCTTCTATTTTCACTAAACTCACCTCTATATATAAGATATCCACAGTAAGCTCTGTATAACCTTTCATTAACCTGCTCATAACGTCGTTTTTTTGTGGATGGTTATTCACCTTTTTTTAAAACCTTCTTTTTTTGCACATGTTATTCAACACTTATCCCGTTCTTTAGCACGATCTTATGCTTTTTTTAAGTTCTTAATTTTTAAATAATTTGTTACCTTATCCACAGGAAATTGTGCCCTCTTAATAAACATCATTCTTTAGTTTTATAAAAATTTATAATTATTGAGAATGGATTAAGCTTATTTGCTTAGCAAAACGTAAAATGCCTAAACCTGTTAACAACTTTGTCGATAATGGATGCACAAAACTGTGGGCAACCCGCGTTTGGCTCTGGATTTTCTCGAGGGCATGAAGTTATCCACACTTCGTTCGCCCTAAATTCTGCCTCTCATCCACAAGATCTTTTTTACTTAAACATTTGTTTTGTTTAAACTTTATAAGGTTATACGCAAAAAATGTTGCCTTAATCATCATCATCATTTTTCAGTTTTATCTTTCTTTAATTTGATTAAGTGAAGTGTCTTTATCCACAAATAAAGCTTTCCAAGTATCATCTTGACTTTGCTTTTCCGATCGCATATAGTTAACCGCCTAATTTTTAGGGATTTATTTCTCAACAAGTTGATTAACTCATGGAGTTGCCATGAAACGGCCGTTTCAAAGAAAAAGTCAGGTTAGAAGAGCAAGAACACATGGCTTTCGCCAGCGCATGCAAACCAAAGGTGGCAGAGCAGTACTTGCAAACCGTCGCCGTAAAGGTCGTAAAAGACTTGCTCCCGTCGGTGGAACCAAAAAATAGCATTGACGTTTAATGCTAAAAACACTTTGCAGTAGCAATCGCTAACGCAAAGTGTTTTTTTATTTTTGGCATAGAATAAAAGGGTTGCCCATTATTCAGCAGCAGCAATTGTGTTTCCCGAAAAAGAATCGATTACTTGTTCCCAGTGATTTCCAACAAGTATTTAAAACGGGACGCAGACAAAAAGGGGCGATGTTTACAATCATTTGTACTGCAAATGCATTGCCGTATGCCCGTTTAGGATTAGCTATCGCTAAACGTTATATTCCTTCGGCAGTCGCGCGCAACCGCGTACGCCGTATTATCCGCGAGAGCTTTCGACACTATCAAAGCATATTAGGTGCTGTTGATATTGTTGTGATTACCCAAAAGCACCTCGAAGATTTGAAAAGTGCATGTTTACACAAAGAATTAAATCAACAATGGCAGTTATTGCGAGCTTCCCTCAACAAGCGCTCCTAGGGGGAATTGCGTTATATCAATGGTTATTGAGTCCGTGGGTAGGGCACCAGTGTCGTTTTTATCCGTCCTGCTCGCATTACGCCATCGATGCATTAAAAAAATATGGGGCCATCCAGGGTGTTTGGTTAACAACCAAAAGATTACTTAAATGTCATCCTTGGCATCCGGGTGGTGATGACAAAGTTCCTTGAATCCTTAGGATAAAATGGCATGGAATTACAACGTACACGAATGTTTTTATTGATAGCCTTATTGGTTGTTGGTTTTGCTCTATTTAGTGAATGGCAAAAAGAACATCCAGCATTGCCAAAACAAACACATTCTCAATCAGCTTCCTCTGCAACAAAAGAAGATAGCGAAATTCCTGCTATTTCTACTAATCAAAGTACCGCAGTGATGCCCGTGAGTACTCCAAGTAGCGCATCCGCTGATCTCATTGATGTAACAACTGACGTACTCAAAATTAAAATTGATCCCATCGGTGGTGATATAGTACGTGCAGAATTGCTGAAATATCCAGAAAAACTACATTCTGAGCAAGGGGTGCTTTTATTAGATAAAACAGCACTACGAAATTATGTTGCGCAAACTGGGTTGGTTGGGAAAAATGAACTCGGTCCTGATTCAAGGCAACAAGGGCGAGCAAGATACACGGTTACTCAAAATAATTTCCAGTTAAACCAAGATGTTTTAAATGTTGATTTACATTGGCAACATGAAAGCGGCATAAAGGTTACAAAAACATTTGTGTTTAAACGTGGTAATTACTTGGTTGATGTTAATTACCAAATTCAAAATGATACCGATAATGTATGGTTAGGAAATATTTACGGTCAATTGCGCCGTGAATATGTCAAAGGAAAATCCAATGGCATGCTCGGTGTGCAAAATTATGAAGGCGCTGCTTTATCAACGCCAGAAAAACCCTATAAAAAGCTAAGTTTTCCTGATATGAAAAAAGCGCCATTGCGCCAAACCATGGAAGGCGGCTGGGCAGCAATGGTTGAACATTACTTCTTATCTGCTTGGATACCAGCAAAAGAAAGTGCCAATGTTTACTATAGTCGAGTTGATGATGACAACGTATACAACATCGGCGCGCTCACCGCAGTGGAAGTCGCTCCTCATAAATCAGAAACCGTGGGTGGTCAGTTATATTTAGGTCCTGAAGTTGCAGAGAAACTTAAAGCAATTTCACCTGGTCTAGAATTAACTATTGATTACGGTATTTTATGGCCAATTTCGCAATTGTTATTTTGGGCATTACAGTTTATTCATGGCTTCGTTAGCAATTGGGGCTTTGCCATTATCTTGTTAACCCTTGTTGTGAAGTTGTTGTTTTATAGCTTATCTGCTTCGAGTTATCGTTCAATGGGGCATATGCGCCGATTGCAACCTCGTGTTGAAATGCTAAAAGAGCGTCATGGTAATGATAAGCAGCAATTTAGTGCCGCACTCATGGAGCTGTATCGAAAAGAGAAAGTGAATCCATTGGGCGGGTGTTTACCTATATTGATTCAAATACCGGTCTTTATTGCGCTTTATTATGTCTTGTTAGAAAGTATTGAATTACGCCAAGCGCCATTTATTCTGTGGATTCAAGATCTCTCAAGCAAAGATCCATACTATGTGTTGCCTTTAATTATGGGGGCGACCATGTTCTTGCAACAGAAGATGAATCCAGCACCACCTGATCCGATGCAAGCAAAAATGATGATGTTCATGCCAGTTATCTTTACGGTATTGTTCTTATCGTTCCCGGCGGGGTTAGTATTGTACTGGACGGTAAATAACATTCTGTCCATTTCTCAGCAGTGGTTTATAACGCGCAACATTGAACGTGAAGCCACTTTGAAAAAAGTAAAATAGGTCAGTCATGAATGCGAATTCCTCCTTTGCAGATACGATTGTTGCCGTAGCAACAGCGCCTGGAAAAGGGGGGATTGGTGTTATCAGAATTTCAGGAAAGCAAGCCGCTTTTATTGCCAAGCGGCTGCTATCAAAAGACTTATCTGCACGAATAGCCACTTTGTGCACATTCCGTAATGCTAACCAAGAAATCCTAGATCAAGGTGTTGCCTTGTATTTTCCTTCGCCCAACTCTTTTACGGGAGAAGATGTTGTTGAATTACAAGGGCATGGTGGTCCGGTTGTTTTAGATTTAGTTGTTAGCGCGGTGCTGGCTGAGGGTGCAAGACTGGCAGAGCCCGGTGAATTTTCTCTTCGAGCCTTTTTAAATAATAAAATTGATTTAGCACAAGCTGAAGCCATTGCTGATCTTATCGATGCTTCCACTCAACAAGCTGCTCAAAGTGCAATGCGATCATTGCAGGGGCAATTTTCTGAGCATGTTTTGAATCTTGCAACCGCATTAATGCAACTACGCCTATACGTGGAAGCGGCAATTGATTTTCCAGAAGAAGAAATTGATTTCTTAAGTGATGGCAAAGTCTTACAAAAGCTTGATGCTATTTTAGCAGAGCTTTCATTACTGCAAGCTAAAGCCAAGCAAGGGCAGTTGTTAAAAGAAGGCATGTCGGTTGTTATTGTTGGACAACCGAATGCAGGTAAGTCCAGTTTACTCAATGCATTAACCGGTCAAGAAACAGCGATTGTTACCCCTATCGCGGGGACGACTCGTGATTTAGTAAAAGAAACTATTCAGCTTGATGGAATGCCGTTACATATTATTGATACGGCAGGAATTCGCGATCAAGCAGAAGAAATAGAGAAAGAAGGTATTCGCCGCGCACTCTTGCAGCAAGATTTAGCAGATAGGATTTTACTGGTAGTAGATGTAAGTCAGGGCGAGTTGACGAAAGTAGAGCAAGAGGTGTTGCAACAGTTTTCGCATAAAACCACTTTAATTATGAATAAAATTGATACAGTGGGATTATTGCCTGGAGAGCGAGATGGGCAATTATATTTGAGCGCTAAAACAGGCGAAGGCCTGTCTTGTCTTAAAGAACATTTAAAAATGTGCATGGGATATCGTCAGGCAGAGGGGGCAACTTTTATTGCTAGACGCCGCCATTTATCGGCCATCGCTGCGACGTTGCAGAATTGTCTTAATGCTAAAAAGCAGCTAGTCGAATTTAAAGCGGGCGAATTAGTGGCACATGAATTAAAGATGGCGCACGACGCATTAGGTGAAATTGTTGGTAAAGTCACAACCGATGATTTGCTCGGTGAAATTTTTTCTAATTTTTGCATTGGTAAATGAGTAATAAATCATGAATTTTCCTGAAATGTTCGATGTAATTGTGATTGGTGGTGGGCATGCTGGAACCGAAGCCGCAGCAGCCAGTGCGCGTATTGGGGCAAAAACATTATTACTAACCCATAACATTGAAACGTTGGGACAAATGTCATGTAATCCCGCCATTGGTGGGATTGGTAAAGGGCATTTGGTAAAAGAAATTGATGCCTTAGGCGGCGTAATGGCTCATGCCGCAGATTTAGCGGGTATTCAATTTCGTACCTTAAACGCAAGCAAAGGCCCAGCGGTGCGAGCAACCCGAGCACAAGCAGACCGCTCACTTTATAAACAAGCTGTGAGAGATGTCTTAGAAAATCAGCCAAACTTATGGCTTTTTCAACAGGCTGTTGAAGATTTGATTGTGGATAACAATCAAGTAAAAGGCGTTGTTACCCAAATGGGGCTCACTTTTCATGCGCGCTCTGTGGTGCTAACGGTTGGTACTTTTCTGGCAGGTAAAATTCACATTGGTTTAAGTCATTATCAAGGTGGTAGAGCTGGGTGTCCTCCTTCAATGCGCTTAGCTGAACGCTTACGAGAATTACCTTTCAAGATAGGGCGTTTAAAGACGGGAACCCCGCCGCGTATTGATGGTAAATCCATTGATTTTTCTCAATTACAGCCACAACCGGGCGATACACCAACACCGATTTTTTCCTACATGGGAATACAAGCTGAACATCCCACGCAAATTGCTTGTTACATTACGCACACCAATGAGCAAACTCACGACATCATCCGTAATGGACTTTCACGCTCTCCTTTATTTTCTGGCGTGATTGAAGGTGTTGGTCCGCGCTATTGTCCTTCGATAGAAGATAAAGTGGTGCGTTTTGCTGACAAGACTTCACACCAGATATTTTTAGAGCCCGAAGGTTTAAATACCCATGAAATTTATCCCAATGGTATTTCAACCAGTTTGCCTTTTGATGTGCAATACCAACTCGTGCGAAGTATGAAGGGCCTAGAAAATGCTCACATATTAAGACCAGGTTACGCCATAGAATATGATTTCTTTGATCCGCGAGAATTATCACCAACATTAGAAACAAGATACGTAAAAGGTTTGTTTTTTGCGGGCCAAATTAATGGAACAACAGGTTATGAAGAAGCAGCAGCACAAGGGATCGTAGCGGGTATTAATGCGGCTCGTTTTGTTCGTCAAGAACCACTTTGGTATCCAAGACGTGATGAAGCTTATATTGGTGTATTAATTGATGATCTTATTACGCACGGTACTTTAGAGCCGTATCGTATGTTTACAAGCCGTGCTGAATATCGTTTATTGCTACGCGAAGATAATGCTGATTTGCGCTTAACGCCCATCGCCAAAGAAATGGGATTAATTTGTCATCATCGTTGGCAGCGCTTTCAACAAAAATGCGCGGCAATAGATAATATTCGCCAACAACTAAAATCGGTTTGTATTTTTGCGCATGATCCTGATGCCAAAATATTAGAGAGTTGTGCACAGGTTATTCTCAACAAAGAAAGCAAAGCACTTGATTTGTTAGCTCGACCTGAAGTGACTATTTATGATTTGCATCAGTTACCGAAAGTACAAGCAGCTATATCGCAAGAATCTCGCATTGGAGACGATGCGCTTTCTCAACATATTTTTAAACAAGCACTAGAACAAATTGAAGTGCAAATAAAATATGCAGGCTATATTGATAAGCAAACCGTCGAAATTCAAAAATGCGCGAAGCATGAGAACACCCAAATCCCAGAAGATTTTATTTATAAAGGGATCCCAGGGCTTTCCGCTGAGTTGATTGAAAAATTAACCAAGTCAAAGCCAAAGACATTGGGCATTGCTTCGCGGATCCCGGGTGTGACGCCGGCAGCTATTTCTTTGTTACTGATTTATATCAAAAAATTTGTCACACAAACGCATGAAGATGAAGTGAGTGTATGAATAAAGAGGATTTAAAAGGCCATCTAGAAAAAAGATTAAAGGCACTTGGTTTATCAACAACTCATACACAACAAGAAGCTTTATTAGATTTTGTCGCTTTATTGCATCGTTGGAATCAAGCGTTTAATTTGACGGCGGTTCGTGAACCCGATCTCATGATTGATAGACATATCATCGATAGTTTATCCATCGCTCCTTATTTAGCAGGGGATGACTTTCTAGATGTGGGGACAGGCGCTGGGTTACCTGGGATCCCGTTGAGTATCGTTTATCCACAACGACAGTTTTTTTTGTTAGATAGCAATCAAAAAAGACAGATTTTTGTTTCACAAGCAGCTAAATCACTCTTACTAAATAACGTCCAATGCATCTGCCAAACGGTACAAACATATCAAGCGGAGCGAAAGTTTAGTACTATCCTCACGCGAGCCTTCGCACCGTTGGCAGAAATGGTTCAGCTGTGTGCTCATTTGCTAGCTAGTGATGGGCGATTCTTTGCCATGATGGGCAAAACAAGCTCTGAACTCTTGATGCTTCCCCCGGGGTTCCAAGTTGAAAACCTCATCAAGTTAAAGGTGCCAGGGGAAAGGGCTGAACGACATCTAGCAATTATTAAGTTTGAATGAAAGGGTTATTCCATGAGGAATCAAATTTTAGCGTTTGCAAACCAAAAAGGCGGTGTGGGTAAAACCACCAGCTGTGTCAATTTGGCTGCATCGCTGGTTTTATCAAAGCAGAGAGTATTGCTTTGCGATTTAGATCCCCAAGGTAATGCAACCATGGGAAGTGGCGTTGATAAAAGTGCTGTTGATTTCTCAATGAATGATTTGTTGCAGGGTAAAGCAACCGTCAAGCAGGCAATTATTGAACAAACGCCAGCAGGGTATGATGTGATCCCAGCAAACAGTGATTTAACCGCTGCAGAAGTGGTGTTGGTGAAAAAGCAAGCGCATCCGATTATTTTGAGTAAAGCGCTGGCGGCAGTTAAAGATCAATATGATTACATTTTTTTAGATTGCCCACCTTCTTTAAGCATGTTAACGCTAAATGCATTGGTTGCGGCTGATGCTGTCATGATAGCGATGCAATGCGAGTATTATGCATTGGAAGGTTTGAGTGATTTAATTAATACCATTAAACAATTGCGTGGTTCTGTTAATCCTCGTTTAGAAGTCGGTGGCATTATTCGTACTATGTACGATGGTCGTAACCGTTTAGCTGCTGAAGTGTCATCACAGTTGATAGATCATTTTGGTAATAAAGTTTTTCAAACGGTTATACCGCGTAATATTCGTTTAGCTGAAGCGCCTAGTTACGGACTGCCCGTGCAATTATATGATAAACACTCTAGAGGTTCGGCTGCTTATCTTGCATTGGCCGCTGAATTTTTGCGTCGTCAACGTTCAGGTAAAAAGGATAAACCTGTCGCCAAAAGAGAATTGATAAAATAAGGTCACGACATGTCCATTAAAAAACGAGGTTTAGGCAAAGGATTGAATGAGCTCTTATCGGCCACGTTGGGAGCGCCTGCTGTTGCTGCAACTAAAGAAGATTTGATAGTGACAGAACCGCCTGCTGTATTAGCTGATCAATCTCTGACCTATATGGCAGTTGATCAATTAATGGGAGGTGTTTATCAACCAAGGCAACAAATTCGACATGAAGGTTTAGAGCAACTCTCTGAATCTATTCGAGCTCAGGGGATTTTACAACCGATTGTGGTGCGCCCAAGAGGGGATAAATACGAAATTATTGCGGGCGAAAGACGTTGGCGTGCAGCAAAGCTTGCGAGTTTAGAGACAGTACCTGTTTTAGTTCGTCAGGTGCCAGATGAAGCTGCAATGGCGATGGCACTGATTGAAAATATTCAACGAGAAGATTTAAACCCGTTGGAAGAAGCAATTGCTCTTAAGCGTTTAGCAGATGAGTTGCAATTAACGCATTTGCAAGTAGCAGAAGCCGTTGGAAAATCGCGAGCCAGTATTACCAATGCACTGCGTTTATTAACGTTAAATGCAGATGTCCAAAGCTTATTGGAGCAAGGACAGATAGAAATGGGGCATGCTCGTGCTCTGTTGGGGGTGAAGGGAACATTGCAAAGCCAAGTTGCTCAAACCGTTATTAATCGAGGGTTATCGGTTAGAGAAACAGAAAAATTAGTTAACAAACTACAGGAAGGTCCCACACCTTCGATGGCTGAGGAAAAATTGGTTATTGATCCCAATATCCGTCGTTTGGAAGAAGATTTAGCAGATAAGTTGGGAGCCAAAGTTATGATTAAGCATGGACGAAAGGGGCAAGGATCGGTTGTGATTCGTTATCATAGTGTTGACGAGCTGGAAGGGATCTTGGCCCATCTGAAATAAATTGCTAAAAGTTTAGACACCCAGTATACTTTGCGCGCTTGGCAAGCCGTCTACCATGAGTAATTTGTTAATGAAACGCACTCACTATCAAAATGAAGCGCTGTTTGCCATCTTGGTGCAATTTCCTTTTGTCATTATCCTTTCTCCATTAGTAGGGATACTGCAGGGTGCACTATCGGCCGCGTCATTTATTGTAGGTGGGTTGATATGTGTGTTGCCAAACTTTTATTTGTATCGACGTGTGTTTTCACATCAAGGTGCAAGAGCGGCAAAGAAAATGTTTAAGTCCCTTTATTGGGGGGAAATGGTTAAAGTTGTTTTAACCGCATTAGGGTTTCTTTGCGCGATAATGACGGGGTGGGCGTTACCGTTGTGGCTGTTTATGGGCTACATCACAGCACAAATCAGTTTTGCGCTGGCGCCGCTACTAATGAGTTTTATGAAAAAAAATAATCAGGGTATGAGAACCTAATGACCGCTCAAGTAGATGAAGAGTTAACCTCAGCAAAATATATTACTCACCATCTCACGAACTTAACGTGGGGTGAAGGCTTCTTTGCCATTCATTTAGATACACTGATTATCTCCTGGATATTGGGGTTTCTCTTTTTAGGGCTATTTTATATGGCTGCCAGAAGAGTCACAGTAGGCATTCCTGGCGGATTGCAAAATTTCGTTGAAGTTATTGTTGAGTTTGTTAATCAGCAAGTCAAAGATATCTACCATGGCAAAAGTGATTGGATAGCTCCTTTAGCACTTTCCATTTTTGTGTGGGTTTTCCTCATGAACTTTATGGATCTGCTTCCTGTCGATCTGTTACCTCGAGCTGCATCGCTCGTGGGGATCCATTATTTGAAAGTCGTGCCAACGACCGATCCTAACCTCACGCTAGGTATGTCGATATCGGTCTTTTTAATGACCATTTACTACAATCTAAAGAACAAAGGCGCGATTGGATTCACCAAAGAAATTTTCTGCGCTCCTTTTGGTCCATGGTTTTTCCCATTCAACGTTATGTTACGAATCGTTGATGAATTAGCTAAACCTATTTCCTTAGGTCTGCGACTATTCGGAAACTTATATGCGGGCGAATTGATTTTCATTTTGATTGCCCTCTTACCATGGTGGTCACAGTGGCCTTTAGGATTGGTTTGGGCTTTGTTCCATATCATCATTATTATTTTGCAAGCATTTATCTTCATGATGCTGACTCTTATTTACGTTAGTCAGGCACACGAAGCGCATTAGATTGATTGAATACTGAATTTGTTTAGACGTTAAAAGTGTAATAGCTAGGAGAAGAAATGGAAACCGCACAAATTGTATCGCAATTACAATCAGTTACCGCAATCGCGGTGGCGATGTTGATTGGTATGGGCGCATTAGGAACCGCAATCGGCTTTGGTTTGCTGGGCGGCAAATTTTTAGAAGGCGCAGCACGTCAGCCAGAAATGACCCCTATGCTGCAAGTAAAAATGTTCATTGTTGCTGGTTTGCTTGACGCGGTATCGATGATTGGTGTGGGTGTAGCACTTTACTTCACCTTCGCGAGCCCATTTTTAGCTGAGGTTATGACCCATATTCCACGCTAAGTTAAGCTCGGAGAATTATTGCTGTGAATATTAACCTCACCCTGTTAGGACAAATGATTACATTTGTCCTGTTTGTGTGGATCACCAAGCGTTACATTTGGCCTCCTGTCATCAAAGCGCTCAAAGATCGGCAAGCGAAAATTGCAGATGGCCTTGCTGCTGCTGAAAAAGGCCATATGGAACTTGCGCGAGCAAAAGAGCAAGTCTTGCAAAGCTTGAAAGAGAGCAAAGAACAAGGCGCTAACATCATTTTGGAAGCAAAAAAGCAAGCAGATGCCATTCTTGATGCTGCACGTCAAAGTGCTCATGAAGAAGGACAGCGCATCATTGCTCAAGCGCATTCAGAACTTGATCATATGGTGTCGCAAGCAAAAGAAACGTTGCGTAAAGAAGTGGCCACAATTGCAATGTTTGGTGCAGAAAAAGTACTTCAAAAGAGTGTTGATTCTAATGCACATGAACAAATGTTAGAAAAGCTAGCTCAGGAAATTTAGAGAATGTCTAAAAATCGCACCTTTGCCAGACCTTATGCAAAAGCCGCTTTTGAATTAGCACAAAGTGAAAGCGCCTTTTCTAAGTGGTCAGAAATGCTGAAGAATGCAGCAATGATTGCAAGCGATAAGCAATTTCTTTCTTTGGCAAAAAATCCGCGATTTTCAGCGCAGGAATTGATTGGACTTTTTGATGTCCTTGATCAAGATGTTTACACCCACGAAATGAAAAATTTTATTCGTATCTTGGGTAATTTTAAACGGTTAGCATTGTTGCCTGAAATTGCGACGCTCTTTGAGGAAATGCGAGCTGCTGCTGAAAGGGTTGTGAATGTTGAACTCATTTGCGCCCAACCGCTTGATGACAAATTAAAAGAACGTTTCATCCAGGTACTCATGAAACGAATGAATTGTAATATCTCGCTAGAATGCCAAGTTGATCAAGGCATCATGGGCGGCGCAATCATTCGGGCAGGAGATTTGGTTATTGATGGCTCCATTCGTGGCAGGCTCGCTAGATTAAGCGATGCTGTCGGTATTTTATAAGAATAGGCTAAAACAATTATGCGACTTAATCCTTCAGAAATCAGCGAACTTATTAAACAACGCATTGAAAATACGGATATTGATGCGAAAGCACGTACCGTTGGAACCATTATCAGCGTCGGCGATGGTATCGTTCGAATCTTTGGTTTGAATGATGTTATGCAAGGGGAAATGCTTAAGTTTCCTGGTGACGTTTACGGTATGGCGTTAAATTTAGAGCGCGATTCTGTGGGGGCGGTTGTTCTTGGTCCGTATGAACATTTGGCAGAAGGCCAAACGGTAGAATGTACCGGTCGAATTTTAGAAGTCCCTGTTGGTGAAGCTTTATTGGGCCGGGTTGTTGATGCTTTAGGACGTCCCATTGATGGTAAGGGTGAAATTAAAACCAATCATTCTTCACCCATTGAAAAAGTGGCTCCTGGTGTTATTTCACGCCAATCGGTTAATCAGCCCATTCAAACCGGTTTAAAAGCGATTGACGCGATGGTACCAGTTGGACGCGGTCAGCGTGAGTTGATCATTGGTGACAGACAAACTGGTAAAACAGCGATTGCTATCGATGCTATCATTAACCAGAAAGGAACTGGCGTAAAATGTATTTACGTTGCCGTTGGTCAAAAGGCGTCCTCTGTTGCAAACGTTGTTCGTAAATTAGAAGAGCACGATGCAATGGGTCACACCATCGTTGTGGCAGCAACCGCAGCAGAAGCGGCAGCACTGCAATTTATTGCGCCTTACTCAGGTTGCGCAATGGGTGAATATTTCCGTGATAAAGGCGAAGATGCATTAATCGTTTATGATGATTTGACCAAACAAGCATGGGCTTATCGACAAGTTTCCTTGTTATTGCGTCGTCCACCAGGTCGTGAAGCTTATCCTGGTGACGTATTCTATTTACACTCTCGTTTGCTTGAGCGTGCTGCTCGTGTTAATGCCGAGTATGTTGAGAAATTAACCAATGGCGCAGTAAAGGGTAAAACAGGTTCATTAACCGCATTACCTATCATTGAAACGCAAGCAGGTGACGTATCTGCATTCGTTCCAACCAACGTTATTTCGATCACTGACGGTCAGATCTTCTTAGAAACCGATTTATTTAATGCGGGGATTCGTCCTGCTATTAACGCGGGTTTATCAGTTTCTCGTGTGGGCGGTGCAGCACAAACCAAAATTATTAAGAAATTAGGTGGTGGTGTTCGTTTGGCACTTGCGCAATATCGTGAATTAGCAGCGTTCTCACAGTTCGCTTCAGATTTAGATGAAGCAACCCGTAAGCAGTTAGAACGTGGTCAACGCGTGATGGAATCAATGAAGCAAGCGCAATATTCACCCCTTTCTGTTGCAGAAATGGCGGTTGTTTTATTTGCTGCTGATAAAGGCCATTTAGACGATGTTAAGTTAACGCAAGTTGTTGAATTTGAAAAAGCGTTACTTGATTTCATGAATCAAAAGCATAAAGACTTAATTGATGAAATCAATCAGAAGTGTGATTACAACAATGACATTGAACAACGCTTAACGACTGCAATTGAAGCGTTTAAAAAATCCAATGTTCTGATGGGTTAAAAGGTCTTAAAATGTCAGGTGCAAAAGAAATACGCTCGAAAATTAAAAGTGTAAAAAGTACACAAAAAATTACTCGAGCGATGGAAATGGTAGCAGCAAGCAAAATGCGTAAAGCACAAAATCGCATGCTTGCTTCCCGCCCTTATGCAAATCGAATTCGCACGGTGATTAGGCATTTATCAGAGGGAAATACTGCGGAATACCGCCACCCTTACATGATTGCAAGAGAGCCAAAGCGTATCGGTATCATTGTGGTTGCAACCGACCGCGGTCTTTGTGGTGGATTAAACGTTAATAACTTTCGGCATTTGATTGGTCAATTGCAAGATTGGCAACAAGAAGGCAAGGAAGTGTCGCTATGTGCCATGGGCACCAAATCAGAAGTGTTTTTGCGACGTCTTGGCCTGAAGATGTTAGCTTCTGCAAGCCACTTGGGCGATACCCCATCGGTTTCAGATGTGATTGGTCCTGTAAGCGTTATGCTGAATGCTTATAACGACGGCTTACTTGATGCGCTTTATATTAGCTATAACCGTTTTGTAAACACGATGAGCCAGCAACCAGTTGTCGAGAAGTTATTGCCGATTAAGCAAGATGAAATTGGGGGCGATGAGCCACTTCCAAAGCGTGGGGATTATATCTACGAGCCTGATGCTAAAGAATTATTAGATCTATTACTAACGCGATACATTGAATCACAAGTGTATCACGGTGTTGTTGAGAATTTTGCCTGTGAACAAGCTGCGCGAATGCTTGCGATGAGAAGTGCATCGGATAACGCAGGAGAATTAATTGATAGTTTGCAGTTAGCGTATAACAAAGCAAGACAAGCTTCTATTACGCGTGAATTGGCGGAAATTGTGGGGGGAGCTGCCGCAGTGTAGCTTCTTTTTTAGAGAATATAGGGTAATAAAGTTATGAGTACAACGAGCGCTCAATCGGTTAAACAAGCATCTGGTAAAGTCGTTGAGATTATTGGTGCAGTTGTTGACGTGGAATTTCCACGAGGTGCTGTTCCTAAGGTATATGATGCGTTGTTGGTTGAGGGTGGAGAAATTACCCTTGAAGTTCAACAACAGCTAGGTGATGGTATCGTTCGTTCGATTGCGATGGGAACAACCGAAGGGTTGCGTCGTGGTTTGCAAGTTACCAATACTGGTGAAGCAATCCAGGTGCCAGTTGGTACAAAAACATTAGGGCGCATCATGGACGTTTTGGGACGTCCTATCGATGAAAAAGGCCCGATTGGTGAAGAAGCGCGTTTACCTATTCACCGAGCTGCTCCTTCTTTTAAAGAACAAGCAGCAAGCCAAGAATTGCTTGAAACCGGTATTAAAGTTATTGACTTGATTTGCCCCTTCGCAAAAGGTGGTAAAGTCGGTTTGTTCGGTGGTGCGGGTGTTGGTAAAACCGTAAACATGATGGAACTCATTCGTAATATTGCGATTGAGCATAGTGGTTATTCTGTATTTGCGGGCGTTGGTGAACGTACTCGTGAAGGTAATGACTTCTACCATGAAATGAAAGACTCCAATGTATTAGATAAAGTATCCCTGGTTTATGGTCAGATGAACGAACCCCCAGGAAACCGTCTACGCGTTGCTTTAACCGGATTAACGATTGCAGAAAGTTTTAGAGATGAAGGCCGAGATGTCTTGTTATTCGTTGATAATATTTATCGTTATACCTTGGCAGGGGTAGAAGTATCCGCATTATTAGGACGGATGCCTTCAGCTGTAGGTTACCAACCAACCTTGGCAGAAGAAATGGGACGTTTGCAAGAACGTATTACCTCCACTAAGACAGGATCGATCACCTCGATTCAAGCGGTTTACGTACCAGCGGACGATTTAACCGATCCGTCACCTGCAACCACCTTCTCGCACTTAGACGCAACGGTCGTATTGTCACGTCAAATTGCGGAGCTTGGTATTTATCCTGCAGTTGATCCGCTCGATTCAACCAGCCGCCAGTTGGATCCATTAGTGGTTGGTCAAGAACATTATGATGTTGCCAGAAAAGTACAAGGTACCCTGCAACGTTATAAAGAATTGAAAGATATTATTGCTATTTTGGGTATGGACGAACTTTCTGAAGAAGATAAGTTAATCGTTGCTAGAGCCCGAAAAATTCAACGCTTCTTATCGCAACCTTTCTTCGTTGCTGAAGTCTTTACCGGATCACCTGGTAAGTATGTTTCCTTAAAAGATACCATCAAAGGCTTTAAAGGCATTATCGAAGGTGAGTATGACGATTTGCCTGAACAAGCATTCTACATGGTAGGTGGCATTGAAGAAGCAATTGAAAAAGCTAAGACAATGCAAGGTTAAGCAAAGTAAGAGTAAGAGAGTAAAATAATGGCTGTGGCTACACTGCATTTAGATATTGTTAGCGCTGAAGCGGAAATTTTCTCAGGGGAAGCGTTGCGTGTGTATGCGACAGGTACAATGGGTGAACTTGAAGTAGCACCAGGGCATACGCCTTTACTAACGGGATTATTACCGGGCTTTATTCGTATTCGCGATAAAGAAGATAAAGAAGATGTTGTGTATGTGACAGGTGGTATTTTAGAGGTTCAGCCTTTTGTGGTGACTATTCTGGCAGATACGGTTGTCAGAGCGCGTGACTTTAATGAAGCAGAAGCTATCAAGGCACAGCAGCAAGCAGAGCGCGCCCTCAAAGATCATCGTTCAAATGTTGATTTTGCAAAAGCGAGAGCAGAACTTGCCAGAGCAGCTGGTATGTTGCGGGCTATTCGTGAAGCGAAGAAGAAAACGCATATTAAGTAATACCAAGCTGTGCTGTCGACATTGATCCGAAAGGTATAAGGGTGGCGAGAGCCACCCTTTTTGTTAAAAAGGTTAGATAAAAAATGAGTGAGCATAGCGACAGCCCACTTTGCGTTCTCATACTGGCTGCCGGTAAAGGCACCAGAATGAAGTCATCTTTAGCGAAGGTTTTGCATCCTTTGGGAGCCAAGCCGCTATTATGGCATGTGATAGAAAGTGCAAAAACACTTAACCCTGCGCAAATCATTGTTGTTTATGGACATGAAGGGCAAGCGTTACAAGCGGCTTTCAATAATGAAAACATTACTTGGGTTCATCAAGTAGCTCAACAAGGCACGGGTGATGCCGTAAAAAGCGCATTACCTTTTATTAAAGACGAACATCAGGTTTGCATTTTGTACGGTGATGTTCCTTTAATCCAGCCGCAAACACTTGCAAGACTCATTGCAAAAACCTCACAAAATACCATGGGCCTATTAACAGCCAACGTAGATAACCCTAAAGGTTTGGGGCGTATCATCAGAAATGCCAAGCAACAAGTTTTGCGGATAGTCGAAGAAAAAGATGCGGATGAACTGGAAAGAGCAATTACAGAAATTAATACCGGCATTTTCCTGTTGCAGGCAACTTCATTAAAACGCTGGATTGCAAAATTAACCAATCATAATGCGCAGCAAGAATATTATTTGACCGATATCGTTCAATTTGCGGTCGAAGAAAACGTCATTGTAAACACGATTTATCCACAAGATCTTCATGAAATAATGGGGATTAATGATAAGTCCCAGCTTGCACAATTAGAAAGATATTATCAACGTCAACAAGCTGAAAAGTTAATGCAAGCAGGCGTGACCATGGCTGACCCAAACCGCTTTGATTTACGTGGTTCTTTGCAGATTGAGCGTGATGTCTTTATCGACGTTAATAGCGTTTTTGAAGGCGAGAATCAATTGGGTGAAGGGTGTCATATTGGTCCTAATTGTATGTTGATCAATTGCAAATTGGGCAAAGGCGTTGTGATATTAGCGAATAGCCATTTAGAAGACGCTGTTGTGGGAGATTTCTCAAGAATAGGTCCTTTTGCTCGTTTAAGACCTGGCGCACAGTTAGGTCAAAATACCCACATTGGAAACTATGTCGAAATTAAGAACGCAACAATCGGCGAAGGCTCTAAGATTAACCATTTGAGTTATATTGGCGACACCTTAATGGGTAAAGATGTCAATATAGGGGCTGGTACGATTACTTGTAATTATGATGGTGCGAATAAACATCAAACCATTATTGAAGATGAAGTACATATAGGGTCAGACACCCAATTGATCGCTCCTATTCGTGTTGGTAAAGGAGCAACCATTGGCGCAGGCTCTACCTTGAATAAAGATGTACCATCATATCAATTAACGTTAACACATCGTTTAGAGCCAAGAAGTAGTGATTGGCAGAGGCCACGAAAGCATAAACCATTAGAGGATGGAAAATAACATGTGTGGGATAACTGCGGGAATTGCGCAAAGAGATATTGCTCCCATTTTGCTTGAGGGATTAAAGAAGCTGGAATATCGGGGTTATGATTCAGCGGGATTGGCCATTTTAAATGAAGGTGGACAATTAGAACGTTTACGAGTGTGCGGTAAAGTTAATCAATTATTACAAGCCCATGATAAAGAGCCGCTCTTAGGCAAAGTGGGGATTGCGCATACTCGTTGGGCAACGCATGGCAAACCCAGTGAGACGAATGCCCATCCTCATTTATTTGAGAATCAAATTGCCTTGGTTCACAACGGTATTATTGAAAACTATTTGACGCTGCGCCAGGCTTTAGAAGCGAAAAAGATTCGTTTTAGCTCTGAAACAGATTCTGAAGTGATTGTGCAATGGATTGGTGAAGAATTTAAAAAATCAAACAATTTGTTACAAGCCGTGCAAGCCACCGTCAAAGAACTAGAAGGCGCTTATGCTCTGGCGGTTGTCTCACAAAGCGCTCCCGATAGAATTATTGCAACACGCCATGGTAGCCCTCTTGTCATAGGGATTGGGATTGGCGAGCATTTCATTGCTTCTGATAGCTTGGCGTTGTTATCGTTCACACAAGATTTCGTTATTTTAGAAGACGGTGATGTTGCAGAAATTTTTCGCGATCATTTCGTTATTTACGATCGCTCAGGAAACCCTGTCGAGCGCAAGGTGAGAAAGGTTGCATTAACAGCACAAAGCACCGATCGCGGCAAATATCGCCACTATATGCAAAAAGAAATATTTGAGCAGCCCGAAGCCATTCGCTCTGCTTTTTCTGGGAGGTTGAATAGTAATGATGTGCCAGATGGTATTTTTGGAGCAAATGCCACTGACATTTTTAATCAAACCAAGGCGATTCAAATCGTTGCCTGTGGAACGAGTTATCATGCAGGACTCGTTGCCAAGCATTGGCTTGAGGGAATTGCCAATATTCCTTGCCAGGTAGAAGTGGCCAGTGAAGCACGTTACAGACCGCAAGTTGTATTACCAGGAACGCTTTTTGTCAGTTTGTCGCAATCAGGCGAAACAGCAGATACCTTAGCGGCTATGCGTAATCTGAAAAATAGCAACTATTGCGGCAAGTTAACGATTTGTAATGTGCCAGAAAGTTCCATGGTGCGAGAATCAGAACTCGTGTTGTTAACACACGCAGGGCCAGAAATCGGAGTGGCCTCGACTAAAGCTTTTACCACACAATTGGTTGCCATGTTGATGTTAACTCAGTGCTTAGGGCGGCGTAATAACGCAAAACTCACTGAACAAAAGCAAATTGCCGAAGCGATTCGTGCTTTGCCGCAAATAGTAGAGCAGCTTTTACAACTGGATGATGAGATTGCCAAATTAGCACATCGCTTTGATGACAAAGATAACGCATTGTTTGTTGGGCGTGGTATTTACTACCCGATTGTGCAAGAGGGCTCCTTAAAGTTAAAGGAAATTTCTTATATTCATGCGACAGCGCACCCAGCCGGTGAATTAAAACATGGACCTTTAGCACTGGTCGATAAATATATGCCTGTTGTTGCATTAGCAGCTCATGATCATCTGTTAGATAAGCTCGTTTCTAATTTACAAGAAATTCGTGCCCGTCAAGGAGAACTGATCATTTTTGCTGAAAGAGGAACAGGGTTAGTCAATAGCAAAGAGATGACAGTCATTGAGATCCCACAAGTAGGCGAGTTAATTGCACCTTTGGCCTTTACCGTACTGCTACAATTGTTGGCTTATCATGTTGCTGTGCTGAAAGGGACTGATGTTGATCAGCCACGAAATTTAGCTAAATCCGTTACAGTTGAATAACCCATCTTTATCCATGCAATGCAAGGCATCTTCGTGTCTTGCATTGCAAATCTGCTATTTAACCTTTTAAAAAGAGTAATACCATGTGCGGGCGATTTGCATTAAATGCTACCGAGCAAGAAATTGTTTCTCATTTTCAACTCAAGCGCGGCTTTTATATGCGACCGCGTTATAACATTGCACCCACTCAACAAATTCCTGTCATCCTGAATCAAGGACAACAAGTTGATTTTTGTCGTTGGGGATTCATTCCTGCATGGCAAAACAAGCAAGAAGAGATCCCGGCGGGCCATATCAATGCCAGATTTGAATCACTTGCAGAAAAACCAACATTCAAGAAAGCATTTTTTACACAGCGCTGCTTAATTCCTGCCTCTGGATATTATGAGTGGAAGACGATTAATGCGAAAAAGCAACCTTTTTTGGTGCAACAGTTGGCAAAACCCTTATTTGCATTTGCAGGGCTGTGGTCCGCTTGGATCTCGGCGAAAGGCGAAATGATAATGAGTTGCGCTATCATTACCATTCCTGCGCCGTCGTTTTTAAGCAAATTACATGAGCGTATGCCACTGATTATTTCGCCTGAAAAATATTCTTTTTGGTTAGCAAAAGAAAACATACCAGATCAGTATTTGTCGCTGAATTCTGAAATTTCTCCTGAAAATTTCAGAATATTTCCAGTATCGTCTCGCATGAATCATCCACAATTTGAAGGGAGAGAGTGCATTCAGTCTCTGTAAGTAATTTAAAGTTTAAGGGATAGGGGTTTACTTGCCGAAGTGCCGTTGGCATAATCGCCTGCGCGCTGTTAAATTAGCTTATATTTTGGGGTAGTTTAGGCGCAATCAATTAAAAAAATAATGGAGAATTAAATGGCATTAACAAGGCAAAATACGAAAATCCCTTCTGGCCGTAAGAAAGCTGAAGAAAATGCGGAATCTAAGTTGCTATCTTCTCGCACTAGAGCAATTAAAGAGAAGCAAACTCGTATTGAAATTTTTCAAACCATCTCTGATGAAACAGGTTTGAAACGAGTAGATGTGGAAAAAGTATTCGCTGAGATGGCTAAATTGGTCAAGGCCCATATGAAAAAACAAGGATCAGGCGAAATTATGATCCCTAAAATGGGCATCAAGATCCGTAAGGTTCGTCGTAAACCAACGAAGAAGCGCGTTATGGTAAGTCCTTTAACCGGTAAAGAAGTTGTTATTCCTCCTAAACCCGCTCGTGACGATATCAAATTGGTTGCATTAAAAGGCTTAAAAGAATCTCTTTTAGGTTAATTTCTATGTGCCTCTCCCGTTTGGGAGAGGCTACTCGATCATTCTTCTTTATTTCACCGTTCGTTTGCATTAAATAAAATAGGGATCTCCTGCCAGCAATCGTGATAATTAGATTGTAGAAGGTTGGGGTCAAATGCGAACGCAGTCGTTGCCCACGGTAGGCAACTTTCGAGCATAAAAGCGAGTGTATTCGTTTGTTTTTGCGGTATGAGTTTTGCATTTATCGCTTGTAGTGTCGTCTCTTTATCAGGGCCATGACCTGACATCATATTATGTAAGCTACCGCCGCCTGGAACAAAACCATCCGCTTTTGCATCATAATGACCTTGAATCAGACCCATGAATTCACTCATGACATTGCGATGATAATAGGGAGGTCTGAAAGTATGTTCGGCGACCATCCAGCGTTCTGGAAAAATCACAAAATCAATGTTAGCAACACCTGGATAAGCGCTTTGAGAGGTTAAGACGGTAAAAATAGAAGGATCGCAATGATCATAGCTGACCGTATTGATGGTATTAAAGTGGGAGAGATTATATTTATAGGGTGCATAATTACCATGCCAAGCAACAACGTTCAAAGGAGAGTAGTTGAGATAGGCTTGCCACAGCTGATGATTAAATTTTCCCAGCAATACATAGTCACCTTGTTTTTCTTCATAAGCAGCATGGGGAATTAAAAAATCTTTTGGATTGGCAAGCCCATTGCTGCCAATAGGGCCAAGATCGGGTAGCGTCAAAGGGGAGCCAAAATTTTCGCAAATATAGCCTTTGATAGTTGGGCTTAAGAGGTTGACTTGAAAGCGCACTCCGCGAGGGATCACCGCAATTTCACCAACCGAAAGTGTCAGCTTGCCAAATTCGGTACTTAACTCACAATCACCTTCATAAGGCACGATCAGCCATTCGCCATCTGCACTATAAAAATAACGGTTCCCCATATCGGTATTGGCTGCATATAAATGGATTGCAGCTCCTTGATGTTGAGAAGGTGCACCATTAAATAACAGTGTTTTTAAGCCATCGATAAAATCCGTTGGTTTGTGGGGGGAAGCCATAGCATGCCAGCGCATTTGAGTGGGTCTAGGTGCGTTTTGGGTTTCTAACGTGATCCCTTCATGTGCAATTGCCTGAAAGGGAGAATGCACAACCGAAGGTAATATGCGGTAAAGCCAGCTACGGTAATTAAGATGGCGAGCACGAGTAAAGGCGCTGCCGCTTAATTGCTCAGCATATAATCCAAACGGGGGTTTTTGTGGGGAATTTTGTCCTTGTGGGAGTGCGCCCGGTAATGCTTCACTTTGCCAGTAGCTGCCAAAACCGGTTTGGTATGTGTATTCCTTAGTCATTCGATTATCCTAAAATTTACCAGCTATTTTAAATGATACTCTCAACCTCATATATTGCTATCCCCTCTCAACTTGGATTAGACTCAGGCCAAACAATGAAAATGAGACGGTTATCCTACTTCTTAATTTAGCGAGAAAAGAGCAGTTTATGGCCCATCATCGTATGAATCCGGTCGTGCTACCGGTCATTATGTTTAGCGTAGCAACGATATTCTACTTATATGAGTTCTTGCTACGAGTATCACCCAATGTTTTAGAAAAAGAACTTTCATTAGCCTTTATTATGGACGCTAATGCCTTCGGTTTTTTCTCTTCCTGTTGGTATTGGGCTTATGCCCCCCTACAGCTGCCTGTTGGTGCATTAACAGATAAATATGGCCCTCGTCGTTTGCTGACGGGTGCTATTTTGTTATGTGGCTTAAGTACCTTAGCCTTGGCTCATACGCAAAGTTTTTATGTAGGATGCCTGATGCGTGCCTTAATTGGTACTGGTTCTGCTTTTGCTTTTATTAGTTGCTTGAAGATCGTCAATATTTGGTTTGAACCGCGCTGGTTCCCATTTATGACCGGTATTACGCTGACGATTGGAACCTTGGGAGCTGCGGTGGGTGGAACGCCCTTATCGATAGGCCTTAATTACCTGTCTTGGCGAGAATTGATGATTTATTTAGGGCTATTTGGTTTGTTTCTAACCATTTTTGCCTGGATTTTTATTCGTGATCATAATCCGGATCATCCAGAGTTTGAGTTACAAACAAAAAATTCACCACCTTTTTGGCGTTGCTTAAAAGAGGTGGTAAGACAACCTCAGAGCTGGATTGTGGGAATTTATGCCTTTTTCGTTACAGCACCAACGGATGCTTTTGGTGGCGCTTGGGGGGTGAAGTTTCTGGTTGATGCACATGGGATCTCTCGTGATGCAGCTTCCATGCCTGCAGTCACTATGACATTTATTGGTATGGCTGTTGGTAGTCCGTTATTAGGATGGATCTCAGGGGTTTTTAATAATCGTAAAATACCCATGGCGATATCAGGATTGATTGCAGCACTTGCCCTCACCATTATTGTTTATTGGCCACAATTAACAGAGTTTTGGGCTTGTATTCTCTTTTTTAGCTTTGGCGCATCGGGCACCTACGTTTTGGCATTTGTGATGACGCGGCGTTTTAGCTCGTCGCTTTATGTCGCAACGGCGGTTGGGTTTGTTAATATGGTTTCTATGTTTGGTAGCGCTATCCTCACTTATTTAATTGGTTGGATTTTAGATAAAGTACGTTCTGGGGAAATATTGCCAAATGGTGAGCCCGTTTACACCGTGGCCGATTATCATTTTAGCTTGGTGTTACTACCCATATTTTATGCAATAAGCGCACTGCTTATTGTTCCTCTTATTCGTGATAAACGGGATTAACGTTGGACGCTATTTTAGATGAATTAAATAACGCGCAATATCAGGCGGTTAGTTCAAAGGCAAAACATTTATTGGTTTTAGCGGGTGCCGGTAGTGGTAAAACACGAGTACTGGTGCACCGCATTGCATGGCTGATGTCCCAAGGTCATGTCTCAGCACAGCGAATTCTAGCGGTGACGTTTACTAATAAAGCGGCTCAAGAAATGCGCAACCGTATCGAGAAAATGATTGGGGTGCCAACGTCTCACTTATGGGTCGGCACTTTTCATGGCTTGTGTCATCGTATGCTCAGGCAGCATTATCAAGAAGCCAATTTACCTAATAATTTTCAAATCATTGACGCTGATGATCAATTAAGACTTATTAAGCGATTAATTCGTGAAAGAGGGTGGGATGAACAAGATTGCGATCCCAAACGCGCAGTAGGATTTATTAATCGTCAGAAAGATGAAGGGAAAAGAGCAACTCAGGTGATCCCTTCTACTATCCATGAAATTACCTTATTCACAGAGCTATATCGTCTCTATGAGCAACATTGTCAACGCTTTGCCATTATTGATTTTGCAGAAATCTTATTACGAGCGTATGAACTGTGGAGAGACAATCGGGATATTTTGGCGCACTATCAACAGCGATTTAGTCATGTACTAGTTGATGAGTTTCAAGATACTAATACGATTCAATATGCATGGTTAAAGCTCATTTTTTCTCCTGAAACCAACATGATGATAGTGGGTGATGATGATCAATCCATTTATGGATGGCGTGGTGCGAAGATTGAAAATATTCATCGCTTGAATAAAGATTTTAAAGACATTGTCACGATTCGTTTAGAACAAAATTATCGTTCAACTAGCACCATTTTAGCCGCAGCAAATGCCTTGATTGCTCATAATGAATCTCGTTTAGGTAAAGAATTATGGACACAAGGCATTCAAGGCGAGCGGATTACGCTATATGGTGCTTTTAATGAAATTGATGAAGCTCGGTTTATGGTTGAACGGATTCGTCAGTGGATACGTGGGGGCGGCAACTATGAAGATGTTGCCGTGCTATATCGCTCAAATGCGCAATCTCGAGTGATTGAACAAGCCTTGCGACAAATGAATATGCCGTATCGCATTTATGGTGGATTACGATTCTTTGATCGCGCCGAAATCAAAGATGTTTTGGCTTATTTACGCATGTTAGCCAATCATAACGATGATACTGCCTTTGAGCGAGTTGTTAATCTACCCCCCAGAGGTATTGGCGAACGTACCCTAGAAAATATTCGAGAATTAGCAAAAGCCCAGCAAAGTTCATTATGGGAGGCTGCAAAGGCTTATCTTCCCAGTCTGCCTTCGGGGCGCATCAGCAATGGGTTAAGGCAGTTCATCGAGTGTATAGAAGAACTATTGACCCAACTTGCCTATCTTGATTTGGGGCAATTAGTACAAACCACGTTGCAACGAAGTGGTTTATTACAATATGTGAAAACCAAGCCCGGCGAGCGTACGCAAGCACAAGTTGAAAACTTGCATGAGCTTGTGCAGGCGACCAAGCAGTTTCATCAAAGTTATGAAGAACAAGAAACGCAAGAACAAGTCTATGCCATTCAAAGTTTACCGGATTTTCTGTCTGAAGTGGCTTTAGATGCTGGAGAGAGAGAGCAAGACCAAGAGGCTACTATCAAATTGATGACTTTGCATTCAGCAAAGGGTCTAGAATTTCCGCTGGTTTTTTTATCGGGTCTAGAAGAGGGGTTGTTTCCACATCATCGCAGTTTGCAAGAAAGGACATTGCTAGAAGAAGAGCGACGACTCTGTTATGTCGGCGTTACCCGAGCCATGCGTAAACTCTACCTCACTTATGCGCAAAAGCGTGCTTTTGCTGGACTTTCAGGGATGAATAGGCCATCGCGCTTTATTGAAGAGATCCCAGGATCTCTGTTGGAAACCGCCAACCTGAATACCAAAGTTGAGACAGCTAGCACCGTATCGATGAGCAAGATTCCTAGCAAAGACTTTCCTTTTGCATTAGGGCAGCGAGTGCGTCATCAGCGATTTGGTGAGGGTGTCATCGTCAATGGGGACGGCCAAGGAGAAACGGCACGGGTTCAAGTGAACTTTGTTCATGAAGGAAAAAAATGGTTAGTGCTAACCTATGCTAAACTTGAAGTCGTTGACAATTAAAATAGTCGTTCAATGAAGAACTGTATAAACAAATAGGGCTTATTTAGCTGATTGCACCTTTGTAAAAATATTTGTCATACTGTCTTCGTTTTATTTTTATTGAATGTAGTATTTTTTGAAGTTACTGACTTTTGTTCATCATAAAGGAGAGCTCTCATGAAGAAAGTAGGTGCGATTTTAGCTGCTGCGGTCGGTGTTATGTTTTCTGCTGCTAGCTTTGCCGATACTACGGCGGGTGCGGCCGAAGGCACAGTGAAATGTGCAGGTGCGAACTCCTGTAAAGGAACCAGCGCGTGCAAAACAGCAACGAACGCTTGTAAAGGCCAAAATAGCTGCAAAGGTTCTGGCTACATCATGACCAAAGACGAAAAAGAATGCACAGATAAAGGCGGTAAAGTCGAAAAAGAAGAAAAGAAATAATTTCTTCTGAATAACGACTGGCCCTCTATTCATATGGGGGGCCGCCCCTCTCAAGACTCAATCAACTAACTAATAATTCACTCTAGACAGCCCATAAAGACGAGCGTAATGTGTCGCTTCGCGTTATTAAGCTTGTTTATCAGAATGAATCAATCTTCTAAAGAATCCTTAAAATTACTTGGCAAAGTAACAAAAATTGTCTTTAATCGGCCAGACAATGGTTATACGGTGATGCAAGTCGAAAGGCAGGATACTCATAAGAATAAGGTGACCGTTGTTGGGTATTTTCAAGCTGTAATGCTGGGAGAGCGAGTTCATTTTGAGGGCATCTGGCAAGAACACCCCACCCATGGTCAACAATTTTTTGCCAAATCCTTTACTAAAGAGCAAGAGAATACAACAGAAGAAAAATTCTTTATCCATCATATTGATGGCGTTGGCCCAAGTTTTGCGCAGAAATTACAACAGACTTTTGGTGATGATCTTAAAGAGATCCTCAATAAATCACCTCAGCGTTTAAAAGAGGTTTCCGGTATCGGTCAAGAGCGCTACAAGCGCATTATGGAAAGTTGGGGAAAGCATCAAGCATCACATGATACGTTATTATTTTTAACTAACTGTGAAATAGGATTTTCAACGGCAAATAAAATCTATAAGCATTATGCAGAGCACACGTTAGAAAAAATCAGTTCAAACCCTTATCGTTTATTAGATGAAATAGAGGGGGTTGGATTTCATACGGCAGAGTTATTAGCAAAGCATTTACAGATTGCCAATGATGATCCAAGACGTTTACGAGCAGGACTCATGCACGTGATGCAACAAGAAACGCGTTTTGGTCATTGTGGTATGGCTTATGAGAAGTGTTTAACGCAAACAGCGAATCTATTAAAAATTGCCAAAGCCGAGCTCGTTAACGAAGTCGATTTCTTAGTTAACGAAAAAAAGTTGATGCCAGAGACACTTAAAGAACAACTTTGTTTGTTTATGCCAACGTTGTGGTTGCAAGAGCAGCTTATTTCTCAAAAAATAAAAAATTTGTTAGCAGGAAAAGGCAGTGAAGATACGCAAGATCTTATTTTAACTTTAAAAGAACTTGAGAAATCGCTCACCTTATCGCAGGAGCAATATCATGCTTTAGAACAAGCACTTCAATCCCCGGTTTTTGTTTTGACAGGGGGGCCTGGGGTGGGGAAAACAACGTCGGTTAATACGTTGGTTGAAATTTTCAAGATAAATCATTTAAAAATTGCATTGGCAGCGCCAACCGGACGAGCTGCAAAACGCCTGCAAGAAGCAACAAAATCACCCGCCAAAACCATTCACCGGTTGCTAGAATTTGATTCATTTACAGAAAAATTTAATTTTGGAAAATATCACCCATTGCCGATTGATGTATTAATTGTCGATGAAGCATCAATGCTTGATGTGCCACTTTGTGCTCAACTGTTAGAAGCGCTCCCGGCCCATGCAAGGTTAATTTTTGTTGGAGATGTTGATCAGCTTTCTTCCGTGGGTCCTGGAGAAGTATTACGTTCATTGATAGTTTCGGGCCAAGTCCCTTATTTTGCATTAAAAACCATTTTTCGTCAGGAACATACAAGCCAAATTGTTATTAATGCGCATCGTGTTAATCAAGGGATGCTACCTGATATCAATAACGAAGCGGGTGTTGATTTTTACCAAGTCAAAGCAAATGAACCAGCAGATTTTTTAAGAAAAATTGCTATTATTGTCGGTGAAAGATTACCTGCGCGCTTTAGCTTTTCTTCAGAAGAAATTCAAGTTATCTCTCCCATGAATATTGGTCCATTGGGAGTGAATAATTTAAATAAAATATTACAAGAAACCCTCAATCCTGGAACGGCTCATAAAGCCAAGATCAAGCAATATGATGGATTTTTGCGCGAAGGTGACAAAGTAATTCAAGTTGTAAACAATTATGAAAAAAATGTTTTTAATGGTGATATTGGGAAAATTATTAGCATTGATGAAGAGCACGCTAAAGTAAAAGTCGAATTTGAGCAGCATAATATTATTGAATATCTAGCCAAAGAGTTAGATCAATTGCAATTGGCTTATGCAATCACGGTGCACAAATCACAAGGTTCTGAATATCCTGCGGTAGTTGTGGTCTTGTCAATGGCGCAAAAAACAATGTTAAAGAGAAATTTATTGTATACCGCAATAACCCGTGGTAAAAAATGCGTTGTATTGTTGTGCGAAGAACAAGCTTTACGCTTGGCAGTGAATACCCATGAAGTGGCGACAAGAATTAATAAATTAGAGGAATGGTTGCATGAATATTGATGACAAGAAAAATAAAAAATTGGTATTGGTAGATGGGTCATCATATTTATTCAGAGCATATCATGCCTTGCCACCCTTAACCAATAGCAAGGGGATGCCAACAGGCGCCGTGTATGGTGTGCTCAATATGTTGCGTCGTTTAATGCAAGATGAAAAACCAGATTTTGTTGCGGTTATTTTTGATACCAAAGCGAAAAATTTCCGTCATCAATTATATGAAGCGTATAAAGCAAATCGAACCGTTATGCCGGATGAATTGCAAGTACAAATCGCCCCCTTACATAAAGCCATTCGTGCAATGGGGTTACCTTTAATTGCGATTGAAGGCTATGAAGCAGATGATATTATCGGCACATTAGCGCTGCATGCCACTAATGCAAAGTGGCGCACGGTTATTTCAACGGGCGATAAAGACATGGCCCAGCTTGTCAATGAATCTGTTGTTCTGGTTAACACGATGACATCCAGTGTGTTAGATGAAAAAAATGTATTAGCAAAATTTGGTGTTGCTCCCAAACAGATAGTCGACTATTTAACCTTGGTGGGAGATCCTGTCGATAATGTGCCAGGGATCCCAAAAGTTGGTCCCAAAACCGCTGCAAAATGGCTACAGGAATATGAAACGCTCGATAATTTGGTCAATCGTGCGCAAGAGATAAAAGGTAAAGTGGGTGAATATTTGCGGGAAAATTTAAGCACCTTACCGTTATCAAAACAGCTTGTCACTATTGTTTGTGATGTACCACTTGATGTCACCATTGAGTCTTTGGTTGCCAAGCAACCAGAGAAGTCGCAATTGCGTGAAGTATTCGAAGAGTTAGAGCTTAAATCTTGGTTGAAAGAATTAGATAAAGAAGGTGAAGGGACCGCAAAATCAGCCGAAACAGAAAATAAAGTGATTAAACAAAAATCGCAATATCAATGTGTAACGCAAACAGAAGTCTTTTTAGAATGGATAGACTTATTAGCAAAAGCTGCTCACTTTGTTATTGATACTGAAACGACCAGCTTAGATCCCATGCAAGCAGAACTCGTTGGTATCGCTTTAGCAATTAACGAAGGACAAGCAATCTATATTCCTTTGGCACATGATTTTCCAGAAGAAGAGCAGCTTTCTCGAGATTGGGTATTAAACCAATTAAAGCCTATTTTAGAGAACCCAGCTATTGGCAAGATAGGCCAACATTTAAAATATGATATGCATATTTTTGCACGATACGATATTTACCTAACCCCTGTTGTTCAAGATACCATGTTAGAGTCTTATGTCTACAATAGCGTTGCAACAAGACATGATATGGATAGCTTGGCACAAAAATATTTGAATGTTAAAACGATTAGTTACGAAGAGGTTGCTGGCAAAGGAGCAAAACAAGTAACCTTCGATAAAGTAGGGATCCAAGCGGCAACCGAATATGCAGCAGAAGATGCCGATATTACTTTGGCATTACATCATTGTCTTTATCCCAAATTAGAACAAGAATCTTCGTTGCTTAAAGTCTATCAAGAGATTGAATTGCCACTTGTGCCCGTGTTGTTCCAGATGGAGGAATATGGGGTCCGTGTCGATGCTGATAAACTCAATACTCAAAGTGAACAGATTGCAAAAGAGTTGCAGGCTTTAGAAGAACAAGCAACGCTTTTAGCGGGAGAAACATTTAATTTAGGCTCACCCAAACAGTTGCAAACCATTTTCTACGAAAAATTGCAATTGCCTATCTTAGAGAGAACCCCCACCGGTGCTCCTTCTACGGCTGAAAGCGTATTGCAGGAATTAAGCCATGATTATGAACTGCCCAAAGTCATTTTGGCTCATCGCACCTTAAGTAAATTAAAATCAACCTATACTGATAAATTACCACTATTGATTAATCCCAACACGAGCCGCATCCATACTTCATATCATCAAGCGGTAACGGCAACAGGACGTTTGTCATCCTCTGATCCCAACTTGCAAAATATTCCTATTAGAACACAAGAAGGGCGAAAAATCCGCCAAGCCTTTATTCCTGCGCCAGGCTATGATTTTATCGCGGCAGACTATTCACAAATTGAGCTTAGAATTATGGCACACCTATCACAAGATGAAGGCTTGTTAAAAGCCTTTTGTGATGGACAGGATATTCATCGTTTTACGGCAGCAGAAATTTTTGCGGTGTCTTTAGAGGAAGTCACATTTGAACAGCGACGAGGGGCAAAAGCGATTAACTTTGGATTGATTTATGGAATGTCCGCATTTGGTCTTGCTAAGCAACTCGATATTGATCGCAGTGCAGCTGCAGAATATATGGAAAAATATTTTCAGCGATATCCTGGTGTTAAGAATTATATGGATAATATTCGAAAACAAGCTGAGCAATCAGGTTATGTAGAAACGCTTTTTGGCCGAAGACTTTATTTGCCCGATATTCGAGCAAAAAATATAGGTCGAAAACGCGCTGCTGAACGAACTGCCATTAATGCCCCCATGCAAGGGACCGCTGCCGATATTATCAAAAAAGCGATGATAGCACTACATCAACGTTTAGGCCGACAAGATGAAATCAAAATGCTGATGCAAGTACATGACGAATTGGTTTTTGAAGTAAAACAAGATTGCATCGAAAAAGCGCAAGAGATCATTCGTGATTGTATGCAACATACCGTCACGCTTTCTGTGCCGTTGATTGTTGATGTCGGTGTGGGACAAAACTGGGATGAAGCACATTAAAGTAAAGTTACGCCTAGCACTGTCAGAAAGTGCAGCAAAAAAAGGCTAATGGAACTCATGACTTTGGCAGATGTCATATTAACGACAACAACGTATTTTTAGTTGTTGTTAGCTGTGAATTTAAACACCACAGCTCGTGCTCGACTCTTCCCCCAGAGTCGAGTTATCGTTACGCCCCGGGTAACCCCAAGCCGGGGCCTTTTTTCATTCCTCTTCTCAATTTGTTTTAAGGCGTTGTTGCCCTCGAGGCTCACAATCCTCATGTATCTTGCATACACTCCGGTTGCTCGCCTCTTGGCGCCTAGCCTTAAAACAAATTGGATTGAGGAATGAAATCACGCCGAAGCGTTTAGCGAAGGCGGATAGATTGAGAAATGAAGTCAGCAACAGCCCCATAGGGGCGCAGGATAATAGCCCCGCGTAAGATTTAAGCGCATAGCGATTAAATCGTAGCGTGGGGTACATGTAGCGTAGGCGAATTAAAAGCGCTTCTTAACCACCGAACTCACATCATCAAAGTTAAACCACTCATCCAGCTTGCGGTAAATTTCTTCGAGGCCAATACGATGCGTTGCGGAGAAAGTTTGTGCCGTTACATTGGGGTAAGCACTTAGCTCTTTGCGAGTTTCAATTAAGGTGAGGTTACTTTTGCCTCGACTTAATTTATCGCACTTGGTGAGTAAAATATGAATAGGTAAATCATATTGCTGTGCAAAATCTAAAAAACGTTTGTCCGCTTCCATTAAGGGGTGACGGATATCCATTAAGAGAATCACGCCTTGCAAGCATTGCCGTTGGCTTAAATAGCTGCTTAGCAATTCTTCTATTTCGCGTTGCACACGTTCTGGGACTTTGGCATAGCCATAGCCAGGTAAATCGACTAGACGGCGATTCTCGTCGATATAGAAGTAATTCATGAGCTGGGTGCGGCCTGGGGTTTTGCTGGTTCGCGCTAAACCATCTCGGCCAGTAATGGTATTGATGGCGCTGGATTTCCCTGCATTAGAGCGTCCGACGAAAGCAATCTCAATGCCGGTATCCATAGGGCTTTGCGCAAGTGTTGGCGCGCTTTTTATAAAGCTGACATTCGAGAATGAAAAATTGCTAGGAGGGGGGACGTTGGGATCGACCATTATTACCACCAAGGACGTTGCAAGAAGCGTTTGCTATTTAATTAACTCTAATAGTGCCAGAAAGATGCGTTATTGACCACCCATTGGGTTGTTGGTATAAGTTGGCAATCTTTTTTATCATAGAAGCATCTTAGCATGAGGCAGTTAGCAGGCACTAGTGTTTGCGCTCTCCCTTGCCGCCTAATCAATTGAAAAATTGGATAAATACTGATGAAACGTTATTTAAGACTGATTTCTTGCTTCACTTTGGTGTTTGTTGCCACCGCTTTAGGAGCGCAAGGTAACGTTGAGGCTGGAAAATCGAAAACGCAGACCTGCGTTGCCTGCCACGGCCCAGATGGAAATAGTACGGTACCGAATTGGCCTAAAATTGCAGGACAATACGATAACTACTTAGAAAAACAACTCAAAGATTTCCGCATGGGTGAAAAGGGACCTCGTTTTGAGGCGTCCATGTTTGCCATGGTTGCGGCGCTTTCCGATCAAGATATCGCTGATTTGGCAGCTTACTATGCTGCGCAAAAGCAGACGATGGGTAAAGCCAAGAGCGAATATGTTGCTTTGGGCGAAAAGATCTATCGCGGGGGCAATTTGCAAACAGGCGTTAGTGCTTGTATCGCATGCCATGGTCCCGCAGGTGAAGGTAACCATGCTGCGCGGTTTCCAAAATTAGCAGGCCAACATGCGACCTATATTGAAAATCAATTAAATGCTTTTCGAGATGGCAAGCGCAAAAACAGTCCTAATGGTATGATGGAAAGTATCAGCCATCGTATGAGTGCTGAAGAAATAAAAGCAGTGAGTAGTTATATTGAGGGTCTTCACTAAGACATATCCGTCGCTTAAGGATAGAAAGACAGGGAACAACTTGCATGAATAGAATGACTATTGTTTTCATTGCGCTCATGACTTTTTGGATACCGATGAATGCGGTTGCTGATCTTTTAGTAGCAGAAGGTCAGCAATATCAAAGAGCACCTCAAGAAATTGCTGAGAACACACTGGTAACAGAGCTTGGTAAACAGTACTCAACGCCCATCGTGGTGATTGAGTTCTTTAGTTATGGTTGTGTAGGATGTTTCAAGCTTGATCCCCTCATTGAAGCATGGCGCAGTAAGCTACCTGCTAATGTCAGCTTTTTGCGCATTCCGGTTGAATTTCATGCCGAATGGCGTAATTTGACTAAAGCTTATTATACCGCTTTAAATCTCAATGCTTTTGATAAAATTCACGTGCAATTATTTGATGCGATTCATAGCAATAAACTCACCAGTGCCTCTGATGATGCGATAAGAGAATTCTTTACCAATCATGGCGTTGATGGGAAAGATTTTGAGAAAGAGTTTGATTCTTTTAACACCAACCGTAAACAGAAATGGGCAAAGAGCGTAACGCGTGCTTATCGCATTACCGCAATACCTGCTTTTATTGTACAAGGGCCTCAAGGTATTTTTGTGACAACGGCACGAGCTGCTGGTTCTCAGGAAAATATTATTACCGTGCTTGATCATCTCATTAAGTTAGAACTAGGTGAAACGGCTGAAGTAGCACAGGTGCCAGCACCGGACTCTTCTGTTCCTGCGACGCCTGAATCGAGCACACCGCCCAAAAAAGAAGATTAGAATTTTTTTAACGAGGTTTAAAGCAGGCAATAAGCTCAGGCACTTTGGTGCGCTTATTTGCCTGGCAACTAATGGTTCGAGAAACTTCAATTCGTTTTAATTTTGCTCCGCGATAGAGGCTTCGCGTGAAAGGGGTGTCATGATTGCTAATCAGAACCACCGCTCCTTTTTTCGCAAGTTCTCTTGCCATCTCGGCTAAGATTTTTTGATCGTCTAAGGTAAATTTTGCCGCAGCATAGCCTGTAAAATTAGCGGTTTTACTCAAGGGAGCATAAGGCGGATCGCAATAGATCACCATTTGTGACAGATCATGCTCGAATAAGTTGTGTAAAAATGAAGTAAAATTTTCACAATGGAGTTTCACCTGTTGCAGGCGAGCATGAGATATCAATAGTTCTTCATGAGGAAAATAAGGCGCTTGATAATCTCCAAAAGGGACATTGTAATGCCCTTGCAAATTGTAACGACAGAGCCCGTTATAGCCGTGCCGATTAAGATATAAAAATAATAAAGCACGTTCTAATGGTTTTTTGCTGCGATTAAAGCGTGTCCGAAGTGAATAATACATTTTTGAACGATTATATTTTTTTTGGAAAAATGTTTTTGCTTCTAAAATGAAATCGCAGCCTTTTTGTTGCAGTTGTCGGTAGATATTAATGAGATCAGGATTAATATCGTTAATCATGATTTCTGGGTGGGACGTGTTTAAAAATAATGCACCAGCGCCAGCAAAGGGTTCTACCAGATACCGATTCTCGACTAAATGGGTTTTGAGTGTTGGAACCAAACGGAATTTACCACCTGGCCATTTTAAAAAAGGTCTTACCAACGTAGAGGAATTCATCAATGTTCCTTAATTCAAATCGATGATGGGACCTTTAGGCACAATTCGAGAGGGGTTGATGGTATTTTGGCTATAGTAATAATGCTCTTTAATATGATCAAAATAGACAGTCTCTTCGATTTTGGGTACATGATATAACGCTTTAAGATAACGATTTAAATTAGGAAAATCGCGGATCATGCGTAAGTTACATTTAAAATGACTGTAGTAAACAACATCAAAACGCAACAAGGTCGTAAACAGCCGCCAATCTGCTTCGGTTAAGGTATTCTGAACTAAAAAGTCTTGGTTTTCCAGACGCTTTTCAAGCGACTCAAGCGCACTAAACAAAGAATCGAACGCTTTATTGTACGCGGTTTGTTCTGTGGCAAATCCACAGCGATAAACACCATTATTAATGTTGTCATAAATAAATTGGTTGATTAAATCAATTTCTGTGCGAAGAGGGGTTGGATAATAATCGACATCGCAATGGCTAATATTGGCAAATGCACTGTTAAACATACGAATAATCTCAGAAGATTCGTTACTTACAATCTCATGTTGTTTTTTATCCCATAAGACGGGAACTGTCACCCGACCGGTATAAAAAGGATCGGTTAATAAATAAACTTCATAAAGGCTACGACAATAATTTAAAGGATCGCGAAAGGAAGGGTGTGTTGGGATAAACTCCCAGCCTCGCTGTAGCATGCGAGGATGAACCAAACTCATCGAAATATGATCCGATAAATTTTTTAAAGCACGAAAGATAATCGTGCGATGTGCCCAAGGGCAAGCATAAGAAACATACAGATGATAACGCCCGCTTTCTGCCGCGAAGCCGCCTTTTCCGGTGGGGCCGGGTTTGCCATCAGGCGTTACCCAGTTTCTGAACTGGCTGCTTTCGCGAATAAATTCGCCTTTGGTTTTATGCGTATCATACCATTGGTCGTGCCACTGTCCGTTGATTAAAAGTCCCATGCTATACTTTGCTTCCTATTTGAGTGTGATGCGCACGAATTTTCAGAACTAACTTATTTAAAATGCCTTTTATTCAATTCGATCATAAACCACTTTTCTTTACTCTGCGACGCAGTGAGCGTGCAAAACGTCTTCATATTATTGCCAGAGCATCGGTATTTGAGGTTGTTGCCCCTTGGCACATTAAAAATCGGGCGATACTTCAATTTATCAGTCAGCAACGTCGCTGGATGAGTAAGCAACTGCAACGTCAAACCAAGAAAGCGTTGGAGCCAAAAACGGTATGGCCATCGCAATGGTTGGCCGGAGAAAGGATCTCTTATCGTGGCACAACCTTATTATTGTTGGTGGAGTATGGTAGGGAATATGGGATTTGCCAGCAAGAAGAAAAATTAATGGTTACACTACCTTGGCAAACAAAGTGTACCGAGATGGAAAATGTAGTGCAAAAGGGCATAGAGCGCTGGTATCAAAGCCAAGCCATGCAAGTGATTGAGGCAAGCCTTGAACGGTTTTGCCCCATTTTAGGAAGATGGCCTAAAGCGGTTCAGTTAAAGCAACAAAAGAGCCGTTGGGGTAGCTGTGGTATTACAGAAAGGATCTATTTGAATTGGTTATTGATCCTTGCGCCACCGGGTACTTTAGAATATGTGGTGGCGCATGAACTTGCCCATTTACTGTATCGCAACCATGGGCCGCGTTTTTGGCACAAGGTTTCACAGCTGATGCCAGATTTTGCACAATACGATCAATGGCTAAATCGTTTTGGTTGCTATTTAAAGCCGAGCTGAGAAGCAAACTCTTTTCTAAGCATCTCATCATCCTCAGGGACGTTATCAAAATCCAACTGTCTTTTAATCGACGTCTTATAAGCGGTAAGAAGCTTATTGCTGTCATAAAAAACTTCATCATCTCCCAGGCTAGGAAATGGAATCGCACGAACAACAGTATTTTGCTGTGGTGAAACCGTTGGCTTTTGAGGACTGGTGTAGGCAACCACACCATTGTATTTTTCTATCTGGCTTCGAGAAGAAGGAGATAATAACGTGTTGGAAGTTGAATCAACAGAAAGACTGCGAGGACGCTTTACGGGAGAAGGTATTTTAAATGTAAAGGGTATTTCGGGATGCAATAAGCAATTTGCCAAAATGTCTTCTTTTTTTTCTTTTGCATCATTAAATAATTTAGTTACGTAATCAATCCATTCTTGCTTTTTAAGTTCGAGATCAGCAAGCGGATATTCTACGGGTTCAGGATCAAGTTTCCCGCAATCCAGCCAATGATTAGGGTGTTGCGCAAAATAAGCCAGCATGGCGAAAGGCGTTGTTATCTTTGAATCCAAAGGGAGCACGAATTTTTCATCACTCAAATACCTACTGATAAAATTTTCGATAGGGCCATAATAATTGTACCGCCAAGCGGCAATGGAGGGTAAAAAGGGGCCATCTGATCCGCGTTGTGAATTGGAAGGGAGTTCACCAAAAGGATATTCATTTTCAGCCTGAAGTCCTGCCTGATAAGCAAGATATTGTGCTGAGGGCTGTTGTGAAGAGGGAGCCTTGCTAGCCCAAGCTTTTATATACGAGCTATCAATGCGATCGCTTATCCAATCAATTTCCATTTCAGCCAAAGATTTAACGGCGTTCATTTGTTTTAAGGTTTCGACATTAAGTGCCGCCGTAATAGCCTCACTACAAAACATGCCTTCTAATGGCTTATCTTGATGCGGAAATTCGGGCATTTGGGGGTGAGCTGCGTATTCAATATAACGATAAAAATGAGAAGCAAAAGAGGATGCAGCAAGGTTTGCTTGTTCTGTTCCACCGGTTTTGGGGTGGCATAATTTAGGCAGATCCATCAAGGTGAGATGGAGATCATGTTTTTCAATACTAAATGGGATTTGATGTTCTGCCCAAATACGCATACGCGTGGCGGTTTGTAGTGCAAGCGAAGTGTCTTTACAGCGATAGACTTGGTAAGGGCGTATATCAGGCTTAAGGCGAGTGGTCATAATGGAAAAGTAGGGGTCGCTAACGGCGTGAGTGATAAAATGCGTATCATCACGAAGCCCGGCATAAATCGCGACATGATCGGGAAAGCCAGAAGCATTCATAAAAAATAAAATATCGCCTATCTGTAATTCACTTTCATGCATGGGCTTACCTCACTCGCTTCATTTAACAAAGTGGCGTTATAGTAGCATGTAATGTCAGAAAGATCACTTCTTGTGAGTTGTTCAACTTTAATTGACGGACGTTTGGCGCATGAAAAAAGAGTGGGTATACTATGGGCCAAAGTTTGAGACCCCACACCGGAGCAAAGGGTGAAAGAAAATATTCGCATACAATTGAGCACCATTTTATTGTTTTTGGCCATTCCATCGATGGCTGTTGCATCTTGTGGGCGGTTAACAGAACCCATGACGCCAGAGGCAATTGCCAAACGAATTACTCCTGTGGGTAAGGTAGAGGCAGAAGGTGGTAGTGGGGCGCCTGTTGCACTAGTGAGTGAAGCGCTTGGGCCCAATGCCGGTGAAGATCGCTATAAATCGACTTGTGCGGTTTGCCATGAGACGGGTGTGGGTGGCGCACCTAAATTCCGTAACGCTGGAGACTGGAAGCCACGCATGGCAGATGGGATGGACACCATGTTAGCGATTGCCATTAAGGGTAAAGGCGCGATGCCGCCCAAGGGCACCTGTATGCAGTGCTCAGATCAGGAATTGAAGATGGCGATTGAATATATGTTGCCAAAATAGTCTTCTGAGAATTTTATTGAGAAAAAAATGACAAACACTCCTCCTTTATTAGTAGCTGTTGTCATGGGCTCAAAATCAGATTGGGAAACCATGCAACATTGTGTTGAAACACTGAAGATATTAAACATATCTTATCATTGCCAAGTTGTTTCAGCGCATCGTACACCGGATCTACTTTTTTCATTTGCTGAACAGGCAAGAGATAAGGGTTTTGAAATCATTATCGCAGGAGCAGGGGGTGCGGCTCATTTACCTGGCATGCTAGCAGCAAAATGTTCCTTACCGATTTTGGGCGTTCCCATTCAATCAAGAACGCTCAATGGCCTGGATTCGCTACTTTCCATCGTACAAATGCCAAGTGGTATTCCGGTTGGCACACTCGCCATTGGCAAAGCAGGAGCTGTGAATGCGGCTTTGCTTGCAGCTTCTATTCTAGGTAACAAGTATCCTGACGTTTTGCGACAATTAGAACAATATCGCCAACAACAAACCGATAATGTCTTGCAAGCGACATCAGTGGAGAATTCGTTTTGAAAATAGGCATCTTAGGTGGTGGACAATTAAGTCGGATGTTAGCGCTTGCAGGATCTCCGCTTGGACTTCAGTTTGTCTTTTTAGAACCTAGTATCCCTTGCTCTGCTCAAAATCTCGGAGAGCTAATTACAGCAGATTACACCGATGAAAAAGCGTTATTAAAGCTTGCTAAGCAAAGCGATATTATTACTTATGAAAATGAAAATATCCCCACCAATGTTCTTGAAATACTGATGAACCATCAAACAGTTCATCCTAATCTTGAGGCACTGCAAATTAGCCAAGATAGGTTTTTGGAAAAAACTTTTTTTCAAGAATTAGGTATTCCTACTACTCCCTTTGCTCAAATTGATTCTTATGATGATTTATTCAAAGCCACCCAGGAATGGTCATTTCCTTTTTATTTGAAAAAAAGAAAAGGTGGGTATGATGGTAAAGGACAAATAAAAATTTCAAATAAAGCGGAATTAACGGCACTGGAAGAAAATGCCGATTTTTGTCAAAACATTATCGTTGAACAAAATATTCATTTTGACCGAGAAGTTTCAATGATTGCAGTGAGAAATCCTGCCAATCAAATAAAATTTTATGATATCAATGAAAATATTCATCAAAATGGTGTTTTATTCCAAACCCAAAATAAGCCCAATGATCCTATCTTTGCTCTAGCCAAAAATTATCTTACTCAAATATTGCAAAAGCTTTCTTATGTTGGGATCTTGTGTGTGGAATTCTTTCAAGTTGGCGATCAATTAATTGCGAATGAAATGGCACCCCGTGTTCATAATAGCGGCCATTGGACCATCGAAGGAGCAGTAACATCACAATTTGAAAATCATTTGCGTGCTATTCTAAATTGGCCATTAGGCGAAACACAAAGTATTGCTCTGACGACAATGACTAATTTACTAGGAACAATACCTAATAAAAAAGATCTTTTAAGCCAACCGGCTTTGCATTTACACGATTACAATAAAGAGCCAAGAAATGGTCGCAAAGTAGGGCATTATACCAAAGTTGAATATCAATCTATTGGTTAGTCTCTTGTAATAGCGCTTTTAAAGCGGCTAAGTGATTTTGCCCACTCGCGCGTTGCTCTTCTTCCGTCGCTTCAATATGCCCTTCTCGCACAACGTAGTCTTCTGGCAGCTCATCTAAAAAGCGACTGGGGGTGATGGTTTGCATTTCCCCATAGCGTTTGCGTTGTTTTGGATAAGTAAGGGTGAGTGTTTTTTGTGCGCGGGTCATGCCCACATACGCTAAACGCCGCTCCTCGTTCACCATATCTTGGGCAATGCTGGTTTTATGTGGTAAACATTCTTCTTCCCAGCCAATGATATAAACATGGGGAAATTCTAAGCCCTTTGCCGCATGCAAGGTCATTAATTGAACCATATTGGTCGTTTGATCACCCTGGCGCTCTAGCATATCAATGAGCGTCATTTTATGAATCGCTTCTTCAAAGCGAAGTGGTGAGTCTTGATCAGGGCCTGTCAGACGTTTTAACCAGCCAATGAGTTCTTTAATATGTTCAATGCGTTTTTGCGCATTGGTTGGATTAGGGGCGGTGTCAGTGAGATATTCATAATAACGAATATCTTCAATAAAGGTTTCAACTTGTGAAGCAGGATCGTCAGATTCAAAAAGCGCATTTTTTGCTTCTAATATAAAATCAGCAAAAGATTTGATACGGTGGCAGGCTTTTTCTTCTAGCCATTGCGTTAACCCCATTTCCAATGAAGCATCAAAAAGGCTATTTTGCCTTTCTTGGGCGTAACGTCCCAGTTTTTCAATGGTCGCAGGACCGATATCACGTTTAGGAATATTCACGCAGCGCAAATAAGCGGCATCATCTTGTGGATTAACCATCAAGCGAAAATACGCGAAGAGATCTTTGATTTCGGTTCGTGAGAAGAAAGAAACGCCGCCGCTGACATGATAAGGGATCCCTTGTTCACGTAGGGCTTGTTCAAGATTTCGTGCTTGATGATTACTGCGGTATAAAATGGCATAATCATGATAAGCCAAGCGATGACGGAATTGGTGAGCGACAATTTCATGAATAACGCGTTCGGCTTCAGCCGCTTCATTGGCGCAAGCAATGATCCGAATGGGATCGCCACTGCCATGCGCGCTCCACAATTTTTTATCAAAAATATGAGGATTATGGCTAATTAAATGATTTGCTGAAAACAAAATGTTACTTGTTGAGCGATAATTTTGTTCTAATTTAATTACCTGCAAGCGTGGATAGTCTTGTTGTAAACGTTGAATGTTTTCAGGATGTGCGCCGCGCCATGCATAAATAGATTGATCATCATCACCAACCACCGTGAGAGCTTGTCTTACACCACAAAGGCATTTAATGAGTTCATATTGTGCTGTATTAGTATCTTGATATTCATCAACCAGTAGGTAACGAATTTTATTTTGCCATTTATCAAGTACTTCACGGTTATCACGAAATAGTTTAAACGGTAGAGAAATGAGATCATCAAAATCAACCGCATTATAAGCACGCAGAGCATTATCATAATGGACAAAAAAGCGTGCGGCCAAATGCTCTGTTTCTTGCTTTGCGCCATTGAGCGCTTCTTCAGGTGATTTTAATTCATTTTTCCAATTGGAAATTTGTTGAGAGATGGATTTTAAACTGTCATCACTGACGGCAGAAATTCGCTCTCCTAATTCTTTGAGCAAATGCTGTGCATCATAAGAATCAAAGAGGGTAAAATTATCATGTAAAGCCAGATGAGAGGCTTCTTTTTTAATAATCGCTAACCCTAAGGAATGAAAAGTCGATACCTGAATTTTTTGCTTGGCCTGATTTTTATGGGTTGTTTTTTTTAATAATTTATGCGTGCGTTCAGCCATCTCACTTGCTGCTTTATTAGTGAAAGTGACGGCATAAATGTGTTGTGGCTGTAAACCACAGTGCTCTATTAAATAGGCAATCTTTTGTGTAATAACCCGTGTTTTGCCACTGCCCGCTCCCGCGATAACAAGGAGGGGGCCATCGACAAAGTGAATGGCGGCTTTTTGCTCTGCATTTAACTCAGACATGGGTATCGTTTTATATATTTAAGGGCCGTGGAGTTTAAATCATCTGGGCCTGTTCAATCAAGTTACCAACGAATAATTGGCAAAAGATAATTAAAATCATCTGTCCAAACATCGTTCATTCGCACATTTCTAAATGATAAGGCATTCTTATTATACAAAAACAGTCCGATTTCAGATTGTCGACTAATTAATAACCATTCTGAATGCGCTATCCAAGGATCATCTGAAGGCGGCTGGTAGGATAAATAGGAGAACAACCCCATCTGCGCGGCTAGTGCTTGCAAAGGCGGATAAAGATCAACATAACGACTGGAAATATGAAAAGCCAAAATACCATTTTGTTTGAGGTGGCCAAGATAAATATCAAGTGCCTCTTTCGTTAATAGATGCAAAGGAATGGCATCACCATTAAAAGCATCTACCACAATAAGATCATATTGCTGTGAACCTTGGTGTAATTCTTTCGCCAGCGCAAGTCGTCCGTCATTAATATCGATTTCAATTTTTGCTGCGCTATCTCGCAGATAATAAAAATATTCATTAGCCACTTTTTCAATATCGGGATCGATTTCATAAAAACGAATAAAATCGCCTTTATGACCCAAAGCAGCGATAGTGCCTGTACCAAGACCAATGGCGCCGATGCGTAAGTGTTGCGAGGTATTAATGATATTATACCGCAGAAAATCTATCGCTACGCCAAGACCGCTTTTCTGACTGTAATAAGTTGTGGGTAAACTACGCTTTTGCGCTTCTAAATATTGTTGTCCATGTAAAATGTTGCCATTTCGTAAAATCAATAGATGCCGATTTTCATTTTTATAGCGTTCAACAATCTCAAATTTTCCTAAAAAATTGCGATGGACAAAAATAAATTCGCGATGTGCCTCTTTTATATTAACGATCAGCAAAGTCGCTATACCAAAAAAAGCTAATAAGGATAAAGGCATGACGATACGGTTGGATAGAATGTTGAGATCTTGGCGCATTGGAACAAAAATAGCATAAAGTAAAATAAGCAATAATGCGCCATAGAAATCCCACCATTCATTGAAGATGAGTGGCGAGACCAAATTAACGAAGAGGCCTCCTAAGACGCCACCCAAGGCAACCATGAGATAATAAAAGGTCAAATGCTGTTTATCGGGTTTCAAACGATAAAGTTCACCATGACAAATCATGCAGCCTGAGAAAAGTAATAACGTATAAGCAAGTACTTGAATTGCGAGTGTTAACTGATGATGAGTGGGTAAATAAATAATACCGGCGGTTAACAAAAAGAAAAGTGAGATCCATGCCCAAGAAACATACAAGCGGGGTTGATAGAAAACAATGATAAAGCTAATGAGATAGAGCGCTAAAGGAATAACCCATAATAACGGTAGACCAATCACATTTTGCATCATGACTTGCGTTGTTGTTAATAATAAAGCGCTGCTTAATGCGGTTAGCAATAACCATGAAAAGATATTAAGCCGGGGAACCTTGGTTTTGTTGTTAGTTCTCTCTTTCGAAATAACTTGATGCTGTTTAAAGGTAATGAAAGCGCATAGTGCACAGGCTGTTGTAAATAGCGTATAGCCAATAGACCATGTGGTCAGTTGAATTTTTAATCCTAAAAAAGGCTCGAGTAAAAGCGGAAAGGCAAATAAGCCCAGTAACGATCCCAAATTGGATAAGGCATAATAGCGATAAGGAAAATCGCTATGATAGCTATGGTAATACCAGTATTGCAGTAATGGACTGGTTGCCGATAAAACAATGACAGGAATTAATAAAGTAGAACCAAGGACGGCAAAAATAGTTAATGGTTGCCACCAAGTTAATAGCGAAAGTTCGGTTGCGGGTGTAATGGGTAATAATAAGAGTGAGAATGCTAATAAAGTAAAATGCACGGTCGCTTGCCATGATAGACGAGAAAGCTTAGTAACAAAATAGGCATAAGCATAACCGATTAATAAGGCGGTTTGATAAAAAACCAGGTTTGATAACCATACGGCGGGTGAGCCACCAAATAAGGGTAATAATGTTTTTGCTAACAAGGGTTGGATAATAAAAAGTAAAAACGCACTTAAAAAAATAGAAGCGCTAAACGCTATCACAAAAGAATCCTTTCTTATCTATTGAGAATACCCACAGCTGCGAAGGGTATATTCTAACCTATAATTAATGTCTATCATATTTTCGAAATTGAATCGCTTCAGCAATGTGCATACTTTGGATGCTTTCTGAATTATTCAGGTCAGCAATCGTGCGAGCAACCTTTAGAATGCGATGATAAGCTCTGGCTGATATTCCTAATTTTTCCATGGCAGTTGTTAATAACTGTTCGGCTTGATTATCTAACTTGCAAAAAGCAACGATATCACGGTTGGTTAATTTTGCATTCGGTAAGGAACAACGTTGTTGTTGTAAAGCACGTGCTTGAAGTACACGTGTTTGAATGATTTCGCTACTTTCTTCTTGTTGAGGTTCAAAGGCCGCGAGTTGTTTTGCAGCGAGGGCTGGCACTTCAATATGCATATCAATTCTGTCAAGTAAAGGTCCTGATATTTTATTTCGATAACGTTGAATTTGTTCACTGGTGCAGTGACAGTGATGCTGCGTACTTGATAAATAACCACAAGGACAAGGATTCATCGCTGCAATCAACTGACAACTTGCCGGGTATTCTGCTTGACCTTGGGCGCGAGATAAATGAACTCGACCCGATTCCAGCGGTTCACGCAGCACTTCTAGTACATGTCGACTAAATTCAGGTAATTCATCTAAAAAAAGCACCCCATGATGCGCTAATGAAATTTCACCCGGTAAAGGATAGCGCCCGCCACCGACAAGTGAGACCGCTGAAGCGGTATGATGAGGACGACGAAAAGGGCGCCTTCGTAAAGAGCGCGCTTCAAATCCTTGATGGCTAATCGAATAGATAGCGGCTATTTCTAACGCTTCATTTAATGAAAGTGGTGGTAAGATAGAACTCAATCGACTGGCGAGCATGGTTTTGCCAGTACCAGGAGGCCCTACCATCAGTAAACTATGAGCACCTGCGGCGGCTATTTCTAACGCCCTTTTGGCATGAGGTTGGCCGCAAACTTCGGAAAGGCAAGTATCACTTGATAGTGAAAATTGCAGCGCTTCACTTGTACGTAAGGGAAGATAGGGGTGAAGCCCACTAAGATGCGCACAAACACGACTAAAAGTGGGCATTGCATAAGTGATCATCGGAGAAACCCAACTGGCTTCATCTTGATTATCCAGGGGAATAATCAGTTGTCGTTTTATTTTTTGGGTTGCTAAAGCAAGTGGCAAGACGCCTTTTATGCGTCTTAATTCACCACTTAATGATAACTCACCCGCAAATTCATATTCACTAATATTAGCGCAGCTTAATTGTTCTGAGGCGAGTAAAATGCTGATCGCGATAGGTAAATCGTATCGTCCCCCTTCTTTGGGGATATCTGCTGGTGCTAAGTTAACGGTAATTCGCTTTTTAGGAAATTCATAGCCACTTTGCAAGAGTGCACTACGAACCCTGTCTTTACTTTCTTTCACCGCCGCTTCAGGTAAACCAACAATCGTAAATTGCGGCAAACCGCGTGATAAATGCGTTTCAACCACTACTTGAGGCGCTTCAATACCAAAACAGGCACGACTATAAACAATAGCGAGCGACATCTTTCTGCTCCCAGCCAAAAAACGGCGGGAATATAGCAAACCCCTAATCACCTAGCCAACCGCCTATCTTCTCCTTTTTGCTTTATACTGTGTTGGCTGCGTTATTTCGCAACAGTCATGTATCAGAATACATTCCTGTCACTCAATAACTTGCCGCCTTGTCTAAAGCAAAAAGGCTCGATAGGCCCTAATCTTCGTCTTTTTTGTTCCCCATGTGGCGTTAGACGAGCAACGCTCGTCAAATTTACACGGGACTATTATCGTTCACCCCTACGGGGTTATTTGTATTAGGGTGGACTCTGAGAGTTCCGTCATTGCGAGCGCAAGCGAAGCAATCTATTTTAAGGCTGGCTCAAATGGTGCAATAAGAAAGATTTCAAGATGGATTGCTGCTCAAAAGCTCGCAAAGACGAACGGTGGGAATTTCTCCGGGGCGGACCTCTGCTTACTTTAGCGTAGACAGGTGTCCGCCTGGGGAACGATGTTTAACCTTGAAGTAGTTTTTCTTCAACGTTAAAGATTTCTTGATTGGTACCGGCAATCACTAAGACGTCACCTGCTTGTAAAATAGTATGAGCTGCAGGTTCTTGGCATTTGTAGCCAGCGCGCGAAAATGACGATAGTGAAATCGGAATATTTTTTGCAATCAGCTCTTCTAAGGTTTTGCCAACCGCATAAGCCCCTTCAGTTAATTCAACTGCATGTAAGTGTGTACGTTCAGTTGAAACATTTTCCAAGTGGCCAATTTTTTCACCTTCATAAAAGCCGCGAAGGAATTTATAGCGATTGGCTTTGACTTCCTTCACTTGCTGCTGTGCTTTTGCGGGTGATTGTCCAAGCAAAATCAGCATATGAGAAGCTAGCATTAAGCTAGATTCTAACTTATCTGGAATGACTTCTGTTGCGCCAGCGATTTGCAAAGCTTCTAGGTCGCTATCATCAGTTGTACGTACGAGCACGGGAATATCTTTGTTTAAATGCCGTACATTGCGTAATATTTTGAGTGCTTGCTTAGGATTCGAAAAAGCGATAATGAGCATTTTCGCATCTTTAATGCCGGCGGCAACGAGTACACTTTCTTGGGCGGGATCGCCAAAGAATACGGGCTCTGCAGCAGCCCTTGCTTCGCGTAAACGGACCGGATCCACATCAAGTCCCACATAAGGAATGCCTTCATATTCTAAAAAGCGTGCTAGTGTTTGGCCAACACGACCATAACCACAGATGATCACATGATCTTCTTGATTTTTAGGAGCGTTTGATAAATCTTCAGTTTGTTCGTTAGTGCTCCCTTTACCCAGGCACTTCAAGATAAAAGTGGCTATCATCTCGCTTTTGCGGATGAGTAAAGGTGAAACTGCCATGCTAATGACAATCGCAGCAATCACAATTTGATTGGAATGCAGATCTATCACATTTTTATCAAGCGCTACGGCTAGAAGGAACAAACCAAATTCACCACCTTGAGCCAAAATAAGCCCGGTACGTAATGCACTGATAGGTGAGACATTGGCAAATTTTGCCAACCAAGTGATAACAATCGTTTTAAAGATAATTAATGAAACTAAAATACTTAATATCCATGGCCAGTCCGAGACGACCACACGAGGGTCAAGGACAAGCCCAACTGAGATAAAGAATAACCCGAGCAAAATATCACGAAAAGGCTGGATGTCGGATTCGATTTGATGTGCATATTCTGTTTCTGCGAGCATCACACCTGCAAGAAAGGCACCTAAAGCAGCAGAGAGTCCATAATGCTCAGTTAAGAATGCAGAAGCTAAAACGACTAACAAAGCCGTGAGCATGAATAGTTCGGACGATCTTGCCTGAGCAATATGATGAAATAGAGGACGTAGTAACCAACGGCCTGCAGCAAGCATGATAAGGAAGATAAGGGTGCCCACGCCAATACGAACGAGGAGCACGGTCATAACCGAATCTTGCCCACTACCTGCTAAGGCAGGAACCACAATCAAAAAGGGTACAGCAGCTAAATCTTGAAAAAGCAAAATAGCTAAAGCGAGCTTGCCATGTGTTTGATGCAGTTCATCCTGTTCAACCAGCTGCTTGGTTGCAACGGCGGTCGATGATAAAGCCAATGCGCCAGAGACGGCGATTGCAGCTGGCCAACCAAGGCCTGCAAATTTAGCAACCACTAAAGCGAGTGCTGTACAAAGCAGTACTTGCATCCCACCAAGGCCCAAAAGCGCTCGGCGCATCGAAACCAGTTTTGGCAACGATAACTCAAGACCAATTGAAAATAACAAGAAAACCACGCCGAATTCAGCTATGTAACGGATCTCTTCCTTACTTTCCAGTAAACCCAATCCATAAGGACCCACTAGGGCGCCAGCAATCAGGTAGCCTAAAATAGGAGGCAGGTGCATGCGTCGTAAAATGGAGACAATTACGACAGCAAGCCCGAGAATGATTAAGAGAATTTTAAAGCTGGACACTGGGCGCCTCTAAATATTGTTTCATGAAATCATAAAAGATGTTGTTACATTTATCTAGTTGTTGATAATTTTCCCTTATATTGAACACCAATTGGTGTCAATTGTCTCGTCGGATCTAAACTGCGTGAAATCGTGCGTAATACCGCGGCATTACGCAAGGTTTTTGTGTGTATTTCGTAAATATGTTGACGCATTTCCTTTTGCTGACGTCGTAGCTCTTCATTAATTGTCTGTAATCTTTCAGTATATTTTGGCCATTGTGAGGGGGTTATCTGCCCCGTTTTGCCTTCAGCAACAATCCATTCAATATCATTGATGGGTAAGTTAGAAAGCTTTTTCTCTAGCCAATCCAATCCTTGGAACAATGGTAACAGTGTTTCTTCAAATTCTTGATATAAATCTTGTCTCGCCTGGGACATCCCTTCACGATAAGCCATGGTAGTGTCATGAACCAGTTGATTATGTTGACGAGCCATAAAATGCGTAATAGCGATGTTGAGTTGACCCATATCGCTTTCGGGGTTGACAGCTAAGTTTGGCGGTGTCCACTTTTTATCGGTTAGCTGTATCTCGTTAATCAATTGATTGGCTGGTACCACTAAGAAATGACGAATTAGGTAAAACAACAGTATCAAAAACAAAATTTGCATGGCGAAAAAGATAGCAACATTTTCTAACAGTACAATATTGACAAAGCTTTTGAGAATTCTGTTTTTAAAAATAGAAATCAAAAGATTGGGCTTGCCACTCAGATCGGGCAGCGACATATAACCATGTAACGTATTATGATCGCGCACAATGAGAGAATTAGCCCCTGTTTTTTGAATGCGTTGAATAATACTAAGATGCTTATCACTTAACGTGGCTCCTTCAAGCGGCCATATTTTCATATTGGTATAGGTGAGATGCTCCAAAAATTGAATAACTTCAGGGGTAATCAAGCGACCAACGATAAGGATCCCTCTGACTAATTGTGGATCTTTGTTGTCAGCAATAGGCGTTGAAACAAGATACATAGGGCCTAATGAGCTGTTATAAATACCGGCTTGCAAGCTCATCATCGAAGGATGTTCTAAAAATCCTGGATAATTTTCCCACAAAGAGGTTAAAAAACCTTGATGTGGATAAGATTGTTCGTTACTCAGATCAATGATTTCTTCCCAAATCACTTTTTTATCAGTGCTGAGGATGTACATGAGATTGATTTCATATTGCACCATCTTTTCCAAGAGGGGATCTCGGGGGATGTTTTGGGGAATCGTTTCACTATTAGCCAGTTCCCAGATGTTAGGCTGTAAAGTGAGCAATTGTGTATTTTGTTCTAGAGTATAAAGTTGTCGTTGAAAAGTTTCCAAACTCCGATGAAGATCTTTCTCAACTGCCGTTTTTTCCAGCCCTTCAATGTCTGGATAAATAGAAAAATAATAGAGGCTTGCTATGCCAATCATTTGCACAAGCAAAACAAAGCATCCTATCATTAGCAGACGAGAGCGTAGATTCACGGTATTTCCTTTACCGACATGCACCTTATTTAAAGATAGTTGATTAACAAAGGCGTAGGAAAGCAGTGAGGCCAATTTATGTTAGAAAATTATTTGCGTCCTGTATTTTCAAGATACTGCGTTGATGGTATAGCTACGCATCTTGCCGCGAAAACTATTTTGCAGCCAAAGCAAATTACCTTATTAGCAGGGTTAAGTGGTGTTGGGGCCGGTGTTGCGTTAATCAGTCAATCTCCCCTCCTGGCTTGTATCTTGTTATTATTTTCAGGGTATTGTGACATTTTAGATGGTGCTGTGGCGCGCAAAATGGATAGTGTGACTTCATCAGGCGTTGTCTTAGATATTGTGACAGATCGCTTGGTCGAGTTTGCTATTATTTTAGGACTCTATTGGATCTCCCCTCAAACACGTGGTTTTCTATCGATTTTGATGTTAGGTAGCATTTTATGCTGTGTCACTTCATTTCTTGTGATAGGCATTTTTTCAGTTAATAATACTGAAAAGCACTTTCATTACAGCAAAGGATTAGTAGAGCGTTTTGAAGCCTTTCTTTTCTTTATTGCAATGATACTTTGTCCTGAACAATTTAGATTGTTGGGTTCGGTATTTGTGATATTAGTGCTATTAACGACAATGATTCGTGTAAGCGAGTTTTTGCAACAAGGTCATTATGATCAGGATGATTGATCAGATAATTTACTTTCTAGTGTTTTTACCGTTTCCTCAAGTGTCGTTAATTTAGCACGTGTTTTTGCTAACACTTGGGTTTGAATATCAAACTCTTCTCGCGTCACCAGATCCATTTTATTGAAAGATTGTTGTAAAAACTGACGCAACTGATTTTCAATTTCTTGTTGGATTGCTTTAACGCCAGAAGGAAGAGAGTCGACAAACTGCTTTGCCATATCTTGCGCAAGCTTGGGATCGAACATCATTTTCTCCTATGATTAAGGGTAGTAAGCGGGATGGTTGTGACCGTATCATAGGATGCTAAGAAGGAGCAAGGAATGAAACTGATTTGCGCCATCGTTAAACCGTTTAAATTAGACGATGTTCGTGAAGCATTGTCAGAGCTCAATGTGCAAGGCATCACGGTGACAGAGGTGAAAGGCTTTGGCCGACAAAAAGGACATACAGAATTGTACCGCGGAGCTGAATATGTGGTTGATTTTTTGCCTAAAGCCAAAATTGAAATTGCAGTCAAAGATAGTGAAGTTTCTCTCATTATTGATACCATCATAAAAGCCGCACATACGGGCAAAATTGGTGATGGTAAAATTTTTGTCACGTCTTTAGATGAGGTGATTAGGATACGCACTGGCGAAAAAGGCGAAGATGCATTGTAGAGGCGGACCACCGTGTCCGCCTTATTTAAGGGAGGGTACGGTGGCCATCCTCTACAACGCTATCTATTTATTATTGAGTCCCAACACATCCTTTAACATGGGGATTGGCGTTAAAGCCGCTTCATGAATCGCAAACTGATAATATTTGGTTGCTAATTGATTGAAGGTTGCCTCATCTTTACGAAAAAGAGGTAATTGCTTTTTGCCTGCAATTGTCGCGCTCCACCAACCTGAAGGATAAACTGGTTGTGGGAAAGTGATGGTTAACAAATCGGTAAAATCCGCTTTTTTCATCGCATGGCGCATATCTTTTAACAATTGCTGATGAATTAATGGAGATTCACTTTGTTGAACCAGTAAACCATCTTCTCTTAAAACACGATAACATTGTTCATAGAAGGCTTGATTAAAGAGCCCTTCAGCGGGGCCGATGGGATCGGTTGAATCAACAATAATAATATCGATGCTACCGGTTTTTGCTTCTTGCATCCAACGAATACCATCTTGGAAAAGTAAGGTTGCTCGAGGATCATTGTTCGAACTGCAAAGTTCAGGAAAATATTTCTCAGCAAGTTGGGTTACTTTTTCATCGATGTCAATTTGCACAACCGAATCAACAGGGTGTTTCAGCACTTCTTTCAATGTACCGCAATCTCCGCCCCCAATAATAACCACATTTTTGGGATTGGGATGGGTGAATAAAACAGGATGCGACATCATTTCATGATAAAGAAAATTATCGCAAGTGCTGAGCATAATGATGTCATCAATGGTCATTAAGTAGCCGAAATGAGTGGTCTCGTAAATAGCTACTTTTTGATAAGGCGATTGTTCTTCGCAGATTTTTGCCTTAATTTGTAGACTAAAACCGGTTCCCCAGCTGGTATTGGCTTCAGTAAACCATGATGGATTGTTAAACATGATAAGAGCATCCTCTTTAACGGCCAGAAAGAAGGGTGCAAAGATACCCTAGAAAAGACTTGCATGCCAGAATAAAGCTAGCTAACATGTCGGCTATCAAACATGAGGTAGCCTATCCAGATGAAAAAGACGACGCACAATGATTGGACAATTGAGGATGCACGGGATGTTTATAATGTCGATCATTGGAGCGATGGTTATTTCGATATTAATCAGCAAGGCGAATTGATAGCTAAATTATCGGATGGTCAAAAAGAAGTTTCTTTTCCCTCTTTAGTACAATCATTAAAACGAGCGGGTTTAACATTACCCGTATTAGTGCGTTTTTCAGATATTTTAAAAGACAGAGTACAAAGACTTTGCCAAGCGTTCGACCAAGCTCGCGCAAAATTGAATTACCCAGGTGAATACACTTGCGTCTATCCCATTAAAGTGAATCAACATCGACGTGTGGTTGAACAGCTTTTGCGATCAGGTAAAGATAATGTTGGTTTAGAAGCAGGCAGTAAACCAGAACTAATGGCAGTGATGGCGTTAAGCCAAAAGCCTAATAGCGTCATTATTTGTAATGGTTATAAAGATCGCGAATATATTCGTTTGGCCTTGATAGGCCGCGTCTTAGGCCATCGTATTTTTCTGATTGTTGAAAAGCCCTCGGAACTTGAACTCATTTTAGAAGAATCTGAGCGCATGGGCGTGACACCGTTATTAGGTATGAGAATACGTTTATCTTCGATAGGTAAAGGGAAATGGCAAAATACCGGTGGTGAGAAATCAAAATTTGGTTTAACAGCCGGTCAAATTCTAACGCTAATCGATAGACTAAAGGAAGCCAAATTATTAAGTGCTTTGCAATTAATTCATTTTCATTTAGGCTCACAAATAGCCAATTTGCATGATATTAAACGCGGCTTTGAAGAGTGCGCTCAGTATTATGCCAAATTACATGAAATGGGAATTGCCATCTCAACGGTCGATGTGGGCGGTGGACTGGGTATTGATTACGATGGTACTCAATCACGAAATGATTGCTCAATGAATTATAGCGTTAATGATTATGCAGATGCCGTCGTTGGTGCTTTTCATAAGGTATGTGAAAAAAATAATCTGACCACACCTAACATTATCACAGAATCAGGGCGAGCGCTGACAGCGCATCATGCGGTACTCATTACACAGGTCATCGATACCGATAATCTGTTTCGTCCCCATGAGTTGCTCCCACCCGATGAGCAAGCACCATCATTGATTCAACATTTATGGCAATTGCAGCAGTCTTTGGATAAAGCACCCCTTATTGAAAGTTACCACGATAGTGTAGGGTTGCTAACGAAAGTTCATGAAGCCTTTAATGATGGCAAAATTGAGATTGCACAAAAAGCGCTTGCAGAAGATATCTATTATCGCATTTGCTATCAGGTTCGCGGTAGATTATCGGCACAAAACCGTTCGCAGCGTGAGTTATTAGATGAGTTAAATGAGAAGCTTGCAGATAAATTGTTTTGTAATTTTTCATTATTTCAATCTATTCCAGATGCCTGGGCTATTCAGCAAATTTTTCCCATTATGCCACTAGAAGGGTTATTGGAAAAACCGACACAGCGTGTTGTTTTGCAAGATTTAACTTGTGATTCGGATGGTCGGATCAATTATTATGTGGATGGCCAGGGGATTGAAAGTAGCTTGCCTTTACCACCTTGCCGTGCGGGCAAAAGCCATTGCTTAGGGATTTTTTTGGTGGGTGCTTACCAAGAGATTTTAGGGGATATGCACAATTTATTTGGGGATACAGACTCGGTTCATGTTGAATTGGATGCACAAGGAAATGTGGCATTAGTAGAGCCTGTGCTTGGCGACCGTGTGGATAGTGTTTTACGCATGGTTCATTATGAGCCCCAGCAACTGATGTATAGCTATAAACAACAGTTAGAAAATGCCGCTATTTTACCCGAAGCGCGCCGTATGTATCTGGATATGCTTGCTTCCGGATTAATTGGCTATACCTATTTGGAAGAAGAGCATTAGCCGGTTTGCGCAATCGACGAACCTGTCATACAATTAAGAGACCATCGATGAAAGGATTGTCATCATTATAAAACCGAAATGATTCGGTCTAAGGGAAGTGTGCCATGGTTGGTCTCATCTTTACGATTAGTCTTCTGTCCATTTTGACTGCGGTGGGCTTTCTCTTTGCTTGGGTAGTGCGTTTAGCAAGTGAGCCTGACGCCAACAGCGCACAAAAAAGTAATTCAGCTATATTCTCATCTGAATTGTCAGAAGAGAAAATCTACATTAAAAAACCCTAATTCTGATCCCCCTTACGGCAAAAGTTCTATAAGGGCTTGTTTTGCTGGGCAATATTTCATAAGGTTTGCCTCGCTTAACAAGAGGGAGAAGAAAAGTGAAAGGGGTATTCCTAGATTATCAGACACTCGATCAAAACGATCTGGATTTTAGTGCCTTAACTTCTACGCTTGAGCGTTGGGAGTTCTTCGGCTTAACACCTCGCAATGAGATACAAGAACGCATCAAGGGTGCGCAGGTTGTTGTTTCAAATAAAGTACCCCTTGACGCATCTTTGTTGAAAAACACATCAACGTTGCAATGTATTCTTGTTGCCGCAACAGGCTGTGACCATATTGATTTGGTGCAAGCAAAGGCTCAAGGGATCACGGTTTGTAACGTTGCAGGCTATTCTACCGCATCAGTTATCCAGCAAACGATAGGGTTTTTAATTAATATGGCAACCCGAATGATTGACTATCATACCTTGGTACAGCAAGGGGTTTGGAGCCAATCCCAACAGTTTTGCTTGCAGAATTACCAAACGCATGAACTATCAGGCAAAATCCTTGGGATTGTAGGCTATGGTACTATCGGTCAAGGCGTTGCTAAAGTAGCAAAAGCATTGGGGATGGAAGTGTTAATTGCAGGGAAAGAAAATGATCCCCGGCCAGGGCGCTTATCGTTGAAAGCATTATTACCACAAGTTGATGTGCTTAGTTTGCATTGTCCTTTGACAATACAAACCAAACATTTGATTGATGAAGCCGCATTGAAGCAAATGAAACCGGGTGCCTTTTTAATTAATGTGGCAAGAGGTGGATTAGTTGATGAGAGTGCGTTGGCAAAAGCGTTATTGTCCGGCCATTTAGGTGGAGCTGCGGTTGATGTGTTATCAACAGAGCCGCCACCCCCCACGCATCCACTGTTAGTACAACCGATCCCAAGATTAATTATGACACCCCATGTTGCTTGGTCGACTCGTGAAGCAAGACAACGCTTGTTAGATGAAGTCGTTGAGAATATGAAGGCTTTTTTAGCTCATCAACCACGAAACAAAGTGGCATAAACGACAATATTAAGAGGGATAACAAAGACAATGTTTAGGTGGTGGTATGCAATTAAAATGGGATGGCAACAGCGAAAGGCGCTAAAGCGTTTTCTAGTTGAGGCAGAGCAACGAGTCAATGGATTATCTGAATTAACGCCAGAAAGGTTAGAGGCAGACAATATTGCGGTATTAATTCTGGATTTTGATGGGGTGTTAGCCTGGCATGATGCCAACACACCCTTGCCAGAAGCAGAACGTTGGTTAAAGCATCTGTGCCAAACCATCGGTGAGCAACGCATTGCTTTATTTACCAATAAGCCAAAACCTGAGCGAATTGCGTATTTTCAAAAGCATTTTCCTTTAATTTTCATTGTCCATAGCGTTAGAAGAAAGCCGTATCCACAAGGTATTTTGCAGGTAGCAGAATATAAAGGAATTTCTGCACATCGCGTTGCTTTACTGGATGATAGATTGTTAACAGGGATGTTATCTGTGTGTCTTGCTTACAGCCAAGGGTACTACTTTACCAAGCCCTATCAGCATTATTTGCGTCATCCTTGTAAAGAATTATTTTTCAGTAGCCTGCGAGTATTAGAGCGGTGTTTGATTAGGATCTTGGGGTAGCAGAGGTACACTTCAAATCCATTTTGTTGCTTGAAGTGTACCAGGTCTTTGTATCAGAAATGGCGATTAGTTAGCGTAATCTTCAGAATCTTCGTCAAAGAAGTCTTCTTCTGGAAAGAATGCTGCAGAATCATCTGCAAATTCTAGCTCAGATGCTGCTTCATCATCATATTCATTAGCTAGTTCATCGTCGATGTCTTCAAGTAAAGCGTCTTCTTCAAGATCAATTTCAGTTGCTAAGTTGGATGCTTCTGTGGCTGGCATCACAGCAGGGGTAAGCTCGTTTTTAGCTTTCTTTTCGGTTTTCATGGTATTGGCAAGCACGGTTTGGCTGGTCCAATCTTGTTCGAATTCAATGATCATGTCTTGCAATGCGGAGTATTTATTGGCTTGATTAATAGCGTCATCAAGATCCTCACGAATCATTTGAATATCTGCGCTATCTGGGAAAAGCTTGGCATGTTCAGCTTGTTTTTTTAAGTTGTCTACTTTGCTGTGCCAATATTTTTCTAACTGCTCAAGGCTCTGTATAAAATGTTGTTGCAGTTGTTCTTCGGTCATAGGAAGTTGTGTCTTCGGTGCTAATGCGGCTTTAGTGAATGCTTTTTTAGCCGTGGGTGTTTTTATCGCGGGTGCCTTTTTCATAGCGGGTGTTTTCTTCGCGGCAGGCGCTTTTTTCATGGAAGGTGCTTTTGCAGCAGGCGCTTTCTTAGTAGCGGGTGCTTTTTTAGCAACGGGTGCTTTCTTAGTTGCAGGCATTGGTTTTTTAGCAGCGGGCGCTTTCTTCGCGGCAGGTGCCTTTTTCACTGCAGGAGCTTTTGCCATGGGAGCCTTTTTAGCATTAGGTGCTTTCTTCGCGGCTGGGGCTTTCTTGGCTGCAGGTGCTTTTTTGGCGGGCGCTTTCTTAGTTGCAGGCATTGGTTTTTTAGCCTTTTTCATTTTGGTCATGATGTGCTCCACTGATGGTTAAATGCTGAAAAGTAGTATAGCGTAGAAAAAAGTTACATTTTAAGCTTTTTTCACTTAAAAAAGCTTATGGTATAATCCCCCCCTTTTGGGAAAACGAGGGCAAAATGACCTTTGTCGTAACAGATAACTGTATTAAGTGTAAATATACCGATTGTGTAGAAGTTTGTCCTGTTGATTGCTTTCATGAAGGGCCTAACTTCATGGTTATCGATCCAGATGAGTGCATTGATTGTGCCTTGTGTGAGCCAGAGTGTCCTGCTGAAGCAATTTCATCGGAAGATGATTTGCCGCCTGAAATGGCTCAATTTCTTGAAATTAATGCAAAAAAAGCAAAGGAATGGCCTAGTATTACTGCGCACAAAGAGGCATTACCAGAGGCCGATAAGTGGAATGGGGTTAAAGACAAATTGCAATACTTAGAAGAGTGACATAATTAAGCTGTTTTCGTCATGAAGACAGGTTGTTGTTTTGCTTGCGAATGTAGTGCAATCATTCTGTCTTCAAACTCTAAGCGTTGTGCCAATTGTAAAGCAAGCTTTGAAAGATCTGTTTCAAGTTGGCCAAGATGAGTTGTTAACTCATATTTGTCATTAAAGTCTAAACAAGTGCCAGTTGTGACAAGTAATTTTGTAAGCCAATCGGCTGGCATTTTATTTGCAATATCAATTTGTATTTCATTCGCACATTGAAGTTTTTCATAAATCTCAAAATGACCTCTAGAGACATAATCCATTAATAGTTCGCAAAACTCGTTCAGCATGGGAAGGATGCAGGCTGCCTTTGCGGAGGTAAATGGACGATAGCTACACAGATGATGCAAAGTCACAATACATTCTTGGCGTTCTTGTAGCCATGTAGAAATGGTAGAAGACAGCATAACGACCCCTCCTTGGGTTTTGAAACCTTTATTCTTATTAAAGACGTTAAGATTGCTACGTCAAGTTTTGTTGGCAAGTTGCCTTCTTTACAATTCTGCTTGTAAGCAATATCTCAAATCTTTGTAGCTGCTTGGCCATATTTGCTGCAGAGCAAAGCTGAATTCAGCGTGTCAGAAATACATAATTGATTGAAAAATATGAAATTAATAAAGAAAGTGCGCAAGAGGCCAGAAAAAAAACTAAGAAGAGACACCCTTGTTCTTCCAAGCTGGTTTGATAGATTGTGAGGTATCCCATGCTAACGGATTAGTGTGGGTGCCAGCGTGGCAACAAGGAATGTTGCCATCACATCTCGGCAAAGGACTGCCAACCTCATTAAGCATAAAGGGAACACGATTGCCTTGTGGGTAAGGATACCACCCTCATCAAAGGATTGTTGAGGTCACAAGCGCAAAGGAGTAGTGCTGGATTGCAAGGAACGCAATGAATTAGGGTGGCTCTTCTACAGCTGCCCTTATTTTCTTGAATTCCAGAAACAAGGAACCCAGCTCGCTACCGCTAGCAAGATGAATGCTATCATTGTCCATAAGGGTAAGGAAAGCCCAAAAAAGTATGGAATGTCTTTGGCGCATTCTCCAGAGCCCGCAAAAACGGTCATCAACGCTTCTTTAAGTGGCATTGTCTCAATCAAATAGTTCAAACCAGGTCCGCATTCTGGCACTTTGTCTGGTGGTAAATGCATTAGCCACAGATGTCGGCCTGTGACGGCAATTCCAGCAATGGCAATGAGAAAGCCCAATAGACCATAAATAAGCTTTCCAACTTTTTTGGGGTTGTGTATAGCGGCTATCAAAAATAGCAAGGCTAAGGCCATCACAAGTACCCTATCAATAATACAGAGACTACAAGGCTGAAGCTTAAATCCGTATTGTAAAATGAATGAGCCAATCACCAGCAAAGCAGCAAGCATACCTAGACAGAAATAGAGTTTGCGTGTGCTTATCATTGCGCGAGTTGTTAGCATAGAGAGCGTCCTTGTATGCCCGTTGACTTAAAAAATTTCTTCATTAATGGATAAGTAAAATTCCCCTTGAAAAACACTCTTAGCGGGGCCGCTGAGGTAGACTGGCATTTCAGGTCGCCATGAAACCGTCAAACTGCCTCCTGGCATATCTACTTTGACTTCAGAGTTAAGTTCTTCTTGCAAGATCCCCGCAATAACGCACGCACAAGCGGCAGAGCCACAAGCCAGTGTTTCACCTACGCCTCTTTCATAAACGCGGCATTTTACATGATTGCGAGCAAGTACTTGGATAAAACTGACATTAACCCCTTTAGGAAAAGCGGGATGTTCTTGTAATGCTTTTCCCACTTCATTCACAGCGGCTTCACTAGTAGCTGGAACTGAAATGATACAATGGGGGTTGCCTATAGAAAGAATCGTCACTTCTCGTTCATTGCCCAGTAAATTGATTCTATAACGACCTGTATTGGCTAGTTTATGAAAGTATTTATGATTTAGTGGAACTGCTTTAGGTGAAAACTGCGGGATCCCCATATCAACACGTATGTGAGTCAGATCAGAAACGTCAATTTCCATGGTGCCGGAATAAGTACCAATCTGGATGTGCTTTTTATCTGTAAGGCCCTTTTCGTAAACATAGCGGCCAAAGCATCTTGCGCCATTACCACATTGAGAAACTTCTTTACCATCGGCATTGAAAATTCGGTAGTTAAAATCTAGCTCAGGAGAATTGGGGGGCTCAACCATGAGCACTTGATCACAGCCGATACCAAAATGACGGTCAGCAATTTTGCGAATAAGTGAGGAATCAACTTTTATTCCTTGGCTAATATTGTCCAAGATGACAAAATCATTACCTAAGCCATGCATCTTGGTAAAGCGAATTAACGTTCCCATGGGTAACCTTTTTGAACATTTTTAGAAAGTATAGCTGAGAGTGACCTTCGTTGTCGCATCTGTTTTTTGCGAATATTCACTGAGATCTGGCAGATTAACATAATGCTCCAACTCGAAAGAGACTTTGGTTGCGACGGGGCCAAATAATGCAGTTTTAAGTTCGTTAAGCAGATGTGATTTTGTGTTGAGGGGACTGGCATCAATCGATAGACTTTGCCTAAATGAAGTATATTGCGTAATTTCATAGTAAAGTTCATTTGCTAAATGCGCAATGAATTCATCTTGATGAAAACCTTTGGCGGTTTTGTTATGACGACCACCGGGCCCCCCAGAGAGCTGCCATACCAGATTATCTCTTTTAAAGAAATGATATCCATAGCCAATAGATTCGGTAAATTCGTAGGCATAAGGTGAAAAATGATCTTTTACACCTTCTCCTCTAATATAGCTAAAATGCTTGGGAGAAAAGATATAATAGATAGTATCGGTAAAGGTATATTTTTCTGCATTGCGTTCTTTAAAACTGGTTTGAGAATTTTTATTAATGGCAAGCAAACCTGTAATACGAAATGTGTTTTCGAGCATATGATGTTGGTATTCGCTAAGTAAACTACCATTCACATGCTTAGCATTATTGTTCCCATTATAAAAAAGCATGCCAACATCAATTTCATTTTGCCAATATTTATCTCCCGCTGGGAGAAATGGCCCAAAGAGCAGTAGCATTATTGCAAGAACAAGTCTTAACATATCACTTCCGATTCCCATAAAGACGTAATACTTTCACGAGGTCGAATGATATTAAAACCGTCTTTCTTCACCATCACTTCAGCGGCTCTTGGTCTGGAATTGTAATTTGAACTCATCACAAAGCCATAAGCGCCAGCATCATGAATGGCGAGAAAATCCTGTTGTTTAATAGAGAGATAACGATTTTTCCCTAGGAAATCACCGCTTTCACAAACGGGACCAACAATATCATAGAGAATTTCATTTTTATGGGCGGGTTGCACTATCTCAGAAATCGTTTGCCATGCATCATAAAGAGCGGGCCTCATGAAGTCATTCATACCGCAATCAACGATGCAAAAGTTTTTTTTCCCTGATTGCTTTAAGTAAAGTACTTGGGTCGCTAAAATACCTGCTTTGGCGACAATGGCGCGCCCCGGCTCAATTAAGAGCTTTAATCCGGTTGATTTTAATGACGAGATTAGTGCGTTGACATATTCTGATGCGCTGGGTGGTGTTTCTTGATCGTAACGTACTCCCAAGCCTCCACCGATATCGATGTGTTCGAGCAAAATACCTTGCATCTTTAATTGCTCGTAGAGAGCGAGCAAACGCTCTAATGCGGCAATAAATGGGGATAATTGTGTCAATTGTGAGCCAATATGACAGGCGATCCCTTTGATAGTGATATGAGATAATTGTTTGGCTTTTTCATAAAGTGATAATGCCTCATCAATATCAATACCAAATTTACTTTCTTTCAGTCCGGTTGAAATATAAGGATGACTCATTGCATCAATGTCAGGATTAACACGAAGTGCAATCGGTGCCGATTGATTATGTTGTTTGGCAATTTGATTGAGCAGTAAGAGTTCTGCTTCAGATTCCACATTAAAACAATAGATGTTGTGATTTAATGCAGCTTGAATTTCATCATGCGTTTTGCCAACACCAGAAAAAACAACTTGTTGTGCATTCCCACCTGCGGCGATGACTCTAGCAAGTTCTCCACCAGAGACAATATCAAACCCTGAGCCGACGGTTGCAAGTGCATTAAGAATCGCTAAATGGCTATTTGCTTTTACGGCATAGCAAATTTGATGCGGATAGTTCCCTAACGCATCGCGAAAAGCTTGCCAGGCACCCAGCAGCGCTGAATGTGAGTAGATGTAGCAAGGTGTTCCAAGCGTGGCAATAATTTGTTGGACGGGAACCTCTTCAACCCAAAGTTCGCCCGCGCGGTAATTAAAGTAATTCATTGTACTGATTTTTCTCAGGTTGTGGTATATAGAGAGGGCCCGTTTGACCGCAGCCACTAAAAAGTAAACATAGGCAGCTGAGTAAAAGCAGGGGATAGGCATGTCGTGCGCTAGTATTCTTCATTCGTGTGCTCCTATCAACTTGCTTAAGATGATTTTTTGCATGTTATAAAAAAATGCTATTCTCTCGCAAGTAATAAAGTTTTTTTTCTTACTTGTATCACAAAACGATTTTTAGAGAGCACTAGCTTATAATGAGATTGATTATGAATGAACACCAATACCATCAAATGGTTGATGCACTCTTCCTCAAAATTGAAGCCTGGTTAGAAACGAGTGAGCAAGATATCGATTTTGATTCCCAAGAAGGTATTTTAACCATTTCCTTTGCCATGGGTGGCACCGTGATTCTCAGCAGACAAGCGCCATTACAAGAGGTATGGCTAGCTTGTGTGCAAGGGGCGTTTCATTTTCAATACCACCAAGGGGAATGGGTAACGCTGCGTCAAGAAAAATTGGCAGAGATCTTAGTAGCATGTGCTAAACAGGCAAATGTGGTATTGGATATCAATGAATTCACTATTTAGGGGTTAAGCATGACAATAGGGCAGTTGGCAGCGGAAATAATTGAACCTGCAGAACCTGCAAAAGCAAGCGTTATTTGGTTGCATGGGTTGGGCGCGAATGGTTTTGATTTTATCGATGTTGTACCTAGCCTTGAGTTGCCGGTGGGGCATGGCATTCGATTCATTTTTCCCCATGCGCCCGAAATGCCCATTACGATGAATGGGGGGATGATCATGCCTGCCTGGTATGACATTGGTGCAATTGATTTGCATGCAGTGCAAGATGAAAAAGGCATTAGGCAATCTGAACAGGCCATTCTTGCTTTGATTAATGCCGAAATGAAAAAAGGCATCCCTAGCGAGCGCATTATTCTGATTGGGTTTTCTCAAGGCGGCGCAATGGCTTTGCATACAGCACTTCGTTTTGCAGAGCCTTTAGGGGGCGCTGTGGTATTATCAGCCTATCTACCTTTGCAGCAGATGTTGCCAAATGAAAAGCATACAGCGAATGAACACCTGCCTATTTTTATGGGGCATGGTTTTATGGATACTATCGTTTCATATTGGGTAGGCCAACAATCTTGTGCAGTATTGCAGGGGGCGGGATATAAAGTAGATTGGCATAGCTACTCCATGGCGCACACGGTTACTTTAAAGGAATTACACGATATTGGGGCATGGATTAAAAATGCCCTAAACTTAACATCATATGGATCCTAAAAAACAAACACAGGCACCTGGTGCGACCGTTGAAGAAGAAGATTTCTTCTTGCCGAATTTTTGTGCGGTTAAAACCATCTTTATCCTCTGTATAGGTGCGGAGCTAGTTGCTTTGGTACTGATATTAGCAACAGGGGATATCTTGCATGAATCTTGGGATGAGTTAGGTTTGCTCTCAGTCTTTGTGCAATGGATAGCATTTGCCAGTGCAGGCGTTCTTTGCACAGCAAGACGGTTTTTAGCAAAACTTTCTCTAGTATGGGCAGCCATTACAGCTTATTTGTTGGTTGTTTTAGTGACAGGCTGTATTGCAGGAGCCGGTCAGTACTTATTACTTAAAATTAATTACCAGTGGGGAAGTAATCCCGAGACCATCGGACAGTTTGTTTCACGATGTGTCATGATAAGCGCTATCATGACCTTTGTTGCATTGAGATATTTTTATATCCAGCACCAATGGAAACGACGAATCGAGCTGGAAAGCCAGGCTCGAGTAGAAGCATTGCAAGCGCGCATTAGACCTCATTTTTTATTTAATAGTATGAATATTATCGCAAGCCTGATTCATACGCAGCCCAATGCCGCTGAACAGGCCGTTGAGGATTTATCAGAATTATTTCGCGCCACGTTACATACCGGTGCAATGATTCCATTGTCTGAAGAATGGAATCTATGTCGCAACTATATGCGAATTGAGGGGTTACGTCTTGATGAGCGTTTAACCATTGACGCTGATCTTTCAAAAGTGCCAGAAGATGCTGCCATTCCTATGTTAACTTTGCAGCCTTTAGTCGAGAATGCAATTTATCATGGTATCCAACCGTTAGAACAAGGCGGGACGATTACTATTCGAGGAGAAATGCAGGGAAATATGGTTTGTATACACTTATCCAACCCAATTCCTGCTGAATCAAAACCTCGTGCGCCTCAAGGAAATCGTATAGCGATGGTCAATATTGGGCATAGACTTAACCTCTTATTCGGCAGTCATGCTAAGATGAAAGTAAATAAATTGCCAGAACGGTATGAAGTGACAGTCACATTCCCCTATCTAAAAAGTGGAAAGTAACCGATAAAGACAACAGAAGAAGGAAAAGGATTAGGGCAATCCTATGCGAATATTAATAGTAGATGATGAAAGCTTAGCGAGAGAGCGGATCAAGCGAATTTTGCAAGAGCAAAATGAGCATGAAGTTTTAGGCGAAGCTGCTAATGGGCAAGAAGCTTTACAGAAGATCGATGTGCTGCATCCTGATGTTGTATTGCTTGATATTCGTATGCCAGGTATCGATGGCTTGGAAGTTGCTCGCCATTTGGTCAGCATGGATGAGCCGCCAGCCATTATTTTCACTACTGCTTATGATGAATATGCACTAGAAGCATTTAAAGTGCATGCTGTTGATTATTTATTGAAGCCTGTACGTCCTGAACGTTTAAGCGAAGCGCTGCACAAGGCATTAAAACCCAATAAAGTTCAATGGAAATCATTAAATCGCAAAGAAGATGGTACCCCTAAGGCGCGTACCCATATTAGCTCACGCACCCGACGCGGCATTGTGTTGGTACCTGTGGGAGATATCTACTATTTTCGAGCAGAACATAAGTATGTTACGGTTCGCCATAAAGAAGGAGAGGTGTTAATAGAAGACACCCTGAAAGAATTAGAAACAGAATTTGGTGAACGTTTTCTTCGAGTACATCGTAATTGTTTAGTTTCGATGGAATACATCCAAGCGCTTGAAAAAAATGCAAGCGGACAGCCTTGTATTCGGTTGCGCGGCGTGTCAGAAACGCTTGATGTGAGCCGTCGTCATGTTGCGAAGGTGCGTCAAGTGATGAGTGGGACGTAATCATTTCCTTTTGAGGCTAAAACGCGTAAGATGCCATTTTTGTGCAATTTATAGTATTTTTTCATGAGCACAGCTTCTATTCGTATTGTAACCCGTACCAGTCGTCTAGCTATGTGGCAAGCGGAACATATTCGCTCTCGTTTAATGGCTCATCACCCAACCCTCGATATCAGTATTATTGGCATCAAAACCAAAGGTGACTTATGGTTACAGACGCCATTACAAAAAATAGGCGGCAAAGGGTTATTTGTTAAAGAATTAGAAGAAGCACTTTTGGCAAATGAAGCGGATATCGCTGTTCATTCACTTAAAGATTTGCCATCCAGTTTTCCAGAATCATTAGGTCTTGCTGCCATTTGTGAGCGTGAAAATCCATTAGATGCATGGATTTGTCCCCAAGGATATACATTGGCAACCCTGCCTTCAGGTAGCATCGTTGGCACCTCAAGTTTACGGCGCACGGTTCAGCTGCGCTATTTTCGCCCCGATTTAGAATATCGTCCTTTGCGTGGCAATGTGGATACGCGCTTGCGCAAGTGCTTTGATGGTGAATGGGACGCGATTGTGCTGGCAGCTGCAGGATTAAAACGATTAGATCTTTTTGCACATGTAACAGAAGTTTTCTCTGCCGAGCAGGTTTTGCCTGCAGTAGGGCAAGGCGCATTGGCTATTGAAACGCGCCTAGATGATGAGCGTACGCGTGCATGGCTTTCTGTCTTAGACGATAAAAATACGCGAGCTTGTGTCAATGCTGAACGCGCAATGAATGCGGCATTGGGTGGAAATTGCCAAGTGCCCGTCGCGGGTTTTGCTGTTATAAAGAATGGACAACTTCATTTAACGGGACGTGTGGGACATCCAAATCAGCATGCGCTTTTGGAAGCGGCTGCAAGCGGTGATATCGAGCAAGCCGTTACGGTGGGTCATCATGTTGCAGATAATCTCATCGAACAAGGTGCCAAAAAGCTTATCGCTGACATTTTAAATCATGATTCCTAACGTAAGTGATTTAAGTGCTTGGCAGGTCGTTTTAATGCGCCCAGCACACCAAGTGCAACCTTTAGCGGATGCTATTCAGCAAATGGGAGCATCAACTATCTTATTGCCGACATTGAGCATTGTCCCTTTATTGCCTTCATTATCATTACAAACAAGCTGGATAAACCAAATCCGTGAAGCAGACTGGGTTATGATTTCTAGCCAAAATGGTGTGCATTGTGCGCCGCCTCTTCTTTTGCAAGCATTGGCGTTAACAAAAACCTGCAAGGTTGTGACCATGGGGGCGGCGACAACACGAGCATTAGTCGCAAAAGGCGTGTCAGTTTTTTTTACATCTCCTCCTGGTGCCGATAGTGAACAATTACTGACAGAGCCATTTTTTCAAGAAAATGAGATAGCTAACAAAAAAATAATGTTAATCGCTGGAGAAGGGGGTAGAACGCTGATTGCAGATACCTTAACAGCGCGTGGTGCTTTAGTGACATGGATGAAAGTTTATCGTCAAGAGAAGCCAAAATTGGCTTTAAAACCGCTATTAGCAGACTGGGCTTCGTTAAATCATCCTTTTTGCTTCATGGTAACCAGTTTAAATTGCTTACATCATTTTCTCGATAACGTGTCGATTGAGCACTATGCTTGGATAAATCAGCAAGCCTTTATTGTCGTGAGTGAGCGTATTGCACAAGCCGCAAGAAAGTGGGGAATCCAACATACTTTTGTGGCAAAAAGCGCTGAAAAAGAACAACTTTGCACAGCATTGCTGCACGTTTCGCAATTTTGTCATACTATGACATGAGGGTTATTACGATTACCAAGAGGAACTCATGGAAAGAGTATCAACATTTTCAATTGGTCTCATTGCTTTATTATTTTCAACCATAGCCAGCGCAAGTCTATGGGAGCAGTGGGAATTCAAACCCTATGTCGGGGTCGATGCTGGTTTGCGCAATGTTTCTTTTGAGCCTAGCTTTGGGCGAGAACATTTTCGTCATGATTACCCTGAAACCAATTTCTATATTGGTACTTATATGCATAAGTATCTCGGTATCGAAGGTGGTTACCAACATATGTACCGCCAAGAAAAGCGACAATTCTATAATACAACCCAAAGCGTACTTGGGTTTACCGGTAATTTAGGATTAGGCGATCAACTGTACATATCAGATGCCACGTTAAGTGGTTGGAACCTTAATCTGCTTGCTTTTTGGCCCGTATTAGCCAGCACTGAAATTACAGGTATTTTAGGCGTCTCCTGGACCAAAATGTATTTTGATACAGTATTTATGCAAGATAGCGTTATTCCGACTCCAGCCCATCGCCCTACTCAATGGCAAACTGATGGCCGTGCGATGCTGCGAGTGGGGGTTGGTCTTCGCCACATGATCACCGATAATTTTGGCGCCCGTTTACAATGGCTGTGGGAAAATACTTCACAACTTGAGGCAACGATCCCTGTCGGCGTTGATAATAATGGTGTCGCTTTACCGACTATCTTGCCCAATAATTTCACGGTTTATCCTAGAAATTCACAACTGTTTACTTTGGGTTTCTTTTTACAAATGGTTTAAATTTCAAAGGAAAATGAATAATCATGTCCGATACGCAGGATGATGATGCGAAGAAAGGTAAAAACCCACCGCCTTCTAATAAGGTGGTGGTGACCTATTCTGCTAATCCCCAAAAAACGGGCGATATTCCTGCAGAAATTTTACCCAGCACACCGGCAAAGGTTGTGAGTAACCCTATTGATAGTGGCGTCAATCCTGCAAAGGAATTTATCCACAAACCATCCACACAGTCCAAGAAAGGCCGTTTGCACGCGCAGATCCCAGATGAAATTGCACCACGAGTCGCGCAGCCACAATCCCATGCTAAACCGCAAGAAGACGCGGTCGAGGAACCTTCGATGGGTTATCATGAGGCGCCACCTCCTGTGCCACCTCATCAGACTCCGCCACCCCCTCCTCCTTCACCCCCCAGTGCAGGAAATGCGACTTCAAGTATGGCGTTATTCTTGAGTTTGATGACTATGATCGCGGTGGTTGCATTAGTGTTTTATACCTATTATTCACAAAAGAATATCAGTGCATTGCAAAGTCAATCGCGCGATGAGCAAGTTTCTGTGCAGGTATTATTAAGCAAAGCAAAGCAATCTTTGGCTCAGGTTGAAACGCTACAACAAGAAGGGCAAGCGCAACAAAAAGCCTTTCATGAATTAAAAACCGATTTACAAAACGCGCAAATGCGACTGGTCACGTTAAGTGGTAGTAAAAACTGGGTGATTTCCGAAGTTAATTATTTAATATTCATGGCAAATGAACGTCTGCGTGTTGCGCATGATATTCCAACCGCGATTACGCAATTACAGGCAGCGCAAGAGAAAGTGACCATGCTAGGCGATCCTGCTTTATGGGGGCTTAAAGAAGCGTTGGCGAAAGATATTGCAGTGCTCAGCACTTTGCCGCGAGTGAATAAGCAAGGGCTATGGGAGCAGCTGAATATATTAAAGCCATTAATTGAGAAATTACCTTTTAAAACATTAAATAACCAAACAAACGGTATCCATGAAACCAAAAGTGAAGCGGTAGATGAATCACTGCCTGCTTGGCGAAAAGGGTTATGGCGTTCATGGCAAGAATTAAAAAGTTTAATTCGGATTACCAAAGAAGTTGATAACCCAATTCCGCAAGCGCTCTCTTTCCAAGAAAAAGCAGAAATTGTACGTACGATGCAATTAATGCTCGATCAAGCGCAATGGGCTGTATTGGAAGGGAATAGCAAAATCTATTTGAGCAGTTTAGACTCTCTTCAAAAATGGATGCAAAATTATTTTGCCAATAGTCCTGAACAACAAACGATAATAGCACTGCTTATGCAGCTCAAAACACAATCTGTTGATAGTCCTTTGGCCGATATCTCAACGACTCTCAAAGCACTATCGAATATGAGATAAACACGGAGAAAACATGATTCGATTGTTTATCATGATTGCAGCATTAGCATTGGCCGTATGGGTTGGTCTTCATGTTGAGCAATTTCCAGGGTTGATGGTACTCACCTTTGCGGGATGGCGAATCGATATTCCATTGTGGCTGGGTATTATTTTCCTCGCTTTGGGTCTTATTATTATCCATTATGTCGCTGCAATTTTTGCTGGCGTGATTAAAACACCCGCATATTTACATAAACTATCAAAACGTTTTCGTTCAACACGCTCTAAAAAGTTAATTCATAAAGGCTTTATTGCTTTTGTTGAAGGAAATTATGCAAAAGCGGAAACGTGGTTAGCAAAAGGCGCGCCAGCGAGTGATAATCCTTGGTTAGGCTATTTATTTGCAGCGAAAGCCGCTCAAGAACAAGGCCATAATAATCGGCGAGATCGTTATATTGAATTAGCGCAAAAAAATGAAGTTAAAGAACATACGGAAACGGCAATTGCTTTAACGCAAGCGCAACTTGCATTTGAACAAGGGCAACATGAGCAAAGCGTTGAAAAATTAAAAGCACTGAGCCAGAAAGAACCGAATCATCCACAGGTATTACGCTTATTGCAACAAAACTATTTGCAAACGAAGGCATGGCAGCCTTTATTGGAATTGCTTCCGATCTTAAAGCAACAGCGTGTCTTAGCTGCAGATGCGCTGTTAGCATTGCAAAGAACCATTGTGAAAGAGCAATTTGCAGCGCTTGATAATGTGCCAAAACCGCTATTGATTTCGCAGTGGCAACAATTGCCACGCTGGGTACAATTAGATAGCGAAGTTGCATTAATTTATGCTAAAGCCTTACAGCGTGTACAGGGTGCGATAGAAGCAGAAGAAGTATTGCGGGACTCATTAAAAGCGCAATGGAATGAGAGAGTGATTGAATACTATGGTCATCTTCAATATCCTGATCTGAATAAATTACTCAATAGAGCGGAATCGTGGCTTAAAACCCATCCACAAAGCCCAGGTTTGCCACTTGCTTTGGGGCTGATATGTGAGCGTCATCAGTTATGGGGAAAGGCACAGCGCTACTATGAGGCCAGTTTAAGCTTGAAACCCATGCCGCAAACCTATGCTTGTTTAGGCAAGCTATTAGAGAAAATGGATAGGCCAGAACTCAGCGCGCAAATTTTCAAAAAAGGCTTATTACTCATCACGCCGATAGAAAATATGGCGAGCGATGTTTGAATTCAAAAATTGCTGAACGATTTATTTTAGGTAAAGTCATTGCGCAAAAAGAATGGCGCTTAGGATTAAACTCCCTTTATGTTGATGCGGCCATAGAGCCATTTGTTGCAGGGCAATTTACACAATTAGCATTAGATGAAGATTGTCATGTATTGCGACCTTATTCCTTTGTTAACCCACCTTCCGAGTCGCCGTTTGAATTTTATTATTCATTGGTTCCAGGCGGCTATTTTTCATCACGATTAGTCAAACTTAAGCCACATGATCCGATTTATATTGCAAAACGGCCATCGGGTCGGTTTGTTTTATCCAGTGTCCCCGATGCAACTATCTTATGGTTGTTTGCGACAGGCACCGGATTTGGGGTGTTTTTATCTATTTTACAAACCCAACAACCTTGGTTGCGGTTTCAAAAGATTGTGCTGGTGCATAGCGTACAAAATACGCTCTCTCTCACTCATCAGCATCTTGTGCAACTTTGGCAACATCAATACCCAGAGCGATTTTATTGGATGCCCGTTGTCACAGGTGAAAATCTATCTGACGGTCAACGAGGAGCCGTGTCAAAGCGGATAACGCACTTATTGGCTAGCGGAGAACTTGAAAACCAGACGGGCTTATCTTTATCAGCTCAAACATCGCAAACCATGCTTTGTGGAAATCCAGCAATGATTCATGATTTGAGCGAGCTACTCAAGTTACGAGGATTATTGGTGAATCACGTGAAGCAGCCTGGCCAGATCACCATAGAGAATTATTGGAAGTTAGATAATAAAAACAACGCCTGACATTTGAATAAGCTATAATTTAAATCATACTTGACATTAACGTGAGTAATCAGTATGTTCGCGGCTCTAAGAAAATGGCTTAATTTGTTGTGAGATATTCGCCATGCTAGGTGAAAAATTGACTGGTTGGCTCAGCGAAGTAACTGAGCAATTATTTTTTACGTTGGGTAATGATTCCGCAGATTACATGGTTGAAAGTCCTCCAGGTGAAGAGGTTTTGCGCCCAGTTGATACCGCTAGTTGGCGTGGCATGTCTATGTATCAAGAAAATAACAAGATGGCGATTTATTACAATGGATATTTTCCTAGCAACGATTTATTAGAATCTTATTATAACGAAATACAGCAAAGGGATTCCATGTACGGTCAGGAAATGGCGAGTCGTTTAATGGAGCCATTTCAGGCGCACAAATCACCGGAGCGGCGCGCTGACTGGTTAAATTCAGATGTGATTAACGCCTTTTTTAAAACACTGGAATTTTCAGAGAAGATTGCGCATCTAGAGTCAAGTTATCATCATGCGAAAGATTTTATCTCTTCGCTCAACTCCTCTGATAGAACAAATTTACGTAATAAACTTAAAGCAGCCAACGTCATTTTTTGGCCATATTGTGATGATTGTCATTGGTATTTGCTGCTCATAGAAAGAGTACGTGGTAACGTTTTTACTGTAAAATGTTTAGATGGCTTCAATCACACGCAAAATCATCCAGGGATTATTGCTAAAGGGGAAGCTTTATTAGGAAGTATCTATAGTCACTGTCAGATTGTAGCACAAGATGATGTGAGTTATCTGGTTCCTCAACAAGACAACGGCAGTGATTGTGGAACCGTTATTAGTTACTATGCCCTTAGAAAAGCACAAGACGAAGACTTATCCGTTTATGCAGATTACAGCAGATATTCTTGTAATTATGTCCAATTTCGTCTTCATATGGCACAAAAACTGGCTGAATCAATGATAGCACCTGCATCCCAGCGTACTTATTTACCGCAAAGTAGTAGTCCAAGCTCAAGCTCAAGCTCAAGAAACAAATCGAAGACAAGTCCCGTACAACCGGCTTCAGAGGATAAAAGAAGATCCATTAAATCGTTTTAATCGTTTTGGGTAACATATCTGAAATAAAGCGATGGGTTTTTAGCCCCTGATGGGTGAATAATCTTTGTGCTGCCTGAATCATTTCAAAAGGTCCACTGGCAAATAAACATAACGCTTTCATATCAGGGTGTTTTTGGGCGACATAATCATGAACAAAGCCGGTTGGGGCTGTCCAAGAAGGGTGCTGGTGGGGCTCGGATAAGACTAAGGTATAGTCAAAGCGCGGATAACGTGTTTTCCATTGTTGTAATAAGGGTTCATCATAGGCATCTTCGGGGCGGCGAATGCCCCAATACAGCAACAAGGGTTGTTGACTATTCACCAAGGCGAGTTGTAACAGTGCTTTGATAGGTGCAAAGCCAGTACCCCCCGCTAAGAAAACAAGTTCCTCTTGCGATTGAATATTTTGCTCTAAAGTGCTTTCGCCAAAAGGGCCTCGCAACACAACGTTAGCATCTTGTTCAAGCTCATTTAAAAAAAGCTTTGCTATAGGGTGTGCCTCATCATGGCGCAGATGAAATTCGATATGGCCATCGGTTTGCGGAGCATTGGCAATAGAAAGTAATAAGCAGTGGCCTGAGCGGAGTAAAATTTCAACAAATTGCCCGGCTTGATAAGTCAGAGCGTGTGAAATTGGAACTATCGTAATCAATGAGATATCACGGGTTTTAATGAGTTTTTCTTGGCAAAGATAATGATAGGTATTTGTCATGATTTTATAACCCAAGCGACGGCCATAATTCATCAATACGCGTAATGATGTCTTGAGATTGGTGTATCGGTTTACCCCATTCGCGATCGGTTTCGCCAGGCAGTTTCGTTGTTGCATCAAGTCCCATTTTGCCCCCAAGACCTGAAACAGGCGATGCAAAATCAAGATAATCAATTGGCGTATTATCCAGCAGTACGGTATCTCTTTTGGGATCCATCCGTGTGGTAATTGCCCAGATCACATCTTGCCAGTTTCTAGCATCAACATCATCGTCAGTAACAATAATGAATTTGGTATACATAAATTGCCGTAAAAATGACCAAACTCCGAACATCACTCGTTTAGCATGACCGGGATATTCCTTTTTAATCGTGACAACTGCCATGCGATAAGAGCAACCCTCTGGCGGTAAATAAAAATCAACGATTTCTGGAAACTGTTTTTGTAAAACCGGTACAAATACTTCATTTAAAGCAACGCCTAAGACAGCAGGTTCATCAGGGGGTCTGCCAGTATAGGTGCTATGATAGATAGGGTTATCTCTCATAGAAATGCTTTCAATCGTCATCACCGGAAAACGTTCTACTTCATTGTAGTAACCCGTATGATCGCCAAAAGGGCCTTCTAATGCCGTATCATTAGGATAGATAAAGCCTTCTAAAATCATTTCGCTTGTTGCAGGAACATCTAATGAATGCAGATGGCAAGGGACGAGTCGTGTTTTATGACCTCGCAATAATCCGGCAAACGCATATTCTGATAAAGTATCAGGGATAGGGGTGACAGCGGCGAGTATTGTCGCTGGATCCGCCCCAATTGCAACAGCGATGGGAAATGGTTTGTCTTTGTGTTTTTGACACCATTTAGCGTAATCTAACGCACCGCCACGATGGCCCAGCCAACGCATAATCACTTTGTTCTTAGCAATAACTTGTTGTCGATAGATCCCTAAATTTTGTCTTGATGCATAAGGGCCTTGTGTGACAACCAATCCCCAAGTAATCAGCGGGGCAACATCTTCAGGCCAACATGTTTGAATTGGTAAACGATAAAGATCAATTTCATCACCTTGCAAACGATTACGTTGACAAAGGGCTTTACCAAGCGTTTCTCTGGTTGGCGCCATATTGAGGATTTGCTTGTAAAGAGGCAATTGTTTTAATGCATCTTTAAATCCTTTGGGAGGTTCGGGTTCTTTAAGGAAAGCAAGAAACTTGCCCACTTCGCGTAAATCACTTAAAGATTCTTGCCCCATTGCTGCGGCAACTCGCTCTGGTGTGCCAAATAAATTGGTAAGTACCGGGATCGAGTGATTTTTGGGTGATTCGAATAGTAAAGCGGGGCCTTGTTGTCTTAAGACACGATGAGAAATTTCAGTCATTTCCAAAAAAGGATCAACACTTGCACTAACGCGCTTGAGTTGATCCTTTTCTGCTAAATGACGAATAAAGTCACGAAGATCTTCGTATTTCATTCATTAACGTTTCATAGCATCAAAGAAATCTTCATTGTTCTTTGTGCCTTTGAGGCGTTCAATGAGGAATTCAATCGCAGCTAATTCATCCATAGGATGCAATAACTTACGCAGAATCCACATTTTCTGTAATTCATCAGGTGTGGTGAGCTTTTCTTCACGTCTTGTACCGGAGCGATTAATGTTAATCGCAGGATAAACGCGTTTTTCAGCAATACGGCGATCGAGATGTAATTCAAGGTTACCTGTTCCTTTGAATTCTTCGTAAATCACTTCATCCATCTTCGAGCCAGTATCAATCAGCGCAGTTGCAATAATGGTTAAACTGCCACCTTCTTCAATATTACGAGCCGCACCAAAGAATCGTTTAGGGCGTTGTAATGCGGCCGCATCAACACCACCGGTTAATACTTTGCCTGAATGAGGAATGGTTGTGTTGTAAGCACGAGCTAAACGAGTGATGGAGTCAAGTAAAATAACGACATCCATTTTATGCTCAACCAGACGTTTTGCTTTTTCGATAACCATTTCAGAAACTTGCACGTGACGATTAGGTGGTTCATCGAAGGTGCTCGCAATCACTTCACCTTGTACGGAGCGTTCCATCTCCGTGACTTCTTCGGGACGTTCATCGATTAATAGAACAATCAATTTGCATTCAGGATAATTCGTTGAAATAGAATGCGCGATATTTTGTAACATCATTGTCTTACCTGCTTTAGGAGGTGAAACAATAAGGCCACGTTGTCCTCTACCAATCGGAGAGACTAAATCAATAATTCGTGCCGTAATATCTTCTGTACTGCCATTGCCCACTTCCATTTTAAGGCGTTTTTCAGCATGCAGTGGGGTGAGATTTTCAAATAAGAGTTTATTGCGGACTGCTTCAGGATTTTCGTAGTTAATTTCGTTGACTTTCAGTAGAGCAAAATAACGTTCGCCTTCTTTAGGGGGGCGAATTTTACCGGAAACCGTATCGCCTGTGCGCAATCCAAAACGACGGATTTGACTAGGGGAGACATAGATATCATCTGGGCCTGGCAAATAAGAGGTTCTGGCAGAGCGCAAAAATCCAAAGCCATCTTGTAAAAGTTCGAGGACACCATCACCATAGATGTCTTCACCGCTTTTTGAATGAGCCTTTAAGATCCCAAAAATGAGATCCTGCTTACGCAAGCGCGGAACATTTTCAACGCCCAATTCAAGGGCCATTTCAGAAAGCTCTGCAGCAGGTTTATTTTTTAATTCTGAAAGATTCATACGTGTGCTTATTTAGTTGATGGATGATGGAATTTGGCTTGATCACAAAGGATGGAATAGTGACGACTATTTGATGGATAACGTTTAGTGGACATTAAACCTTGAACACTCTGTGACAAAACCTTATTCATTTGCTCTTTCATTTTCAGTGAATGCCAAAGCATTTGCATACAAGGTGACGTTACACTGAAAAACAAAGACGGAGTATAAATAGGGAACTTGGAGTTTAGCAAGAGGCGCTTTGCTTGGCCATGCTAGCCCAAGTCATCACGCATCCTACCAAACTTTTTTTTAAGATGCTAGGGGAATATCCACTATAGGTGAGTATCCAAAAAGGCGGTTAATTGTGATTTAGAAATCGCACCAACTTTTGTGGATTCTAGCTCGCCATTTTTGAATAACATCAATGTAGGAATACCACGAACGCCAAATTTTTGGGGGGTTGTCGTATTATCATCAATATTGATTTTAGCGACTTGCAGGCGTCCTTCGTAGGCTTTTGCAATATCATCAAGAATGGGGGCAATCATTTTGCAAGGACCACACCATTCTGCCCAAAAATCAACAAGAACGGGTAATTCTGCATTCATGACATCCTTTTCAAAAGAGTCATCACTGACAGCAATAATCTGGTTATTCATGGTAAATTCACTCTCCTCAATCGGTATTCTATTTAAATTTCGTTATCTCATGCTAACAAGGCTTATCTCAATTGTCATCGCATTTGGTACATCTAGTTAATTTACTATGAATATATGGGCGATGTCCTTGCTATTCAAGTCTTTTTGACGCAGCTACACTATTTTTGCATCAACGTCATCGCAACTTCTTTGGCAAAATAAGTCAAAATGGCATCAGCGCCTGCTCGTTTCATGCCTAATAAGCTTTCCATAATCACATTTTCATTGAGCCAACCTTTTTCAATAGCGGCTTTATGCATCGCATATTCGCCACTCACCTGATAGACAAAGGTTGGAACACCAAAAGTTTCTTTTACTCGCCACACGATATCAAGATAAGGTTGTCCGGGTTTTACCATGACAATGTCGGCGCCTTCTTGTAAATCCAGTTCGACTTCGCGTAACGCTTCCAAGGCGTTGGCGGGATCCATTTGATAAGTTGCTTTAGAGCCCTTGCCAAGCTGTGATTTAGAGCCGACAGCATCGCGAAAAGGGCCGTAAAAAGCAGAGGCGTATTTAGCAGAGTAAGCTAGGATATTAACGGCTGAAAAACCGTCTTTTTCCAAGGCTTGACGAATTTTGCCAATACGCCCATCCATCATGTCAGAGGGGGCAACCATATCGACCCCAGCGCGTGCTAGGCTGAGTGCTTGTTCGACCAATACCAAGTTTGTTTCGTCGTTTAAGATATCGCCCTGTTCGTTCGTTAAACCATCTTGACCATGGGTTGTAAAGGGATCTAATGCTACATCAACAATCACACCTAACTGTGGGAAATCCGATTTCAGTGCGCGAACCGCTTGTTGCATTAAACCATTATCATTATAGGCTTCTTTGGCATCGAGGGATTTTTTAGCAAGAGGCACATTAGGAAAAAGTGCGATAGCAGGGATATTGAGTTCCACTAATGTGGCTGCTTCTTTTAATAATTCATCGATGGTTAAGCGATCTAACCCTGGCATTGACAAAATAGGTTCGCGTTTTTGATGCCCTTCGATCACAAAAAGAGGATAAATAAGATCAGAAACGTGTAGGTGGGTTTCTTGAATGAGCTGGCGACTAAATTCCTGAAGCCGTAAGCGGCGTAAACGGGTTGAAGGGAAGCCAGCAAATCGACTCATTTTGTTCATTCCTCAAAAAAATCAAGGAATGAACGTTAACAAAAAATTTCTCAAGTTTGAAGAGATTGGCTATTCCCAGCTTAATCCAAGATGTGTCAAAGCAACCAGATCGGCATGCTGTTGTTGACAATATTTTACAAAAACATCTAAAGCCGATTGTTGGGCCTTGTATTTTTTTAAGATCTGAATACGTTGCTCTTTAATACCCGCAGTATCGAGCGCTTGCAATAAAATGCCTTCCATAAAACATAGCGGGGGCAAGTGGGTATATTGCTGTTGGATCTGTTTTAACAAAGCTTTGATTAATCGAAGTTCTTGGCGTTGCCAAATGCGATGTTCTTGATAAAGATGAAGAAGGCAAACTGTGCTGACTAGCAAAGCGCTGGTTGTGGTCGCTATTTCAATAATCAGTACTGTATCAAACAGATTTGTCATGGCGCATAAAAAGGCTGCGCATCCAATCAGGGCAATGCCCCATATTACCTGCTTGACGAGTTTGTTACCAAGTTCATTAGAGATTTCAGTTGAATAATGATTATATTGCATGTGACACCGCGGCTTAAATGAGATTAATCTAGAAAGGCTCCTATTTATTCGTTAATAAAGTGTAGAACAGAAAAAAATTTTTGCTGACTGTGAAGCAAACATACCTCAAACGGGATGGGTACAGTATAATTTTATATATACCGCTCGTACTTGAAGATGCGAGATTCTTCAATTCCTGGCGAGGGGTATAATCTTGTTTGAATGCTGCGCGCCGAGTAAATCGGCACTTGCAATCAGGGGATCCCCATCGCGTAGGGAAGCACTTCAAATCATGCTTTGCATTTTGAAGTGTATTGGGTATATACCGCTTACCAGTTAAAGGGCGCCACCACCATGGAAAAATGGATTGTTCAATATCAAGATATCTGTCGCCTGTTGATCTTTATTTTCTTTTTTCTATTGCTCGCAACAATAGAAAAAAAATATGGCATTTGGCGATGGGCAGACAAGCGATCTGTACGCTGGACTACCCATTTGAGTTTGGCGCTTATTTCTAAAGTAACCATCCGGCTGATTTTTCCTTTTTTGGCAGTTACAACCGCCTGGATAGCACAGCAAAAGGGAATAGGGTATTTCAATCAAAATCCGACCCTGTGGATAATTGAGGTAATTCTTTCCATGGTTTTTTTGGATCTTGTGATGTATACACAGCATTTGATGATGCATCGTATCAAAGCATTTTGGCGAGTTCATCGAGTGCATCACATGGATAGACACCTTGATGTGAGTACGGGAATACGATTTCATCCCATAGAAGAAATGTTTACCATGGGGTTTAAATTATTGGCAGTGGCTTTTATCGGCGCGCCGGTTATAGCCGTATTTCTTTATGAAATACTTCTAAATGTGATGACCATGTTTGTGCATATGAATGTTTATATACAACCCAGGTTTGATAAAGTACTTCGCCTCTTTATGATTACCCCGAACATGCATCGTATCCATCATTCTGATTATCTTAAAGAAACCAATAGTAATTATGGGTTTTGTTTAAGTATTTGGGATAAATTGTTTGGCACTTATACGTATCGTTCAATTTCGGGTGATAATAAAATTTATATTGGTTTAGAAGAGTTTCGTTATCCGCAATTTAAAACATTACCCAATATGTTGCTGGTTCCTTTTAATCCTAGGCGCTTGAAAGTAAGGCACCGCAAAAGGGTGCCTTCTCGAATGAAGAGTTGATTATGGTGATCCTAGCCCTACAGTTGCCGTTGTTTGGGGTACTGCTGTCAAGGTCGTAGGAGTGACAGGTGGCATCCCTTGGGCTTGTGTTTGCTGAGGGAATTGGATTAATAAGTTAACGTTACCGCCATTGCCACCTGTTGCATTAGCCTTGCCACCGGTTGCGGTAGCTTGCGCTGTTGCAGCAGAAGAAGACCATCCTTGTAATCCTGAATATAAGCCATAGCCTGCAAGACTTGTGATACCAACACCTGCAGCGACAACCCAACCCGGATGTATGCCTAGCGCTTCTGCTATCAAGTGAACAGAGCTTTCAACCGCATGATAAACATCATTGGGTTTTTGCGATAATTTGGAGATCCCATTGTATGCACTTGAGCAAGCATCCGCCATAAAGCGAGCGGTAGGCTCGGCACGCTGTTCAAGGCTTCTCATGAAATGGTTTTGGTATTGGCTTGTCTGCTCTTTGATTGTTTCAGTAACCGGCGTAATCACATTTCTGATAGTCGGCGCAACTTCTTGAAACAGCTGGGTAGGTGTGTCTTGTTGGAACACCTGCTCTAAAGGTGTTGGACCGATATCTTTAGCAGCGCTACCCCATTCTGAAAAAGGGGTTGTCATCATGTCTTTAAAAGAAGACAAAAGCCCTGTGATAGTTGAACCGGTTTCTCCAGGCATGGTAGCCGCTTGTTTTACCGCTGCAAAGGTTTGTTCTGGCAGCATGGGACATTCGCAAACGATTTCGACATTTTGTGTTGCTTGCATTAAACCTTGATTTTGCAAGTAATCTATAAAAGGCGTAGTGACTTTTTCAACAAAAGGCTTTAAGAATTTTTCGCCAATAGGAGCTAATTTTTGCCAGTGCTTTTCGATCTCGCCTTGATATTCGGCAAGCAATCCTTCTAGTGCGGTCCAGCCAATAAATTTTTTGCCTCCTTTTAAAGGGGTTAACAAAAAAGAACTGGTTGAAACAGGATTGATATTTCTAAACCAATTCAATGGATTGAGGCGAGAAGCAAAGCTTTTTTGTTCGGTACTGGGATCTTGTTTACCTTGTGCCCAATCAGCAACATCGCCGATTTTATCTGCAACAAATAGAGCGCCGACTTGGGGTAGGATTTTGCCAATGGTATGCCAAATCATTTGGGCACCATCAGCGGCCACTTTGGTATAGAGTTCATTGGTATTTGGCATAATTCGTTCTCATTTCAATCATTTAAAATTAAGAACGCAGACTAACTACCAATGCTCCACTTCGCAATGACTAGGCAGATAAGCGGTAGGATCTCGCTGAGGAGAGGGCTTGTTCGAGCTTAAGCGGCACCAGAGATAGTATTAATGCGCAAAAACTCATTCACTGCAAAGCATAACGCTTCTTTAAAATGCATGGGAAGCAGCAGTTGGCCACACTCATCAAAAACAAATGGGGTTTCTAATTCTTGGCCAAAAGGCATGCATTTTATGCCTAATTGCTGTGCATGTTCACTCAGGCGTTGAATGATGGTGGGGGCTTTGCTCGGATAAGGAACCAGTAGCGTTAACGGTCGATAAAGTGGCTCGTCATTGAGTAATTCGGTCATGCGATAAAAATTAGGATAGCCAAGCTCATCTTTAAAAAAGATTTCAAAGCACTGTTCGTAGGGGGTATCAACAATAAAGTAAGCCATAGGTTCTCCCTTTCCTGTTATCAAAAAGTATAAGCGATAAAAAGAAAGTTTGCTTAATCACACCTGTTAAAATTATAAGTAATTGAATATATTGACATTTATGAGCTAGCACTCTCTTCCAGAGAGTGCTACACTAGATAACAATATGACTAGGAGAAGTAGTGAAATGTCTGTGCAATTACAACCACTCAAATCTTTGGCAGTGCCAGTAGATGGGTTGCAAGCTTATATGCAACAGGTCAATGCTGAGCCACTGCTTAGCGCTGAAGAAGAATATAGCTTGGCAAAACGTTTTCGTGAGGAAGGCGATTTATTAGCCGCGCAACGTTTGGTCTTATCCCATCTTCGTTATGTTGTACGTATTGCCAAAATGTATAGCGGTTATGGTTTGCAGGTTGCTGATCTCATTCAAGAAGGCTCCATTGGGCTTATGAAGGCAGTCAAACGTTTTGATCCCGACATGAAAGTGCGTCTGGTTTCTTTTGCTGTGCATTGGATTAAATCAGAAATTCACGAGTTTGTGATTCGTAATTGGCGTATTGTTAAAGTGGCAACCACCAAAGCGCAACGTAAACTCTTTTTCAAACTGCGACAAGCTAAGCGACGTTTAGGTTGGTTTTCACAGCAAGAGGTTCTGGATGTCGCGAATGATTTAGGCGTGACTCCCAAAGATGTCATGGAAATGGAAAATCGCTTAAATGCACATGATGCTTCCTTTGACATGGATGAAGATGATGATGGAGAAAATGTTTCGCCATCTTATTATTTGAGTGCGCCTCAAAATGCCGATCCAGCTTATTCTGTATTAGAGGGTAATAGCGAAGAAGAAGCACAGGCTCAATTACAAGTTGCGTTACAAACGCTCGATCCTCGGACATTAGATATCGTTTCTAAGCGCTGGCTACAAGAGCCTAAAGCTTCTTTAAAAGAATTAGCACAATCGTATGATATTTCATTAGAAAGGGTTCGTCAGTTAGAAAATGCGGGCCTGAAAAAATTACGAACCGTTTTTCCACTAGATGGGCAACTCTCGCAAGCTAGTAGCGCCTTTGAATAATGAAAATTTAAAGAATTTTAAACGGGCCGTGTTTGCCATTACGATTAATGCACTTAGACATAAACTGATTAACATCATTAAGGGTGTCAATTGTCCAAGTGCCGCAAACGGTAGCATAAAAAGACAAAATCCTAACCCTAATAAATGGTTTTGCCGCAATATTTTTCGAGCGGCGATACTCAGTAGTAAGCAATCTTTGATTAGGTTTAGTTCAGGATGTTTTAAGATAATATCGGAAGAAGCAATTGAAATCGCATTTCCGGTTCCAATCGCAATACCAATATCAGCCCGTCGTAAAGCAGGGGCATCATTCAGGCCATCCCCCACCATCGCGGTAATATTGCCTTGATCTTGTAGTAGGGCAACTTGGGCTTCTTTGTCTTGCGGCATGGCTTGTGCTGTTGCAATGATAGGACCTAATTGGCTGGCAATTGCATTGACGATAGCAGGTCTGTCGCCACTTAATACCGTCATTTCGATATTACGTTGTTTGAGAAAATGAATAACTTCTGCTGCTTCTTTACGAATGTTATCTTTTAAATGAATGCGTGCAACTTCTAAGCCGTCAATCGCGCAATGTACAAAAATAAGATCGGAATGGATCTGCGTTTCTTGCGCCGCGATGACGTCTGCTGGAACAAAAATACCATTTTTGCGTAACCAATCAGAAGAGCCAATCAGGATAAATTTGCCGTTGATGATGGCGCGTACACCCTTTCCAGGAAAAACGCGTAGGCGCTGGATGTTAGCGCTAGCGAGTTCTTTATAGCGTGCTTGGCTATATTGCACAATGGCATGCGCAATAGGGTGGTGCGTGTTCTGCTCAATCAGCGCAATCAAAGGCATTGCTTCTTCTGGCTTGGCCCCATTGAAAAATTCAGCTTTAGCAACAATTAAATTACCTTCGGTCAACGTGCCCGTCTTATCAAAGAGAATGTGCTCAACTTCTGAAAACTTAAAGAAAGCGGAGGGATTTTTGATAAGGATGCCCTTTTTAGCACAGACTTCTTGCACGCAGGCGCAAGTCAGAGGATAAGCAATAGCAACTGTACAAGGACAGGTAATCAAGATAGCGCAGGTTGCACAAAATAAAGCAAATGGATGATCAAAGGGAAGCCACCAGCAATAAATAGCGGCAGAGCAAGTTAAGGCAATCATCTGATGCCAAAGTGCGATTGAGTCGCAAGGAGAGCTTTCTTTCGTTTTATTAGGGACGGATTGTTGGAGCGTTGCCAGGATCTTGCCAAAATAAGAATGATGAAAAGTGCTAGTGGCTCTGATGGTAATCGCTTTATCTAAGTTACAAGTACCAGCCCGAACAACTTCATGCGTAAATTTGGGGATGGCATGGGCTTCACCGGTGATCATTGATTCATCAACACTGGTATCACTTTCAAGGATAATGCCATCGACTGGGAAATATTCGCCAGGTCCAATGTATAAGATATCTCCTAAAACGATATCCTTGAGCTCGCAAGAATGAAATTGATTGTCCGCTCTAATCACTTTGACTTGGGTTGAAGGGATAACGTTTAAGTTTTGTGAAAGTCGACCAATGCGGCGTCGGCAAAAAATTTCAAGATAGCGGCCGGCATAGACAATGAATAATACGATAAGAATAGAATCAAAATAGGCGAATAAATTATCGGCTGGAAATAAAGTCGCATATAAAGAATAACTGTAACCGAGAATCAAGGCGATTAATAAGGGAATGTCGATAGAAAAACGAGCTGAATCAACGACAAACATTGAGCGAAAGAAAGGAAGCGCAGCAAAATATAAAATAGGCGTTGTTAGCGTAAGGCCTGCCCAGTAGTAAATTTCCTGAGAGAAAGCAGGAGTACCAAACTCAATTAAAACCGATAGCCAAGTCAAAAAAAGTACACCGACGCCAGAAATGACGAGCCTTAATAACAGACCCTTTTCCAATGCCCCTATACGCTTAAGATCTTGATCAAAATGATTAAAAATCATTCAAAAGAACTTCTTTACTACACAGAACCGCTAAAATTTCCAATCATAACAAAAAATGATGACTTTCTATAGGGCTCATTCAATTTTGAAAGTTATCAAAATTTTAGCGAATCTACACGAACGCCGTGAATGTCACTGCGGTGTTTTTACAGTCTCCTTTTCCTTGGCATTTTTAATATTTAAAGTCGAATTGCTTTTTTGTGACTGCCGAGATTCAATAAACGTTAAGCCCTTTAAGAGATTAAGTGCTTCGTTAAGTTGGTAATCGTTTTTAAGTGCTAATTTACCTTCATCTGATTCACTTTTTGCTTCTTTGCTTGGTGTTTCAGTTGTATTGCTGGCCTGCGGCTCTTTTTCAGGACTGCTTTCAGGTTTTTTCGCGCCGTTCTCTAAGTGGCCGTCTAGATCGCTTTCACGAATATTAACCAGTTCTTCTAACTCATCATGTTTTACTTCTGGCATTTTAATATCTGGGATCTCAATATCGGGCACAATCCCTTTTGCTTGAATTGAGCGTCCAGCGGGAGTGAAATAAAGTGCCGTCGTGAGTTTCAAGCCATGATTATCTCTTAAAGGTAAGACGGTTTGCACAGAGCCTTTACCAAACGTTTGGGTTCCCACAATTAAAGCGCGTTTATGATCTTGTAATGCACCCGCCACAATTTCAGAGGCAGAGGCAGAACCACCATTGACGATAACAACAACCGGCGCACCTTGTAGAATATCACCATCGGTTGCAAGTTCTTTAATTTCAGAACCCGGTAATCGTCCTTCAGTATAAACAATCATGCCATTATAATTTAATCTTGATTTATCAAGGAATGCATCGGCAACCTTCACAGAGGATTCTAAAATTCCTCCAGGATTGTTGCGTAAATCAATAATCAAGCCTTTAAGCTGGTTATTGGTCTCTTTCTGTAGTTTTTCGACAGCTTGAACGAGATCTTCTCCAGAATGTGTTTGGAACTGTGAAACACGTACATAACCATAAGATTTATCTAATATTTTCGTGCGGATACTTTTTACTTGAATAATATCGCGGGTCACTTTGATTTTTAAAGGGGCATTGGTGCCTTTGCGAACCACGGTAAGCAATATATTGGTGCCGCGATCGCCACGCATCATCTCAACCGCTTTTTTCAACGTTAAGCCTTTTACAGGCGTGTCATCCAATTTGACAATAAAGTCTCCTGATTTAAGACCGGCGCGACTAGCAGGCGTATCATCAATAGGGCTAATGACTCTGACAAAGCCATCTTCCATGGTGACTTCAATACCCAGTCCGCCAAATTTACCAGAGGTATTGGCTCGAAGATCAGAAAATTCATTTTCATCTAAATAAGCTGAATGTGGATCAAGTCCGCTTAACATGCCCCGGATAGCATTTTCAAATAATTCTTTATCATTGACCGGTTTGACATAATACTTGCGGATTTGCTCAACAACAGAGGTGAAGCGTTGCAAATCATCTAAGGGAAGTGTTTCCTGTATAGTGGCTTTTACTTTGGCGTTGCTGGCGGCGTCATCTTTCTCTTTTGCTAATACTGGTAAAGAAGTTACAGTTGTTTGCAATGCCAGTACAAATAACAGTGCTCTTAGTGGAGCACGGTTTATCAATGGGCTCATACCTATATCCTTATACGTTGAGCAGAATTTACAAAGCGTATAGTCTTCGCAGACTCTATCCCGTTCAGGCTTTGCTGAACCAAGGAGTAGGATCTAACGCTTCACCGTCCTTTCTTATCTCAAAGTATAATCCGGGTTCTGCATGTCCGCCGCTTTGACCCACACGAGCGATCATTTCTCCGGCCGAGACCCATTCGCCTAAACTTTTATACAGTTTCTGATTATTACCATAAAGACTCATATAACCATCGCCATGATCGATGATTAAAAGTAATCCAACACCCCGTAACCACTCTGCAAAAACCACTCGTCCAGGAAAAATGGCATTGACCGGTGTGCCGGCATTGGCTTGGATATAAGATTTTTTTGCTTTTGCCTTTTTGAGATGAGGTAGTTTTGTTAAAAAAGCGCCAGATTCTTGAATAGGTAAAGCTAAACGGCGCTTCATTTTCGCGAATTCTTGAGCGGGATCAATGTAGGTTGGTGTTGTTGATATTTTTTCTTGAATGGCTTTAAAAAGTTGTTCAAGATGCTGTTCTTGACTTTGTAGTTGTGCCAATTTTTCTTCAGAACTCTTTCGTTCGTTGGTCAACATATTCAGTAATTGTGCTCGTTCCGTTTTGTTAGCTAATAATTCGTTTTGTTTTTGTTTTAAATCTTGGGTCAATAGTAAAATGGCTTGTTGTTTTTGTTTTACTTTATTTTGTAAGACGATGACATGGCTTAAATGAGCTTGAAGTTCGCGAATTTTATTAGCACGCTGTGCATAAAAATGAACATAATATTGATTTAATCTTGCAAGCTTTGACATCTCTTGCGGATTGAACAACAAGTTTAATCTTTCTTTATGGTAATGTTCAAAAGTAACATTAATTAATCGACTTAATGCTTTTTGATGTTCTAGATTTGTTTGCTGCAACGTTGCTGTTTGCTGCTCAAGTGTTTTTAATTCTTGTTGATGCTCTTGAATTTTATTTTCTTGGATGAGCAAATTATCTGCTTGTTCACCAATTTGTTTTTCGATCTCCGCTAATTTTTGGATATGTGAACGCTCTTGTGTATGTGTTTGATAGAGATCTTTTTCAATTTTTTTAATCTCAGATTGCACACCTTGCAAATTTTTTTTAATTTGCGAGGGATCTTCTGCTGCCCACAATATTGAAGGCAGCAAAAAAAGAATCCAACCTAAAAAAAACCCATTAAGTAAACGTTTTTGAATTGCTGGTTTTTGTGTCATAAGGTGTCACCGATTCGGGTTGAATCAAAGAATGCCCTGTCATTTCACTTGGTTTTGGCAATCCCATGAGTTGCAATAGCGTGGGTGTAACGTCAGATAATTTCCCATCAGCCATAAAATGTAAGTGTTCTTTACCATAGTAAACTAATGGAACTAATGAGGTTGTATGCGCTGTATGGGGTTGATGAGTTTCACTATCTATCATGCATTCTGCATTACCATGATCAGAGGTAATTAATGCACACCCTCCAACACTATCTAAGGCAGCTAATATTTTGCCAAGACAAATATCTAACGTCTGGATAGCACCAACAGCCGCAGTAAAATCGCCAGTATGACCCACCATGTCAGCATTGGCATAATTACAAACAATGCAATCATATTTTAGACTGGTAATCCCTTCGATGAGCTTCTCCGTTAAGGGATAAGCGCTCATCTGTGGTTCTTGATCATAAGTCGTCACCTTAGGAGAGGGTATTAATACACGGTCTTCTTTGAGAAAAGGTTTTTCAACACCGCCATTAAAAAAGAAAGTAACATGGGCGTATTTTTCTGTTTCTGCTAATCGTAATTGCGATAATCCTTGGTTTTGTAAATACTCACCCAATCCATTTCGATGAGTTTGTGGCGCGAAAGCAACTTTCACATTTAAAGAACTATCATATTCGGTTAGGCCAACAAACTCTCCCAATTGAGGGTAATTACCACGCTCAAATCCATTGAATTCAGGCGAGGTTAAAGCATAAGCCAATGCTCTGGCACGATCGGAGCGAAAGTTCATATAAACAACAACATCTCCTGTTTGCACAGTCACGGGTGTTTCGTGTGGCGATACGATACATGTTGGTTTAACAAATTCATCTGTTTCAGCTCGAAGATAAGCTAATTCAAGGGCTTCGATCCCAGAGGATGCAACAAAGGGAGACTGGCCGTATACGATGGCATCATAAGCGAGCTTAACGCGTTCCCAACGCTTGTCACGATCCATAGCATAGTATCTTCCACTCACGCTGGCCAATTTAGCACCGGGTGTTTTTGCAATGACTTCTTGCAGTTTCTCAAGGGAAGCTTTTGCACTTTGGGGTGGCGTATCGCGACCATCTAAAAAAGCATGAATATAAATTTGGGAACAATGATTTTGCGCAGCCATTTGTATCGCAGCAAAGAGGTGGTCTTCATGGCTATGGACACCACCTGCAGATAAAAGTGCCATCAAATGTATGCTTTTTTGTTCAGTTGCTGCCTTATTGAAAGCTTCTTTTAGCGTACTATTTTGAAAAAATTCACCCTTTTCAATCGATTTCGTAATGCGAGTGAGATCTTGATAAATCGTGCGCCCAGATCCCAAGGTAAGATGGCCGACTTCCGAATTTCCCATTTGTCCATCCGGTAGACCGACGTCTTCACCAGAGGCAGAAAGAACGGTATGTGGGGCTTGGGCAAGCAGACGGTCCCAGTTTGGTGTTTTGGCCGCTAAAATGGCATTGCCAGCTTGTTCATGAGGTTCATACCAACCCCATCCATCAAAAATGAGTAAAACAACTGGTTTAGGACGAGATATGGACATGATTAAGCTTACTTATTATGAAGTTACAAGCTTCATTGTAGGGCGGAGAAATCCATGGTTTCAAGTCAGCAATCCTGGGTGAATCGTCACAAGCACAGACAAGGATAAACAATTGCCGGTTTCACGTCGCTAGTTAACTTGATAGTGTGTATAATAAACGGCTTTGATTTAGAGCGAGGTAGGGAGAATGAATCCCCTCTTAACGTTTTTTGTCGAACACTGGGCTCTTAGTGGTACCTTTCTTGCCATTGTTTTCATCTTGTTAGTGAATGAATGGCGCCATCGCTCGATGGGGATACCTCAGTTAGCTCCGCAAGATTTGGTCAATCTGCTAAATCACTCTGCAGGCGTGGTCGTTGATATTCGTACTCAAGCGCGCTTTGAGCAAGGCCATATCATTGGTGCTATCAATTTGCCGCAAGCAGATTTTCAAGGGAAGCTTAATACCTTAAACAAATACAAAACAAAACCGCTTGTTTTAGTTTGTGCAAATGGTTCCGATGCTCCTAAAATGGCGAAAATTCTTAACGCCAATGGTTTTAATCAGGTATATTTTCTTGCAAATGGCATGGATGGGTGGGCCACAGCTGGCATGCCCGTAGTCAAATAAATTTTAATATAAGGAAAAGTAGGAATGACAGATAAAAACACGAATCAAGATGGTCCCGTTTTCACCATTCAGCGCATTTACGTTAAAGATGTTTCTTTTGAAACACCCCATGCACCAGAAATTTTCAGAGAAGAATGGAAACCGGAAGTGAATGTTGATTTGCAAACCAAAACAAATCGATTAGAAGAATCGATTTATGAAGTTGTGTTGCATTTAACGGTCACAGTAAAAATGGGTGAGCGAGTTGCCTTTTTAGTTGAAGTCCATGAAGCAGGTATCTTTACCGTCAAAGGTTTCAATCAAGATCAACTTGGTCATGCACTCGGTAGTATGTGTCCTAATATTCTTTATCCTTATGCGCGTGAAACGATTTCAGATATCGTCATTCGTGGCGGCTTCCCACAGTTATTGTTAGCGCCGGTAAATTTTGATGCGCTTTACTTGCAACATTTAGAGCAACAAAAGCAAGGCAAAGCAGGCGAAGGTCAAGCAACACGTCAATGAAATCTTTTTTAGTATTAGGATCAGGTTCCTGGGGTAGTGCGCTTGCGCTCTACCTTGCAAAACAAGGGCATCAAGTTGTGCTATGGGGACATGATCCCGACGCAATGGCAGCTTGCGCCAAGACACGTGTCAATGAGCAGTATCTTCCTCATTTTACTTTTCCTGCCAATGTCAGTTTTAGTAGTTCCTTGCCACAAGCCTTCCAATCTGCGGGAAAAGAAGCCGTTGTTTTTTTGGTTGTGCCAAGTCACGCTTTTGCTGAGGTAACCAAAGCGATTGCCCCATTCTTAACTGCGCAAGCAGGCATCATTTGGGGAACAAAAGGCTTATCGGAAAACGGTGATTTATTGCATGAGCTCTGTGAGCTTCATTGTGGTCAGCGCCCAATGGCTGTTTTATCTGGTCCAAGTTTTGCAACAGAAGTTGCCAAAGGATTACCTACCGCAATTACCATTGCAGCCAATGAAATTGCTTTTGGTCAAGCGCTGCAAACCGCTTTTCATAGTGAACAATTTCGTGTTTATTTATCCGATGATATGCCTGGCGTTGAATTAGGTGGTGCTGTCAAAAATGTACTTGCCATCGCTGTGGGTATGTCAGATGGTTTAGGTTATGGCGCAAATGCGCGCTCTGCATTGATTACTCGTGGATTGGCCGAGTTATGTCGTTTAGGAGATGCATTAGGCGCTAAACTCGCAACGTTGATGGGATTATCGGGTGTTGGTGATATTGTCCTGACATGTACTGACAATCAATCGCGCAATCGTCGATTTGGTTTAGCGTTAGGCCAAGGGATCTCACAAGATCAAGCAGAGCAAACCATCGGGCAGGTTGTTGAAGGTAAAATAAATGCGAAACAAGTGATGCTTCTTGCCCATAAATTAAAGATTGATATGCCTATTTGCCAACAAGTTTATGATGTACTTTTTGCAAAGACCACACCACAACAAGCCGTTACCAACCTTCTTAATCGCCCGCCAAAAACGGAAGGCTAAGTAAAATTAATTTGCCGCCAAGCCTCGTAAAGCATTACTGCAGCAGTATTGGAAAGATTTAAGCTACGATCAGCGGTTATTTGTGGTAATCGCAGAATATGTTCCTGTGTAAAGGTTTGCAGAACGTCTTGTGGTAAGCCGCGCGTTTCAGGGCCAAATAAAAAAGCATCGTCTGCCGAAAACGAAGGCGTCGTATAAAGTGTTTTACCTTTTGCACTTAGCGCAAAAATACGCTTATCGCTGAAATGGGCAAGACAAGAATCAAAATCAGGATGAACATGAATTTGCGTTAGGGGATGATAATCTAAGCCGGCACGGCGTAAATTTTTATCATCTAACACAAAACCTAGGGGTTCAATCAAATGCAAAGTAGCGCCAGTATTGGCACATAAGCGAATGATATTACCGGTATTAGGCGGAATTTCAGGTTGATATAAAATGATAGAAAACATATCGACTCTCCAAAAAGAGAGTCGATATTGACACAGATTGCTATTTTTTAAAAGATAGATCCGATAGGCTCTGGATATCCGCGATGATTTCGTTGCAGCTCATCCACTTTTTGCCATTCGATAGTATATTTATCGCCGGCTTTACTGGTGACTTTTTTAATTAATGATCCCACATCGCGATAATCTGCCATAGTGAGCGTTTCTGAGACTGGGACATGTGACTCTAGATAAACTTTATTATCTAATTGCCCAATTTTAACAGGTTGATGAATGATTTCTACAGGCGTACCTACTTTAACCATTTTGTATAAATCACCCACATCACTATTTCGCATCCGAATACAGCCATGACTTGAACGAAGTCCTACGGCTTTTTCTTTGGTATCAGGTGTGCCGTGAATGACAATATTTTTAAATCCAGTCGTGATTGCATATTCACCTAATGGATTATCCGGTCCTGCGGGTTTTACTTTTGGGATAACTTTCCCATGACGTAAATGATTCTCCATAATAGAATCAGGCACGACCCAAGTCGGTTTTTCTCGCATACGAACAACGGCGTTTTTTCCTAACGGCGTATCCCAGCCCTCTTGCCCGACTCCAATCGGATAAGTAGAAACATGCACCCCATCAGGATGATAATAATATAAGCGTAATTCAGCGATGTTAATGACGATGCCTTGACGAGATCCTTCGGGGAGAATAAATCTTGAAGGCACGATTAATGTGGCTCCGACGGGGGGATCACGAAAGCTAACGCCTGGGTTTGCTTCCATCATTTCGTAACCGCCAACACCGTGTCGTAAACCTAACGTTGCTAACGTGTCACCGGGCATAACGGTTGCATGTTGAATATTGCCGATAATACTACCGTTGTGAGGTAGTACATAAGTTGTTCCAAAGCTAGTTTGGGGGGATATACCAATGCCAATTCCTAACGTGATTGCAGCAAGGAACATCCTAACTGTTGGTACCTTATTTAAATTTTCCATGAGCATACCTGCTTATTTATCTTTGCCAACAAAAAGTCTGACAAGCTAATCATCGGCATTTTCAAAAAGAGCTGAAGTAAACTTGTATAAGTTGGTTAGGCGACTACAATTCGTATATAAGGCTTACATTGGCCATAGCAGGATCTATATCTAGCAAACCAAGGAATGAGGTTTTGTCATGCCGCTTTTCAAAGTGAAAAATGACCCGTTACAGGAAAAGCAATTAGGGATTCAATTTACCACTCAAGGCATACGGTTTGCGCTTATTGAAGAAAAGCAGAACAACAAAATTTTATTAGAAGTTGATCATCATGAAACATCCCAATGGGACCAGCAAAAGCAATTCTTAAAAGAGAAAATTGCACAGCTAAATTTATCTGCAATCAAAACCAATATATTGATTCCACAAAGTGATTATCAAATTTTTTTGGTAGAGCAGCCCATGGTTTCAATCAATGAGAAGAAAGATGCCGTGCGTTGGCGTATTGCAGATTATCTTGATTATCCTATCGAAGAGGCGGTGGTTGATTACATTGAAGTGCCTCAAAAAAATAAAGAGAATAATGCAATGCTGACTTATGTCATTGCAACTAAAAAAAGCACAGTAGACGAATATGCAGAATTTATAAAGGAATTGGGGCTAAATGTCATATCCGTTGATATTTGCCAAAGCGCATTGCGCGAAATTGCATTTCAACTAGACGATTCGGATGAAGGGCAAGCACTCTTACATATAGAAGAACATAAAAGTCATATTATATTATTCAAAAATAAAATACTTTATATGATGAGAGATTTTGATATTGGCCATCGTCAACTAAAAACAGAATCAGAATTACAAGATCTGGCTGTAGAGATTCAGCGTTCAATTGATTATTGTTCTAGCAATTTAAAAAATATAGTTATTTCACGGATTGTTTTGACACCATTGCCAGAGCGCAAAGCAGAAATATTGACAAACCTAAGTAACATTTTGAGTCTTCCAGTAAGAATGATTAACTATGCTGAATTTATAAAAGAATCAGAAAAACTGGACATGAGTCAATCTAACAGCAACACCTTCGTAATTGGAGCTGCGATCAGTGGAGCACTATGATGCAATTTTTTAAACAGAAAATTAATCTTTATCAAAAAACGCAAGCTTATCTTCCAACGTTATCTGCAATGAGAATTATGCAAATTTGGTTAGCATTACTTGCATTGCTTATTATATCCGCATTTATACATAAATTAATTCTTATTAATCATGTCAAAGAAATTGAAACATTAAAAGAAGAGCAATCTCAAGAAAATAGTGAATTACTAGAATTGTCGCAAAACAAAAAAGTAAATAATGTCGTTAAAGCTAAAAATGAAATGATACTGCTTAAAGAAAAAATTGCAGATATTGACAGTATTGTATCGCAGCTTAAGCAATTAGAAGATGAAGATCGTTCACCTTTTTCATTTTACGTGGAATCAATAGCGATGCGCCATGTAAAAGGAACTTACCTTGCCTATATCAATTTACAAGATGAAGGAAGAAGAATGTCATTTTCAGGTGTAGCATTAGAGCCACAGTTAGTTCCTATTATGGTTCAATCATGGCAAAAATCACCTTCTATTATAAGCACCCAAGTTAAGAAAGTAAGATTAGACAATCTAAAGCAAGATAAAGATTATGTAAAATTTAATTTGCAGGCTGAATGATGCAACATAGTAACATGATGAAGAAAATTACCGATTCCTGGGAAAGCATACAATCCATCGTTAATATGCGAACCATTAGAGAGCGCGTATTATTATTGGTTACGGGAGGGGTGTTTGTTATTGCATTGATGCAAAATATGTTTATCTCTTCATTGAATGAACAGATCGCAATGAAAAAAGAAGAAAAAACGAATTTGCAGCAACAATATGAAGCCACGCATGCACAGTTGCTGACTTTGCAGTCAGGATCCAGAAACGTTAATAATATAGAAAAGCCGAAGGCACAGCAACAATTAGAAGAATTATTAATAAAAAAGAATGAATCATTACTTAAATTTAAAAATAGGATTATACCGCCAACGCGAATCCCTTATTTACTAGAAAGCATGTTGCGTGATTTAAGCGATTTAAAATTGGTCAGTTTGGAAACAATTGAAAAAATTCCATTTAATGCAGATAAGGACAGTTCAGTTCTTTATAAGCACCGCGTTAAGATTACTTTTACAGGTGAGTATCAAAATATGCTACGTTACTTGAAAAAGGTTGAGAAATTACCTTTCCCAATAGGATGGAAATCGTTGGAGTATAAGGTAACCCGTTTTCCACAAGCACAGATTATTCTCATTGTCTATATGCTAAGCAGCCCGCTTGAAACAAACGCTGAAGTTAAAGAAACGAGTGTTAATGCGGGAGCTATTAATGATTAAAAAAATAAGATTAGGAGATTTGCTTGTTGAAAACAAGATAATTTCCTTTTCACAGCTTGAAAAGGCTTTGCGCAAGCAACAAGGTACGGGACGAAAGTTAGGAGATGTTTTAATTGAACTTGGATATTTAAAAGAAACTGATTTGGTAATGTTTTTAGCAAAACAATTAAATATCCCCTTTCTAGAATTAAGCTCCTATAAAATAAAGCCGGAGGTCATTAGAGAACTACCAGAAGCCATCGCAAGAAGGTTAAAGGCGATACCGCTTGACAGAGTTAAAGATGGATTCTTAGTGGCAATGACTGATCCGACAGATATTGTTGGCTATGATGAAATTGCACGAAAGTTAAAAAAGAACATTCGTATTGTGATTGTGCGCGAGAGTGAGCTTTCAAAAATCATTGATGAAGTTTATCGTCGTACAGAAGAAATTGCATCACTGGTAGGCGAACTTGAGCAAGAAATAGCTTTTACTAATGTGATTAATGATATTGAAGATGAATCACATGATGCGCCTATTAAAAAACTTTTGCACTCCATCTTTGAAGATGCGATACAAGTCAATGCATCTGATATTCATATTGAACCAGCAGAAGATGGCCTACGGATCAGATTGCGAGTTGATGGTGTGCTTCAAGAGCAAGTTATTCAAGGTAGAAATATTGTTAGTGCATTAGTTCTTAAATTAAAACTAATTGCCAGATTGAATATTTCAGAAAGGCGCTTGCCACAAGATGGTCGTTTCACTATTAGGGTCAAAGATAGAAAAGTGGATGTGCGAATTGCAACAATGCCTGTGCAAAATGGTGAATCCGTTGTGATGCGTTTGCTTGATAAAACGACAGGGTTATTGCGGTTAGATGATTTAGGCATGGAATCGAAATATATTAAACATTTCAGATCCTATTTAAAAAGACCGTACGGAATGATTCTTGTTACAGGCCCAACAGGGAGTGGTAAATCAACGACGTTATATGCAGCACTGAGTGAAATTAATTCACAAGATAAGAAAATCATTACTGTTGAAGATCCAGTAGAGTATTCATTTGACAGAATCAATCAAATACAAATTCAACCTAAAATTGGCTTGAATTTTTCAACCGTATTACGCTCGGTATTACGCCATGATCCAGATATCATCATGGTTGGTGAAATACGCGATGAAGAAACGGCACAGATTGCCTTGCGTTCAGCGATGACAGGTCATTTGGTTCTATCTACTTTGCATACGAATGATGCAAGAAGTGCTGTTGTGCGTTTGTTAGATATGGGTATCCAGCCTTATTTAGCATCGAGTGCAATTCATTTAGTGATAGCCCAACGCCTTGCAAGACGTGTTTGTACGCGTTGTCTTGAAACCTATCATCCGTCACAGGAAGAGCTAAAAATGTTAAGCAATTTGGGGTTTAATGTAGACAAGGATGTTAGATTTGTTGAAGGCAAAGGGTGCACTCATTGCGCGATGCGAGGTTACAAGGGACGAATTGGTATTTATGAATATCTAGAGATTACGGAAAGTATGGTTGATGCTTTACGTGATAATGATTTAAAAACTTATAATCAGTTAGTGAATAAAAATCCATTGTTTTGCTCATTGTCCCAATCTGCATTTGAATACGCAAAACTGGGCGTCATCAGTTTATCTGAAGTCTCACGATTATCACTAGAATATTTTGAATAATCGAGGATAAGATGCCAAGTTATCGATATAGAGGACGTGATAAAAATGGTCAACTAGTTGAAGGTTTGATTGAAGCAGCAAGTGCTAATAACGTTGCAATCAAGCTTTCAGGTATTGATATTATTCCTATTTCAATTGTTATAACGGAAGATAGTCAAACAGTTGAAGATTTACTGATGAATTTGTTTGGCATGGGACTTCCATCAGCAGAAGAACTCATTATATTTTCTCAACAAATGTATGCCTTGTTAAAAGCCGGAGTTTCGCTCATTTATGGTTTAAAAGTGGTTAGTGAAACAACAAAACATACGGTATTTAGAAATATTATTACCGATGTGATTATTAGCCTTGAATCTGGCTATAGTTTTAGTAAAGCTTTAAGTAAACATCCTATGGTGTTCCAACCACTCATGATTGCAATGGTTGAGGTCGGCGAAAACACAGGGCAATTGGAAACATCTTTTTTACAAATTAGAGAATATTTAGAAACAGAACAGTCAACGAAACAAAGAATTAAAACAGCGCTTCGTTATCCTATCATTGTGATTGCCGCAATCTTAACCGCGCTCATTATTATTAATATCATGGTGATTCCTGCTTTTCGTGATTTCTTCTCAAATTTTGGAGCAAAATTACCCTTGCCAACTAGGATATTAATTACAACATCTGATCTTTTTGTATTGCATGGTTGGTTGATAAGCGGATTTTGCATCTTAATGGTAATAGGGGCTCTATATTATGCCCATACCATCCAAGGAAAATGGTGGATATCCTATTTTAAACTAAAAATACCATTTGTAGGCTCAATAGTAAGACGTTCAATTTATGCAAGATTTTGTCGAGCATTTGCAATGACAATAAGTGCAAACGTGCCACTCCTTCAAGCTTTTAAAGTGGTTGCAAATGTAACTGGAAATTCGTATTTGTCACAGAAAATATTAAATATGCGCCATCATATAGAACTTGGTGAATCACTTTATCATGCGGCAAAAGAAAGTAACCTGTTTTCACCAATTGCTTTGCAGATGATGGCAATTGGGGAAGAAACAGGAGAAGTGGATAAAATACTTTTGGATATCGCATATTATTATGAGAAAGATGTTGATTATGATCTTAAGCAACTAGGCGATTTGATTGAACCTATATTAATAATCATTATTGCCCTAATGGTCCTACTGTTGGCCTTAGGCGTATTTCTACCCATGTGGGATATATCAACAGTAGCCTTAAGAAAAATGGATGGGGTTTAAGGAATCGAAAAAAATTGCCTACTATAATTTTATAATATATGTAACTTCGGATATTTGCGTTTATGCGAAATGAAAGCGGGTTTACCTTAATAGAGTTAGTGATCGTTGTTGTACTGCTAGGTTTATTAGCAGCCGTTGCATTACCACGATATTTAAATATCAGTGATAAAGCACGTTCAGCAGTTGTTGCTTCAACTGGTGGGGCTTTCAGTGCTGGTTTAAATGTTGCTAAAACACAATGGGAATTAAATGAACGTACCGATAGGTTTGTTGATATTGATGGCACTGGCGTTGCGAGATTGCGTTTTAATAAAGAAGGATATCCTGTCGCGATAAGTGGGGATGGGGTGCATGGCTTGTCAGAAATCAAGGATGGTGGTGTTGCAGGTAATGACACCTGTGGTCAGATTTTCTATAAGGTTGTTAAAACATCAGGGATTAGTATTATTCCTGCTGATGAAACAGGAAAATGTAATAGTGGAGATTTTTGCGCGACGGCAACCAGTGAAAACAGTTGTGTTTTTACCTATAGACGCACAAATGAAAAAATTACTTATGATGCTAAAACGGGTGAAGTTTCATATCCATAATAAAAGGTCAATTCATGAGGTCAATGCACGGGCAAAAGGGCTTTACACTAATTGAATTAGTGATAGTTATCGTTTTATTAGGCATTTTAGCGTCAGTGGCGTTACCGAGATTTCTAAATATTACCAAAGATGCCCATAATGCAAGTGTTAGTGGTACCGCGGGAGCCATTGCCTCAGCTATTAATATTGCTCATGCAAAATGGCTTGCTAGCGGCCAGCCTGTTTCTGTGCCACCGATTGCGGGCATCGACTTTACTAATAGTGGCCACGCTGATGTTGGATTTAATGTTGAAGGTTGGCCAGATGCGGCAAGTGATAAAACAGACATTTCGGCTGAAAATGTTTTAGGTAACGGTGGTAAAGATAATGAAACATGTGCACTCCTCATGAAAAATCTTTTGTCATCTTCCAGTGTCACATTTGGTAGTGGTGATGATTGTAATGAGCAGTATTGCGCCATATATAAAGCACCTGAATGTATTTATACCTATCAGCAAAATAAGGAAGTAGTGCGAACCATTACCTATTCCACAACCAGTGGCATAGTGAGTAAGAAGTTGCCTACACATTGATGCACAGAAGAGCTCATCAAAATCATAATGGCTTTACGCTGGTAGAAGGAGTGATGGTAATACTCCTGATTATGATAATAGGGACAAGTTCTATTTCAATATTTAAAGGCCACGAAGTATTCATGGAAAGATTTTTTACTGATGAAATATCGCAAATGATTCTATATGCGAGAAAAGTTGCGATGACAACGGAATGTGACGTTGAAATTTCATACACTCAGAAAGTCATAACATTGTTGCAGAAACAGCATTGTCAGGAAGGCAACTTTACACAATCATTACCAGGGAATAACTTACTGGACAATACCAAACAATTTACTGTTGCTGTTCCCAAAGGTATCAATTTCATAGGGCAATTCCCAATTGTTATTAATAAACATGGGGTATTGCAAGATAAAAATAATGTGAAATTAGCAAAAATCTCATGGCAAATTAATCATAAAGTTATCAATGTTGATCCGGTTAGTGGATTCGCTTATGAATCAAAATAAATTAATTAAGCAAAAAGGTATGACATTGATTGAATTAGTGATATTAATGATCGTCTTGGCGGTTGGGTTAACCGGCATCATATCCGTTATTATGACGGTAACCAATAGTAAATTTGAACCATTATTACAATGGCAAGCAATTCAAGTCGGAAGCAATGTGATTGATACTTTGTTAGCAAAAAAATATGACTCTTCATCAGATTGTGAAAAATTAGGTGAAACTAAGCAAGAATATTTATGCGAGTTTCAAGGAATAGATAAGCAAAAATTGCAAGCAACTTTCCCTGAGATTGCTGCTCGCATGGGTAACATACCTGCATTTGATATATCGATTGATATTCGACCCTTTTATGAAGAAAAACTAACAAAGGATGTCCTTGCAATTAATGTAACAATTAGTGAGCCAAGATTAGGTGATATTCATTTGTCTGCATTGAAAGCTGCGAGAATAAAAAGTGATGAAAAAGCAAACAGGGTTCACGCTTATTGAACTTGTCATAACGATGGTCATATCTGCCATCTTAGCGAGCGTTGTAATAGAAATTATTGCTGGGCCGATACGTTCTTATTTTTGGTATGCCAAGCGTAGCGCATTAGTTAATATTGCAGAATCAAATTTTGACACCATACAACAAGACTTACACAATAGTTTGTCGCAATCGGTTGTTATTCAAAATAATGAACACTCACAAAATCTTTCCTTTAGAAAAATTTTATATAAAGGCATTATGTTACCAAATCAAACGCTAGTATTGCCAGAGCATATTAATTTGGCCAATCAAAATGAGCCTCTTTTTATTGTTTTTCCAAATTCCGCTGAAAAGGAAAAATTACATCCTTTCTCCTTAAGAAATGATAAAGATAAAATGAGTGAAAATATACTGCATCCAGTTCCATATTATATCGTGGGTTCATTGATGCAATATCGATGCAAGCAAAATGAACATCAGTTGGAACGAATTTTAGAATTAAATGACAATCTTCAAGAAAAATCTTTAATGACCAATCAAATATCAGATTGTCAGTTTTCGCAATTAACGGATGGATCTCGTCGTGGCGTATTAATCTCATTAACATTCGGGCAGGAAAAAGAACAAGTTAAATTAACGCAACCTATCTATGTCGAGCAACTGCTATGAGTAGTGTAGGAAAAATAAAAGGATTTACGTTGCTTGGGACCGTATTTATTTTATTAATCTTATCATTAGCCGGTGTTTATCTTTTAAAAATGGGCACTACACAAACTCAACTTATTAATTATCAATTATTAAACAAGAAGGCGGAGTTTGCTGCATTAGGTGCTTTAGAAATTGCTTCGCAAAAATTTCAGCAAAATCCTGCAATATGTCCCAAACAAAAATTGCAATATAACGAAGCCGCTACTGGACTTAAGGGTTTTACGGTTGATATATCATGTGAACAAATGTCGATGTACCCTGAGCAAATGCCACATTATTTTGCAGTGCTCTTGCGTGCTAAATCAAGCAAAGGAAATTTTGGTGATAGAGATTATGTTTCACATACCCAAAGCCGACTATTATTCATTGAACAATAAACAGTTAGCAATTTGCGTAACATTTTGATGCTATTTCAAACAATACTTGCTAAGCAAGTAGTAGATTGATATAACAATATAGAATAAAAAATAGAAACATAATAATTGCTATGTATTTCTACTATATCAAGGATCATCATTATGACTGCTATACGAACCGAGTTCGAAGCAGGGTGTTATGCTGTTACCCCTTCAGTTCAAAATATCATCATTCTTGACCGGTTTAGACAAATCAACGTTGCAAAGGTAGATGATTTTTCGCCTCTTTTTCAAATATTGAAAATTAAGATGGAAAAATACTTCTCTATCGAGACGCTGATAAAAGCGAACATCATTTTTTCACTAGCAAGAGAACTGGGATTACAACCAGGTATGTTTGTTGACGGTGATAAAGCAATAATTGATCATTGTCGCGCAAAAATCGCAGGAAATGTATTAGAAGCAGATCACGAATTGCTGCTACAAGAGCTGATAGATGCTTGGTATGAAATAGCAAATCATCCTTTGTTAAAGAAATATATTCGCTTGGGCGAATTTATGGGTGTTGATAATGTCGTGGGTTGCCTATTTGCGCCGATAGGTGGTTATGAATTATTTGTTAATGACTTTTATACGGGATGTATGAAAGCATTTGTTAACGCGCATTTTGCACCATCGCAATTGATGGAGCAATTTGCAGGCTTACTTTATTCATCTTTTGATGGCGATGGACTTCAGCACGATATTTTTTATTGTAAAGAAATGTTCCTTAAAAAAAGCCAACTGATTTTAAGTGAAATGGGAAATGAAGAAGCGAAAGCTAAAGCTTATCTTGTGACGCAACATAAATCTTTTACAACCTTTAAAGGTGCTTGGTTTTTTGCGGTGATAGGTTGGGCAAAAATTGAATTAGATGATGTTGAGAATTTTCCAGAAGCGCAAGTCGCACTCGGCCAGCTTCTTGATAGAAAATTGATTACGTCAGAAGAAGCCGAACTCAAATTTCAGCTAACGGATTTGCAAGCTCAATTAGCTGAAGAATCCCCATCTCAGATTTTCCAATTCAATTTTTCACATTTGAGCCCGATTCATGATAAAAACAAACTGATTGTTTCCGCGATAGAGTATGCAATCGCAAACTATGCAAAACAATACGTGGTAAAGCCCTATGGCAAAAGAACACAAGAAGAGCTGCCATTATACCTATTAGCGGGTCAAGGGCGTGATGCAGAAAATCAGCTAAAGGTTGCGATATTAGAAGGAAGGGCAGAAGATTTTCAACCTTTTGAATGGTATGCCATCACACAAAAAGCGAAAAGCAAAAGCCTCAAAGACATAACACGGCAAATGATAGCCATTCGTGCATTTAAAGAAGAGCCATTATGGCTTGGTGTGCCGAATATCCATTTGGTAGGAACTTCTTATATCGTTCAACGTTTTGTTCCTCCGGTCACTTTTCAGTATCGTCGATTAGACAATGTCATTAAAGGAGCAAGAAAAAGAGATCGTATTGCAATGCCATCGAATGCTTTGAGTTTGTCTGAAGAAGGTGTTGATAACCTAGCTGATTCATTACAGGAAACACTCAATTTGCAAGAAATGTCTCCCAACAGCTGCATTCTATTGTAAGTTTAATGTAGCATCGGCCGTTTTTGATAAAAGGTTACCTCATTGCTTTGAGCAATGGATTGGTTTGTCTGCGCTGAAATCACTTGAGCTTGCACTCGATAAGCGCCACGAAACAAAGATTGCAAAGTGAAAGAAGTCGATTCACTTGGGGTGCCATAAGGCTGCCCATTTAATAATAATTGAATCTTGTCACCAGGCTGTAGGGTGGGCGTGATATTCACTTTAACGTCAATAGTCGTGATTTCATTAGTAAAGGTTTGATTTTGTTCAGGTGCAACAATGCTTAGTTGATAAACGATAGCTTTGCTTTTCGTCAAGGGCTCGATTTTCGTTGTGACAGGTGGCGCAGAATAAGTTTGCGGAGATTCAATTTCTATTTTATTACTATTTTCAAAAGGTTGATCACTATAAATAGTTCTACCAGAGCCATCAGTCCCTTTGTAGATAGTTTCAGCAAATGGCGCTGAAGAATAAATCAGCGCCAAGAGTAGCAAGTAACGAATTGTTTGCATGATTACAAGCTATAGTACATTTCAAATTCAAGAGGATGCGTTGTCATATTAACGCGTTTTACTTCTTGTTCTTTGAGTTCAATATAGCCATTGATCAGCTCATCAGAGAAAACACCGCCTTCTTTTAAGAAAGCATTATCTTTCTTGAGAGCATCTAATGCTTCTGTCAGTGTTTCTGCAACGGTATCGAGTTCAGCTGCTTCTTCTGGGGGCAAATCATAAAGATCTTTATCCATTGCATCACCCGGATGAATTTGCTTACGAATACCATCAAGACCAGCCATTAACATTGCAGAGAATGCTAAATAGGGATTGGTCGCAGCATCAGGGAAACGGACTTCGATGCGACGAGCTTTAGGTGAAGGTGTGTAAGGAATACGAATAGAAGCTGAACGATTATGTGCAGAATAAGCCAGATAAACCGGTGCCTCGTAACCTGGTACTAAACGTTTATAGCTATTGGTTGAGGCGTTGGTAAAAGCATTCAATGCTTTTGCATGTTTTATGATACCGCCCATATAAAATAGCGCAATATCAGATAAACCCGCATAACCATCACCACTAAACAAATTCACTCCACCTTTAAACAAAGACTGATGGCAATGCATACCGCTGCCGTTGTCTCCGACGATAGGTTTTGGCATAAATGTTGCTGTTTTACCGTAAGCATGCGAAACATTATGCACAACATATTTTAAGATCTGGAGTTCATCTGCTTTGCGTAGGAGCGTACGAAATTTAGTGCCGATTTCATTTTGACCAGCGGTTGCGACTTCATGGTGATGGGTTTCTACTTCTAATCCCATTTTTTCAAGGGTTTGGCACATGGCAGAACGTAGATCTTGCGATGAATCAACGGGAGGAACTGGGAAATAACCGCCTTTAACCGTAGGGCGATGGCCCATATTTCCGCCGGTCATATTCCGTTCGGAATTCCAAGCAGCTTCATCAGCATCAATCATATAGTATGCGCTATTCATGCTGATTTTCCAGCGCACATCATCGAGAATAAAAAACTCTGGTTCTGGACCAAAAAAGGCAGTGTCTGCAATGCCGGTTGATTTCAAATATTGCTCAGCTCTTCGGGCAAGTGAGCGAGGATCCCTGATATAGCTTTGCATTGTTGTTGGATCATGAATATCGCAACGAATCAGTAGTGTTGCTTCTTCGAGAAAAGGATCAATAACAGCGGTTTCTGGATCAGGCAGTAAAATCATGTCAGATTCATTAATTCCTTTCCAACCCGCAATGGAGGAACCATCAAACATTTTGCCTTCAGCTAAAAATTCTTCATTAACGACGTGGGCTGGAACAGAAACATGTTGTTCTTTGCCACGTGTATCAGTAAAGCGTAAGTCGACGAATTTGATTTTATTTTCTTGAATTTGTTCTAGTACTTTTTGAATGGACATGCTGCAATCCCCTTTGCATACGGAGCGATTATTTTAACCCAATCGGGATAGAGCAGGAAGCCGGTATCAAAATTAATTTATTAATTTTTTGTTAGTGTCAGTAATAGGAAGTGAAGCAGTTACTTGGCGTAATCTTTTCCAAGCTACCTGGCTACCCGTTTCATGCCAAAGCTCCAAAGATTGAAATAAATCGATGGTTTCAGATGTCGTGCGCATGGTGAGCAAGACATCCAATAATTTGGGAAATTCGTAGCAGAGTTGGTTAAATAATTCTTCTTGATGCACAACGTAGCTCGATAAAGTTGAATAAGCTGTTTGACCCAACTTAACAAAGTAGCTTAACTTTACCCGTCGCTTAACAGCCCTACCCGGGAACAGACCTGCTAGTAAGAGACATTTATCGCCAACGTCCTTAAGGTGTAGGTGAGAAGATGAGACTTGTTGATAACTTTTTAGAAAATCGAGTCCTAACACGCTAGATGCAATTTCAGGTTGGCCGGTAAAACGTTGCAGTAAAAAAACGAGATAGGATTCGAGATCTTCAGACAATGAAATAGCACAAGCATGCTCGGCTTCATTTACCAACGCGTACCACTGTGCAATGGTTGTTGGGTGTAATATCAGAGATGACATAGGTTTGCACCCCCTATTTTTAGTCTCCCTCAGTCTTGATATCGACACAAGTCAAGGGCACTTTACCCTTCAATGCGTTTAATTTCGTGCAGATGCGCATAAGAAGAATAAGAAACTTATCTGCTTCGATGAGAATCAATGTTAGAATGCTTTTATTTTTTTAGGTGGACCATGCAGCAACAGCTTAGAAACATCGCCATTATCGCTCACGTCGATCATGGTAAAACAACACTTGTCGATCGTCTGCTACAGCAATCTGGTACCTTAGATGCCAGAATGGGTAATGTTAACTGCATTATGGACTCTAACGACTTAGAAAAAGAGCGTGGAATCACCATTTTAGCGAAAAACACCGCCATTAAATGGCGTGATTATCGAATTAACATTGTCGATACCCCGGGGCACGCCGATTTTGGTGGCGAAGTTGAACGGATTTTATCGATGGTTGATGCGGTATTGTTATTAGTCGATGCCGTCGATGGCCCGATGCCCCAAACCCGCTTTGTAACGCAAAAAGCCTTTGCCCAAGGTTTACGACCTATTGTTGTGGTGAATAAAGTTGATAGACCCGGTAGTCGGCCTTCGTGGGTTATTGATAGAGTTTTCGATTTATTCGATAAATTAGGAGCAACAGAAGAACAATTAGATTTCCCCGTTGTTTATACTTCTGCGCTATTGGGCACCGCGACGACGAACTTAGCAGAGCCAGGCACGGATATGACGCCTTTGTTTGAAGAAATTGTTAAGCGTGTTGAGCCACCTGTTTGCGATCCTAATGGCCCGTTCCAAATGCAAATTAGTTCTTTGGATTATTCAAGTTATGTAGGAACCATTGGTATCGGTTTAATCAAACGTGGCACGATTAAAAGTAATACACAGGTTTCTATTATCGATAGCCAAGGACGAACCAGACCCGGCAAAGTATTACAAATCTTGGGTTATTTGGGCTTAGAGCGCATTGAACAACCGGAAGGAAAAGCCGGTGAAATTGTTGCGATTACGGGTATTGAGCCATTAGCCATTTCTGACACGATATGTGATAAAGGCAATGTTGAAGCATTACCTGCCTTAAAAGTAGATGAACCCACCATTAGCATGACTTTCCAGGTCAATACCTCGCCATTTGCTGGGTTAGATGGAAAATTTGTCACTAGCCGCCAAATCCGCGAACGATTAGCCAGAGAATGTTTACATAATGTGGCACTAAGAGTGGAAGATACGGAAGATCCCGATAAATTCCGCGTTTCTGGTCGTGGAGAGCTACATTTATCGATTCTAATCGAAACGATGCGCCGTGAAGGCTATGAGATTGCGGTTTCTCGCCCAGAAGTCATTTTGCATAAAGAAGGCGAAGAAATATTAGAGCCTTATGAAACATTGGCTATTGATGTGGAAGAGAAAGATCAAGGCCCGATCATGGAGCAATTAGGTGCAAGACGTGGACAACTTGTCGACATGATGCCAGACGGTAAGGGAAGAGTACGGATGGATTACGTGATTCCTTCACGTGGTCTCATTGGTTTTCATTCACTATTTTTGACCTTAACTTCCGGTACAGGTATTGCGACTCACGTGTTTGATCACTATGGCCCTTACAAACCAGGAACTGTGGCTTCCCGATTACAAGGCGTCATGATTGCAAATGCGGCGGGTAAAGCAACTGCCTATTCATTATGGGGATTGCAAGCTCGGGGCCGTTTATTAATTGGTCCACAAACAGAAGTGTATGAAGGCATGATTGTCGGTATCCATTCACGTGACAATGATTTAGTCGTAAATGTGACAAAAGGCAAGCAGCTGACAAACATTCGTGCTGCTGGTACCGATGAAAATATTATCCTCACACCACACATCAAACAGTCTTTAGAGCAATCGTTAGAATTTATTGAAGATGATGAATTGGTGGAAGTAACCCCTAATGCGATTCGGATCCGTAAGAAGTTCTTGAAAGAACACGAACGTAAACGCGATTCACGCAGCAACGCCTAAAAAAAAGCCCGGGAGGGGTCCCGGGCTAATCCGAATTATGGTCGGTTGGAGATTGACCATGTCAGTATCGCATTGGTTGTGCTTGGGAAATAGAGGAGAACGCCAAATGCGATGTAAGCAATTTACCATTTAACACTACCGACAGTAGCTTAAAATGGCAAATTCAGACACAATCAAAAGAAACAGAACCTGTGAATGCCAGTAGAAGGGAATGTCTATGAAGCCTTTATATCCTGCAATCAAGCCTTATGCACAGCACCAAATAAAAGTGGATACACACCATACACTCCATGTTGAGGAATGTGGCGATAAAGAAGGATTACCCGTCTTATTTGTGCATGGGGGCCCTGGTGCAGGAACCACACCCGATGATCGTCGTTTCTTCGATCCTGAGCATTATCGCATTATTTTATTTGATCAACGTGGTTGTGGACATTCAACACCTCACGGCAGTTTAGAAAATAATACGACTCAAGATCTATTGAGTGACATAGAAGCAATCAGGTCTTATTTCAATATCAAGCAATGGGTATTATTTGGCGGTTCATGGGGTTCAACTTTAAGCCTACTTTATGCGCAAAAACATCCCGAAAATGTGATGGGTATGATATTGCGAGGAATCTTTCTTGGGCGGCAACAAGAACTACGCTGGTTTTATCAAGGCGGTGCAAAAGCGGTGTTTCCAGATTATTGGGAAGAATTTGTTTTTCCAATCCCCGAGGAAGAACGAGATAATCTTATTCACGCCTACTACAAGCGTTTAACAGGGCCAGATGAATTAGCCAGAATGAATGCAGCAAAGCATTGGGCACAATGGGAAGGTCAATGCGCCACACTACATCCTTGCAAGGCGGTACTTGAACGATTTACCCAATGTCATACCGCAGCCAGTTTAGCAGCGATTGAAACGCATTACTTTATGAATCATTGTTTCATCCAAGAAAATCAAATTTTACGGGATGCTTATAAACTGGAAGGTATCCCCGGCATTATTGTGCATGGTCGTTATGACATGATCTGCCCATTTGAGAATGCACGCGCCTTGAATCAGGCTTGGCCAGAAAGTGAATTATATGTCATTCGTGATGCAGGACACTCATCGGCGGAACCCGGTATTACGGATGCCTTAGTGAATGCAACCGAAAAGATGCTTAAAAGACATCGCTAAGGGCAATCATCATAGAAAAAGGAATGACGATGCATTTAAAAATGACAATCACATTAGGATTAATGTTCATGATGCAATCTGTCATGGCAGCCCTTCCGCCTACCGCAGAAAGCATGCGTCGCATTAAAACAATCATGGAATCTAAAGAGGTGTATGATGCACTGGGTGGCGCAGAATGGGTGAAAACAATCACGGAAACTGATCATGGTTATGTATTAGAAACGCAAAAGTGTAAACTTTACGTTAAAGTAAACGCGATTGATAAACCAGCGTCTTCGCCAAAATTAATCGGGCCATCGCCGCTTGAGGTGAGTATTCAAAAGAAAGAATGCCATTAGCCCATAACGATTCAGGGCGGCTCACATACTTTATGTATGCTGTGCCCTTTCGACCCATTTTTTAGCCAAATTTTTTAAAAATGGACGTTCTCAGGTACTATGACATTATCAGTGTACATACCGCCTAAACCCTTGTGATATTTGCTGAGCATTTCAGAATTATTCCTAGTCGCCATTTACTTTAGTTAGCTAGTCGCATATTATGCCCCTCTGGTCAGATAACAATATGATTGAAAATAATCGTGCGGATGTGCACTTTTAAAAGTCATATAAATCCTGGGTGATAATTAAAGGAATCTTCTATGAGTAATACCGGCACATTATTAGGACTTTATGATATAAAAGATCTATTGGCAGGGTACACAAGAGCTTATCTCAATAAAAAAAGACTGCAACGTCATCAACAGTGGGATTTGGGCGCATTCGAAGAAGGTCGGATTCTACGCACAGAAGATGGGTGTATTTTTGCCTTTGTGACTTGTCCTGCGATTACTGATAGTGATGATGCGAGTGCAAGGCAAAGCGTTAGTGCTAATCTACAAGAAGTCTTCCTTAATTTAATCGCTGATTTGATAGCAAAAGAATATCAAGAATTACCCAGCAACAATATTAAAATTGCTTTTGGCATTAATCATCTTAATTCACATTGGACGGGTTTATTAGCGGAGTTTAATGGCTTAGATGCCAATGATTATCAGGCATTATATCAAGCTCATGCGGCACATGCAGCCTTACCAGAAAATCAAGCGCAATACGTCGATGAAAGTGGCAATCCTAAGAGTCACACCATTCAAGTCAATAATGTTAAAAATTTCTTGATAGCTAATTGTGGCATTGTTTTGAAATCTGCCGATCATGGTAACTGGCAACTTCCTTTGCAACCCAATCAAATGTTATTGCGTCATTTAGATTCAATCGGAACGAAAACTGGCTATGCTCAGAATGTGTATGCGGCAAGCAAAGAATTTATGCGAACGCACCGTGGCACTAAATTTCGTTATGAAAGATGCTCTCGTCAATCAGGGAATACCTGTGGAGATTGGACCGTCTTTAATACCTTTACGCGAGGTGTATTAAATGAACGTAAAGAGGCAACTTCAGAAATTTTACGTTCTTTGCATGAAAATTTAACGGCAAGAAATGCGAGTAGTGTCTTGTACACTGAAAATCCAAAGATGCTTAAGCCAACTGCCAGGACACGGATCTGCGTCACCAAAGAAGAGCGTAAAATGGTTTCGCATCAAGATTATCTAGATGAGCTTGAAGCAGCTAAGACCACATTAGGTCAAATCAGAAATATGTTGCCAGAATGGGAAGGGGTTTCACGGATATTATTTGCTTCAACCTTGGCAGGTATTTGTTATATTGGCTTACCATGGTTAATGCCAATAAGCTTTCTTGTTCAATGTGGGATAGCAGGCGTTGCTGGTAGCGCAGGTTTGTTGTGTTTTAATAAACTGGCTCGCTCAATCTTTGGGCAACATAACATTAAAGTTAAATTAGATAGTAGCGCACGACCACTGAAAGTCGCCTATGAAAAATCCGAAGGGCTTACAGCTTGGTTAGGCCTTAGTGCGACGCCTTATCTAAAAACATTAACAGAACTAGAACAAGAGATTGCTTCATTATTACAAAATAAAGAAGCAAATAGCGCAAAACCAGCATCGTCCACGACAAGTGTTGAAAAATGCAACACGCTTTCGCGTTATTATGCTAGGAAGATCGTTACTGGTCATCCAAACTATTTCTATGATGTCGATAGAAGAGCCGTGGACAATGAAAAATATGTGAACGAAAAGCAAGCTAGACGCTTTTTAAGAGCGCGCTAATAGTTAACCTTTTTAAAAATGTGCGGTATGCTATGCTGGTAAATAAATTGTTTATCAGCATTGGACGCACATGCTAATCGATATCTCCCCTCTCAAACATAATCGCGATTTTCGTTATCTCTTTTTTGGGCAGTTCATCTCTTTTTTTGGCACCATGATGACGTTTGTTGCACTTCCGTATCAAGTTTTTCAACTTACGAATTCAACCTTGGCGGTTGGTATGTTAGGGCTGGTAGAATTTGTTCCCTTGTTGATCACCGCTTTTATTGGTGGCGCTCTATCCGATGCCATGGATAGAAGAAAATTATTGATTGGCGCCGAAATTGGCATGGCTCTCGGGATTAGTGTCCTCCTATTCAATTCGTTATTGCCAGCACCTCATGTTTGGCTGATTTTTGTGATCGCCGCATTTCTTTCCGCTTTAAATGGTATTCATCGCCCCTCATTAGATGCGATGGCGCCTCGCTTAGTAAAACATCATGAAATTCAAGCGGCGGCTATTTTAACCACGTTCAAAGCAACGGTTGGTATGATAGGGGGGCCTGCGATAGCGGGTATTTTTATTGCGAACTTTGGTTTGGCATGGACCTATACCCTAGATTTAGCGACCTTTGTTTTCTCCATACTCGCTATTAATTTAATCAAAGCGATGCCGCCGTTGATTGAGAGCCAGAATCCGCTTTCCTTTAAGAGCATCATCGAATCACTACGCTATGCGATGAGTCGACATGAATTATTAGGAACCTATGCGGTCGATTTTGCCGCCATGGTATTTGCGATGCCAAATGCTTTATTTCCGGCGTTGGCTAGTTCACTACACAGCACCAAATGGCTTGGCTGGTTTTATTCGGCACCTGCAATAGGTGCTTTGATTATTACCCTATTTAGTGGTTGGACAAAAAAGATCATGCATCATGGTAGAGCGGTGATTTTCGCTGCTTTGTTGTGGGGTGTCGCTATTATTGGTTTTGGACTCTCAATGAGCCCTTGGTTAATGGTCGCTTTTCTAGTATTGGCAGGTGCTGCAGATTCAGTGAGCGGTATATTTAGAGTCACCATTTGGAATGAAACCATTCCGGATAATATACGTGGCAGAATGGCAAGCTTAGAATTGATAAGCTATATGAGTGGACCTGCTTTGGGGAATGCCCAAGCGGGGTTGATGGCCTCAACCATTGGATTACATCAAGCGATTACCTTAGGTGGGACCTTATGTATCATTGGGGTTATTGCTGCTGCGTTATTGCTGCCAGGATTCTGGAAATATGTCAAAAAGTAAAATGCTTGCACATCTTATTGCATTGTTATGTGCAGTGTTGGGGTTTTATCTTATTTATAAAATCTCATGTCACTTAATTTTGCCTGGGCAAAAATATGTAACGCCGGTTTTATATGCGCGCTGGCTATGGGCAACGAATGATTGGTTTTTTCGTTTACTGATCGTGATGAACTTTTTCATTAAACCGTTTTTTATCTATTATTTAATCTGGAATTTACTCGAACTAAGATTTAGAAAACGTCATTAAATGATCTCCGCTCCAACTTGTTGCTTTGGAATGTCACTTTGCTTATTTGAACAATCATTGCCACAAATTAGAACAAACATAAAAACACCAATCACTAAATCATTTTTATTCGACAAACGATAAGCGATCAGATAAAAAACATATTAATAAGTTGAAAACCAAACTTGTTTTGTTAAGATTGCCCATTCATTTTTTATGATTAATGAGGCAAGTGATGAATGGTTTTAATTGGCGGGAGTTACCGGAGCAAGAAGAAGGTGAGAGCCTTGAAGAACAAGATATTCATGATACGCAGGAGCACGCCCAGATAGAAAATGAAGAAGTTCTTACAACACAAAATTCACAAAGATCAACATCTTTTGCCGGCCACAAGCGTAAATTCAATCAAACAACGAAAGATTCGAATATTCCTTCGTTACCAAAACGAAGAAAATTAAACAATGGAGAGCAGGAACCAGAGCCAACCCAAGATATTGTTACTACTGTAGTAAAAGCAGTGTTACATCCAGTTTCGGCGATATCTAGAATGATTTCATCATGGTTTGAACCCTCACCTACAGAGCAATGGAATGATTTTTATAAATCTTATGAAACTAAATCTGAATCAGAAAAATCGTTAGACGCTAAACTCTGGGAGCTTGTGGAAAAAAAATTATGGTCTGGATTAAATCTGAATATATTTGAATTCCAGCTTGGTGGAAGTCACCTGAGTGAAAAATTACTAAATTTTACCGAAGGCCAAAATTTTCTATTGAATAATATTAATAGAAAAGATAGCGAGGGTAAGACGTTATTTACTTTCTCTGCTATGCGTGATTTGAATTTATTTTAAAAAATGCAGATGCTGCACAATTAGATTTTAATTCAAGAATAAAGACAGGAAGATATCAAGATGACACGATATTTGCCTTTGCTGCAGTTGAAGCGATTAAAGGTGATTCAAAATTCCTTAACTTAATTCTAAAAAAAGCAGATCTTATACAATTAGATTATAATTTAATAATAAATCATGGAAAATTTAAAGGTCACACGATATTAGAAGCTGTAGTAGGCAACGCTCTTAATGGTAATTTAAGACCCTTTGAAATGCTTTTAGAGAAAGCAGGGGCGCGGCTAGATTTAAATTCAATAATAAATCATGGAAAATATAAAGATCACACGATATTAGAAGCTGTAGTAGATAAAGCTTTTAATGGTAATTTAAGACCCTTTGAAATGCTTTTAGAAAAAGCAGGGGCGCAGCTAGATTTAAACTCAATAATAAATCATGGAAGATATAAAGATCACACGATATTAGAAGCTGTAGTAGATGACGCTCTTAATGGTAATTCAAAACTCTTTGAAATAGTTGTAGAGAAAGCATGGGCAAAGATAGATTTAAATGTAATAAATAATGGAAGATATAAAGGCTTCACGATATTTGACATCGCGGTAGAGAGAGTTCTCAATGGTGATTTAAAATTCTTTGAAATTCTTCTGGAGAAAACAGGGGATCTGCTAGATATTAATTCAAAAATGAAAATCTATAAATTGGAAGCCGTTGTTGATAGGGCAATTGATAGGGCATTTGGTGGTAAATCAAGACTTTTTGAAATGATTTTAGAAAAAGCTGGAGAGCAGTTAGATGTAAATTCCATAAGAGAAAAAGGTCCATATAAAGGCTACTCAATACTGGGTGCAATAGCCAAAAGTGCATGTATACGTAGCAATTCCAAATTGCTTGAATTGATTTTAAATAAAATAGATATTTCTAAAATTGATCTAAATGCAAGAGATAAGTTAGGTTATTCTATATTATGGAGGGCTGTGTATCTTGCTCGTAAAGAGAGTCCAAAATTACTCGAACTGATTTTAGCGAAAGCAGATATTTCAACATTAGACTTCAATGCAAGGCACTTAGAAGGATGCTCAGTACTGTGGAAAGTCGCAGAACTTGTTTCGAGATACCCTGAGCTGCTGGGCACAATTTTAGAGAAGGCTCGTCCTTCGATACTTGATTTTAATGTAAAGAATCAACGAAGCAAAATATCCGTTATCGAATTAATTGTTAATGCGGCTAGTAAACAACCAGAACTATTCCCATTGTTGCGCAAAGCGATATTTTGTACTTCTTTATATGGCATTAAGCTGGTAGATTTTCTCAATAACGACGCACTTCAGACATGTTTTACTTCTCTTGAAGAAATAAAGCAGTATTTACATTCAAAGGTTAGTTTTTTAGATGAAATTAAAGCTTGTTCTGCAGTACAAATTGCAGCGCTGAAGTTATTGGAGAATAAAGAAAAAGTTGAAAAATTGAAATCTCAATTAGCTCATGGAAGAGAAGGTGCAATGGAAGATGGTGACGTAAGCTCTGCAAATTATCATTTTACAAATACCGTAAAACCCCATTTTGAAATGCAATTTCTATCGTATAGTGCCACAGAAGATAGGGAAGAATGCCTTTTAAAAATTGAGTGCGAGATCAGAGCTTTAATTTTAGAAGCTATTTTGGAAGAAGCGCAAGAGCAAGGGAACGAAGAAGTTAAGCAATTTATTGAGAAAAATAAGGAACAGTTAATTGAAGGTGAAACAAGTACGATGGGAGCCTCTTGCCAAGTTCTAAAGCTTGCTACACCAGCACACTCAGCATGGCGTTGCTATAATCCATTTGCAAAAGTGGGGAATCCTCATTTCCCCAATTTATTGACGGCTCCCACGAGCAATCGTGAAATTTATACCACTCAAGCTTCCGATCCAACAGGTAACGCAAATCATGCAGAAGATGCCTCTAAGATTGTTAGGGAGAGAGTAGCATATTATTACCTAGCGGTGATGGATAAGCTTGATGGTAACGAAAGTGATAGAAAAAATCGCATAGCGAATTTTATAGGTCTTCTTGCCGAAATCAGAAATACCCATGGTCAAGATGATCCCTCATGTTTTCCCGGTCATTTAACGCGAATTGCGAATATGGGACATTATCATGCTGTGGCGCAAATGCCGGATTCTCGCGATAATATTATACAAGATTATTTCAGAGAAAGGGTTTTAGCCTTGTTTAAAGAGGAAATTGAAAAGCGAAGTTCGCTTAAAGAGAAAAAGAGGTTGCTGAAAGCATTGACTGCATTAACTGAAGAAACAGCGATAGACATTGTCAAGCAACCAGCAAAATATCCTGATAATATGCTAGAAATTCGTCAGCAAGTGATTGCATCTTTAGGTAGCCTAGAAAACGTTGTTGAGAGTGTCAATGCTATTCTTGCAGAGAAGGGCTTGGCATCTATAAAGCAATCTTCACAAAGCGATGGAGAAAGCTTAGATAGAATTAAGGATGAAAGATTAATTGTTTTGAGATATATACTAGATATCGCTAGAGGCCAAACGAATGCCGCGTTGGGACTTTGTTTTGATAAGCTAACAGACAGCGCGCCAAGCGTTGAGGATATTGCATCACTAAATCCTTTTGATGCTATTGTTGAAGAACCTGCGCATCAATTATTTGCTGAATTGTTTGGGTTGTTACTTGAGCATATGCCAACATGTCGGCAAAGTTTGCATCAATCAAAGAATTTGGCGATGTGTCTTCAGGGTAAAATACAGCCACTGTTAGATCCATCAGAAGACAAGCAGGCATTGTTGGAGGAATTTTGTCATCATATTATGCAAGATGTTCAAGATGAAAGAGAAGCAACAGCCGAGATTATTGCAAGTCTTCGCGAAAAAGGATTACTTAGTAAAGATACCGAAATGATGAAGAACCCTTTTGATGATAATGTACAAAGATTCGAAAGACTATTCAGCATGAACCCTAGCATGAGGCAGCATCTTGAAAATGCTCGAAAAAAACAGGGATTGTTCAATGAATTCATGTCAAACGCACAGGTAAATGTAGAGAAAGGTCTCTTGCCAAGAAGCGTATTAAAAGAATTAATTGAGGCAATGGTTATTCAAATGGTGAGCGACAAAGAAGAGATCTTGAATCAAGAGAAATTTCTTGCCGAAAATAAAGATAATCCCCTCTTTGAGAAGGTTAATTTAAACTACATTGTTGGCTTGATTGCTAATGCAGGGCGAGAACCTATGTCCGATGTAAAACAGCAACCTGAAGAAGAAGAGCCGAGCCCAGAGCAGGATAAAGGTAAGCAAAAAATGCGGATGTAATTAGTATTAAAAAGGCGGCAAAAACCGTCCGTGTGCTAAAAAATGACTTATTTGTTGAATGACATTAGGATTATACATCATAAATGAATGACTGGTCCGCAAGATGAGATGATCAGTCATTCGCTCAAGCTTGGTGCTTTCGAACGTTACCTTTCCATCATTTCCAGATGGCAGAATAAAATAACAAATAGGATCAATGTTAAAGCTACCGGCAATGATACCTACTTCACAATGCGAGGGTAATGCAGGATAGGGATGTGATTTAGCATATGTGGTTGTCATCTCTTCAAGCGCGGGTCCATAAAAAGCTCTAAAGAGCTTATAAGCATAAACAAAATCGGCAACCTCTGAACCTTGATTAGGAGGTCCTAACATAATGATGCGCTGCACTTTTTCTAATGGAAGTTTATGTAGCAAGTGCCTAGCAACCAATCCACCCATTGAATGCGTCACAAAATGTATCGTCAAATGTTCAAGCTGCGGATAAGTAAGTATTTGTTGATAAATATTATCAGCAGATGAAACAATTGACTTTTGACGGGAAGGATAATCAATATTGAGCGTTTGATATTGCTGTTTTCGTAGAGTCTTTTCAATACGGCGCATTGAATGCGAAGTTCTGCCAATACCATGTAATAAAACAACCAATTCGTTATGAAGGGAATTCATGTCAAATATTCACATCAGCTTTAAAATTTCAGAAACGGACAGCGGTGGGTACCAATAGAATCCTTGGCCATAGTGTGCACCAGAAGCAAGTATTTTATCAGCTTGAGATTTAGTTTCAACACCCTCCACCACGATTTTAGCGTGCAGCGTCTTACCAATTGTAATCAATTGACTTAGTAAGGTGGAAACCGGCCCTTCATGCATTGCCCAATCGACAAAGGCTTTATCGATCTTAACAATGTCTGGCGTGAGTTCTTGTAAATAGCGCACATTGGAAGCACCTGAGCCAAAATCATCGATGCTCAAACGATGTCCAGCTGTCCGTAATGCTTTAAGGTATTGACTTGTTTGGGGATTAACCGCAACACGCTCTGTAAGCTCTATCATAATTTGTGAAGATTGTAGATGTGATGAACGCAGCGCCTTCTCAAGATATTCAATCGTGTCTTCATCGATATCAGCTGCAGACAAATTAATAGCAAGATAGGCATCCGTAAATCGAGGAAGTATTTGTAAATAACCTTCAAAGGCAAGACTAATAACCGTTCGGGTTAATTCACTAATTAATTGATAACGCTCGCATAAGCTAACAATGGTATCAGCTGAAATATCCAGCCCCGTGAGAGATTGATATCTCACTAAAGCTTCAAACCCCACAATATGATTTGAATCATGTATATTCACGAGTGGTTGATAAACCACTGTCACCTTTTGATTTTTGATAGCATTTTCAAGTTCTTCAACCGTGATTTCGGGGTGCATAAAGCCTGAATAATTTTTAGGGATATACATTATGTTCGGCAAAGCTCTATTTTTCAAAACGTGTAGATACTTTCGGAACCAATTTAACAATAAGTATTCTAAATAGAATAGATAGACAAATTGATAGGTAATACCGTATGTCACTTGATGCACCATCCCAATATACCCTCAATTTGAAAGCAATAAGCGAAGCTGATGCAATATCGCGCTTTGTGCAGCAGGCAAAAGAGAGCGGATCAACCCAAATTGTGCTTGAAAACATGGGAGATCTTTCACCTGATTTACAAACGCACTTAATGAATGAATTAGAAAATAAGCTTGCGCAAGCGATCTCTTTTAAAGTAGTGGAACATGAAGAGCGTCCATTAATGCAGGGAGAATTCCAGCAACGCCTGGTTGAGATTGAGCTCCGAAATAAATTATTAGCATTATATGGCATACAAAAAGTAGAACATGAAAATTTATGGCATGCCTTGATAGCCGCGCATTTATATAGTGACATCCATGCCAGAGGTCGCTATCAACTGACTAAAAAAATGGATACCAGAGAAAAAACGCAAGAATTGGCCCAATTGACGGGTCAATTAGAAGGTACTTGGTTTAGACATTTATTTTCCTACTTGCAAAAAAATGGCGATAGTTTTGCAGCAACCAGTTTTCCTTATCGTGAGTTAACACCTGGTTTAATGTCAATGGATCCTTATCATCCCGTTGCCCAATTAAAGGAAATGAATCGTTATCTATCTCAAGATGGCGTTTATATGCCATTTAAAACAATTTCAATAGAATATACGGCATTTGAAGGTGCTGGCAAAGACGTTGATTTAGTGACTGAAACGTTAAAATTGGTCCAGAATAATATGAAAGAAGGAAGCCCTATTGAAAAAATAGCGTTTTATCACATTGGCAGAAATGATGTCGCGAAAGATGAACAAGATGCGATTAATGATCTGCTTGATAAACTGCTTGAAAAGCTACAAAAAGATAATACGGATAACGTATCAGCAAAAATCATCACGCAATTTGTATTTGATGGGATGAATTTAAGCAAAGAAGAAAAACTTAAAGTAAAAGAAATTCAAAACCTGATTGCCGTTAATGTTAGGAATCATCATAAACTTGAACGAGCAGGACACGTTAAACAAGAGCAACGTATTGCGCCAGCTAGACAAGTGCAGCAAAAAGCAATCGATCCCAATACGATTAGAGCCTGCAAACGTAATCCAAAGGAGGTTTTAGCAGGACTTGATGTTGAAATTCAAATGCAACAACAACAAGAGCAGCAGCAACAACAGCAAGAACAGCAGCAAATGCAGATGATGCAAAGTCGACAGGCATTGCTGGATGAATTGCTGCAGCGAAAATCAGGACAGGGGAATTTTGAAGAGGCAGATAAGTCACAATATCTAAATTTAGAGCAATTTATTGCGCTGTATGAAAAAAGCAACAAAGTCGCAAATATGGGTGGGGCATATCGTGGTGAAAATTCTAACATCCTTGAGAAGCTTTGGCGTAATTTTACCGGTAGTTCAGAATCTTTTCCTGGTAAAATTGGAGGAATTACCAAAGCGATGGCTGAAATTCTGATTTCATACCCTGATATTCTTTCAGATGGGATTAATCAACATAATATACCGCCAGGCTTTGTGATCAAACAAAACAAAGACAATCCTGATGAATTGTTAATCGATTATGACCCCGTTAGAGCAAAATTAGATACAAGAAATGTGAATGATCTTCAAGTGAAGTTTTTACCGAAAACGGCAGGTGCCCGCATTGATTTGCAAGGCGATCATCGACAGTTTAGTTTATCTGAAGAAGATTATAAATTATTAACAGACGTCTATGTTCACAATAGCATTGATATCCGCGATCGTATCATTTCAAAATTGCCGCCACAATATGCTGCTGAATATGAAAAATTCAAGACTAGAAATCAAGTTGCGTTGCTTGTTGAGTATGTTAAAAATAGATCCATTGAAGATTTAGAAGAACTATTAGAAAATATTAAAACGAAAGGAGAAGATTACTTAAAAGAAGCCGCAGCCAAAGTAACCATCAGTGACAAAGATTATACAGAGTTTGTCGATAATCTCATTGCACAATCAAAATTAGCTACCTTTCATCAATTATTGCAGCAGGAAGATGCTGCATTAGGTCCCATCATCACTGAACAATATAGTGATTTATTTAAATTATTTAATTCCGACAGAAGCATTGTTGGCCTCACTTTAATTGTACATCAAGAAGGTGCACAAGGGGTTAAAATATTCTTAGACAAGCTCGATGCGATTAGAAAAAATCAAGGCAATGAAGCATTGCAAGGTTTTCTTAAGCTGTTTGTCAACAACGACATTAACTCAGCTGTTAATTTAATGAAAACCGAAGAATTAGTCGCACTTGATTATATCGCAGGACTGAGTAAAGGACAGTATGCTTGGTGGGAGTCTCTGCTTAGTCAACAAGCGAAATATGATGAAAATATTAATCTTGTTGATGTTGCTAAAGGGTTCAAGAAATTTCTAGATAAATTGGCTGAAATTGATCCTGCCTTACCGTTAAAGCTAACTGAACCCTGTCCTATCCAGAATGCTAAAAATATGAAAGCAGCCTGCGATCGAATATGGTTTATTCTTAATAATGCCGTTGATCCAAAAGAGCAATTTGATCATTTAGAGGGATTGCCACTAGGTCCGCTCGATGCTTATGCCGCAATGCGAGATCAAGAATATTTCTTTGTTTCGCAAGAGATGAACCTGCAAGCGCAGAGTGAGTTTTTAGGTTCAGAAGCCTTTTTATCGTTGGATCCAAACCAGCAAAACAGAGCGCCTTACAGTGTCAATTTAAGTGAGTTCATTTACGCTAATCGTGTTGGTAGCGATTATGAAGAGTGTCGAACGCAATATTACCGTTTGCTGGCTAAGCAACCTTTTCTAGATAATTATGATAAATATTTGAAAGTAATGGGGTTGGTCGACCAAGCTTATGAAAAGTGGAAAGGGAATATTTCTGAAAAAGCAGCAAAACTACTAGGACAAGAAAGCGCACAAGTTGCGGTGCCGGATCCTCGTGTTGCATTAGCCTTAATAGCCTATGCCACCAGTCATAAAGAGGCAATGGGCACCATAGAACCGAAAGCGGTTGATAAACTATTTAGTGAATTGGCGAAAATAGAGGCTTGGAAAAAACTATCAAAAGACGCAACTTATCAACGATTATTATCCTACCTTAATTTGGGTGGTGACCCCCCTAAATCTCCTGGGGTCATAACAGCGCCAACGCTAAGTCAACTATCCTCTCTTGTGCGCTTTCATCATGAGTTGGGTAAGGATCATCCCTTTAATAAACCTGTCAAGGATCTTAAGTCTGTTGATGTTGAGTCGTATTTGTCTCTTTCCGGTAAGCATTTCTTTGCCGTATTAGATGATGTTGCTAAAGCCAATGAAAAAGGCTTGGCTGCATTAAGTTCGCAAGCGATTGCTGATTCGCTTAAAGAGATTAGCGAATATGATGATTTAAAAGGCGAACCACAAAATGAGCTGCGTGAAATATTGTTAAAAGTCGTTGGCAAATTATCAAATGCTCATTATAACGATGAAAATAGATTAAAATTGCTGACTCAATGCAGTCAATTTCTGAAAAATGATAAAGATAAAGCAAAACTCATGCAAGTGATGGAAGTATTATCTGGCATTGATGTTGCACATCAGAGTACAACGCAGCTAGCCAATATAGAACAACTGATGCATGTGATTGATGCAGCAATGCAATCGCCAAGCGATAGCCCTAATGAATTGATGCGTTTGATTAGTACGCAAGAAGGATTTGATAAGTGCTTTTTTGGTAATCAGCCATTAAGTGATTTTGATCCAGAAAGCATCGCTGCCTTTTTAAAAGAAAATGAAGCGCAAATCAGAGAACAATTAGGTGGCTATATTGTTTTTGAAGATGCAGATTTCACTGATCCAAAACATTTTATTCAGAAGTTGAAAGATTTTGAAGACAAAATCCCAGCAATTATATTAAAGCCATTATTGAATCAAGCCTTTAATATGGTCAAAGGAAGCCATGAAGCCCTTATTATGCAAAAATTGCAACAGCAATTTTGGGCAGCCAATGATACCCTTCGTAAAGAAGAATCGGAGCTATTTATTAACAGGTTATTACCTATTAATAAACCTGATGATTTAACCAAAATGCTTGCCTTGACAGATACGCTAACGGCCAGAGTCGATGATATCGACAAAATGATAACGACACTGATGAGTGTGAAAGCACGTTCAATTGATGATTATAAAAAATTACTTTCGACTTTGAATAATTTTCCTGGCGTATCACAGATCCCAATTGAGACCTTAAATGAAGTGATTGGGCAGATGAATCGCTTTCATAAAGGGAAGTTTCCGGTCGAAATATTAACTACGATTGTTGAGAATACTCAAGTCAAGAAAGGGCTTGTCGCGGACTGGGAAGTAACCAAGCGCTGGATGTTACCGCTGGTCAGAGAAAAATCGGTCAACTTAAAAGAAGTATCAGGGATGATTGATTTAGGACTTAATTTAAGCGCTAAAAATGTTAGTGTAGATAACATTGTTAAATTAAATGAGTTTCTGATAAAGCAAGCCGATACAAGAAAAGATTTTATTGAAATTTTTCAGGCCATCGAAAAAGATCCACAATTTGCGAATCAATATTCACAAATTATTAGTAACACTTTAAAGCTGTTTGAATATCTTGATAAGCAAAATAACAGCCGTGAACTCAAACGTGATTTTATCAATGCGTTTGGTAAAGCGCCACATCTGTTTGCTGAAGCCATTAAGCAAATTTCTAACAGTCAACTCGATGATTCAAGTAAAGCTCAACTGATCATCATTTTAAGTCGAAGAACAGAAGCATTTACGGATGATGAATTAAAGCAAATGAGGACCCAAAAAGAAAAAGCATCTAAAGCTGAACAAGCGGATATTAAGCAGAAGGAAGTAAAAGAGATTACCGATTTAGTGGCTGCATTGTCACAAAAAAGCCCCGCATTTTTACAAGCATTAGCACAATTTGATCCGGATATTGGCTTTCCTAAAGCAGAAGATATTATCGCACACCAAAAAGATAATATTGATGATCTGATAGAAAAAATTGTTGCTCAAAAGCAAGCTGCCAGAGAAAAGAACTTAGCAAAACAATTTGACACTGCTGAAGTATCAAGAATTTTAGAAGGGATGCAAAATTTAGCAACCAATAATGGATTAAGTTATGCACAACGTGAAAGATTACAGCACGATTTCTATTTTGTGAATGCCATAGGGCACAGCCATAGTGTTAGTACTAACCCCTCTGATCCTCAAGCTAAACGCGCGATTATTAAGGATATGTCAAAACAAGAGATCCAGCAGCTTTTAGGCTACTATCAAAAATTGGTCAGAGATCCTAATGTCACAGAAGAAAGCAAACGTCAAGGGCGTCTAATTTACTTAGCTTTATTAAGAGAAGTGATGTATCGCACCACAGGGCGAGTTCCCTTCTCTACGCAAATATTGAGCGTTTTAAATGCCATGCATCAAAATGGTAATAATATTGCGGAAATTCAAACAGGGCAAGGAAAATCATTAACTTCTGCGCTCTTTGCTGGCATGTTACATTTAGATGGGCAAACGGTTGATATCTGTACTTCCAACATGCAATTGGCACGTGAAGGGTTAGCAGAGAATAAAAAGTTTTATGAATATTTAGGTGTTAAATTTACTGCAATTGATAGTTCCTCACGCCTTGATGATTATAGCGAAGGAGGTATTCATTATTCCGATGTTGCTCAGCTTTCCTTATTTCGTTCGCGATCGCAAATTGAAGGCGGACGAGAACCAACGAAAGCTTCATTAGTATTAGATGAAGCAGATTATACCCTGTTAGATGATAGCACCCAATATCGTTATGCAGTTAATTTGGATGATGTAGGTGATCCCTTCTATAACCCAATGGAATTTGCTTATGCTTTAATAAATGAATTTATTGAAACAGATGAATTTAAAAATCCTAATGCTAGCAGTGAAGATGACACTCGCAATTTGAGGCAGTATTTAATAAAGCATGCCAAAGGTGCGCAAAAAGATTTAGCTAAAGATCCGCAAATGATATCTAACAAGCAATTAGATATCTGGATTGATTCAGCGGTTGCGGCAAAAGAGCTCTATACACAACGTGATAAGCGCTGGGTGCTAAGTGAGGAAACACGTTTTGACGAAAAAATCTCTGTTGCTAGATTAATTATTAATGATCGCATTAGCCCTGATGCACAATGGAGTAATGGTGTGCAACAATTCTTGCATGCAAGAATTAATGAAGACGATGCGATTAAAAATGGACAAAAAGCGAAATGTACCTTAGATCCTGAGAAATCTGCTGTAGCTTCATCAACCAGTAAAAATTTCTTAGATTATTATAATAAGAAAAACGGTGTTGTTTGGGGTATGACAGGTACGATAGGTTCAATAGAGGAAAAAAATGAGCATCAAGAAAAGTTTGGATTTAAGCTAACGGGCATTCCACCTCATCAAATGCAAAAGCGCATTGATCGTGAGCCTATCCTTGTTGAAACCGATGAGAAGCATCAGAAGAAGATTTTTGATGAAGTACTTAAACGCTTACGTCAAAACGACAAAATGCCAACATTGATCATTTGTAAAGATGCGATTACCTCAAAAGCCTTAGCAAAATATATTGAAGAACAGCTCCAAAAAGAAAAGAAAGTACATCCCATCGCACTACAACTTTACAACGGGATTGATAATGAAAGAGTTGATTTCAATGGTAAAACGGCAAATCGTTCAAGTATTGCCAATGAAAGTGAAGCTACTTCGCAAGCGGGAATGCAAGGTACGATTACCATTTCGACGCCGATGTTTGGACGTGGCACCGATTTCAAGCCAAGAATGAAAACCAAAGAAGGTTTAGAAGCGGCTCATCCCAAGGGACTATTTGTGGTGCAATCCTATCTAGATAGCGAGAGAACATCACGACAAATTGTGGGTAGAGGAGGGCGACAAGGATGGGAAGGTGAGTCAATGACTATTATTAGCAAGGAGTCATTACTATTAGATCTTGCGAGTACGGATAAAAATGCTGCGCAAATTAATCAAAAATTACTCCAAGATAGAATGGATGATGTTAGACTTTACCGCAATATGACAGCAAAACAACAAAGATTGTATTCAGAAGGTTATGGGGATGTTAGAAATCAGTTTTTCTCGATGATGATTGAAATGTTGGAAAAAATACCTGAATTTTGTGGAGAAAAGGAACGGCTTTATAACGAAGAAATGCAAAAGCCAGAGGGTGAACGCAATTTAGATGGGTTGTCGATTCCTGAACCAACGAAAATGAGAAAGGCATTGCTAAAAGACTGGGAACAATTCTTAAATGAATCCGATATTGCATGGAAGAAGCAGCTTAATCAATCTCCTAAACCGAGCTTAGAAGTCGCATTACAGGGTTTAACCAAACAAGCGATGAATGAATGGAATAAGCTTGTCACGGATCCCAATCATCGTCAATTAGGCGATTATCAACTCAGTAAAGAAGCAGGTGAACGAATTGTTGCCAATGTACTTACACGACCTGATAAGGTGGCAAAAGAAGCTGTGGTTGAAAGCTATCGCAAACTACCCCTTGCGATTAATATTCACAAAGCCTACTGCGATAATTTAAATTTGGTTGATACGCCTGATATCCATAGTTTAAAAACGGCATATCACTCTGAAATGGATAGTATGTATCAAAGGTTAAAAGAAATTGTTTCACATGAAAAACCAAAATCAGTGAAGTTAACCAGTGATTGGGAAAAGACAACCGATTATAATGCAAAATATCGATTATTAAATGAGTTATTACTGAAAGCGCAAACGAACAGTCGCAAGGAACATTCACATCAAGAATTAACACAATTGATGACGCAGACGGTAGCCATTATCAACTGGATGGAAAAATATCCGAGCCTCGAATCGGATGTTAAACAGCTTAAGCAAATGCTCTTACAAGCACATGTCAATTATCGCAAAGAATTAGACCGAACTTCACCGTTCAAATTGTTACAACATGATAGAGAAATGCAAGTATATTCAGCAAAGGGGTATTACCCAACCTCACACAGCTATAATCAATTGATGAAGCGAGACTTATCTGCTTGGCATAATATTAAAAATAATTCGCTGTCACAGTTGAAAGAATATAAAAAATCTGCTTTAACTTCAAAAGCTCGTGATAGACAAGTGGACGAAATCATTAAATATTTAAATAATAGTCAAACTTATGATGCACAAGGATTGTATAAACAATTGTTTGAGGCAAGAAAACAAGCCTATCAAGATGATGCAAAAATGAGCATCAAAAAAAGGCTGTTCAAAAATAAAATTAATTTTGGCAATCGCTTTCATAAGATGATAGATGATATCCAAGCAAGAGTCGTGGCGAATACGAATTCATTACAAGAATTAGAAGCGATTCATAAACTTGAAATCCAAGACATTCGATTACTGCTTCAAGCAGTTAATGCAAAGTATAATAATCCTGGCATGAATGATTTAGTAAATAATGTTAAAGTACAACTGGGCCATGGTGACACTCAAGCCGCATTAAAATCATTAGAAGCGCTCAAATTCGAATTAAAAGACGATAGTCGTCTTTCAAAAAATTTGCAAGATAAAATGCTCTCTCTTGATGAGATTCATCTGCGAGAGCAACGTTTGCATTTATTAGCAGAATCAGCTAAATCTACACTCAATAATGAGCCATCTCCAATAGTGACACCATGGGTAAAAGGTGTCATTCCTAAGGAACACGAAACAGTTAGCCCTCCAGAAACCACGGTATCTGAAGCTATTGTAATTCCCGAAACTACCGTCATTCCCGATGCTTCACAAACCGATCTCTTCTCTTTCTTAGATGATCTATTATTGCCAGAAACACCTCGTGAGAAACTAAGCGAAAACGGTGTATTAAAAGCCAAAACTGAGCTTAATACGGATAATTTTCCTCCTTTACCTCCTATTCCAACGAATACTGTTTTGCCACAACAACCTTCTGATAGCTCACAGAGCATGAAGGGAAAGCCACAAGCCCTAGTTGATTTATTGGTCAGCAAAATTGACCAAGCAAAGAAAGGTGATGTCAAGGTTGATTTTCACTTTGAAAATATGAAACGCTTGTTAATCAGTATTGATAAACGTTCAAGTGTGAAAGGGAATAATGAGCAACAAAGGCATCTTCAAATCCATGAAATGCTAGAAAGCTACAGCAAGGATACGAAGGTGCATTCTGATGTGAGAACATTGGCCCAAGCCTTGATAAAAGATGTCCAACAGCATTCCAGAAAGTCCTTTATTCAATCCTTCCATGATCCTTATCGCAGTGCTAAGAAAGAGAATATGAGCCCCATTGAGCCGCAGGAGAGTGTTCGTCCAAAAAGTGGCCCTAAACAATGAAAAGGGCTGAGCATGGGGTAAAAAGGCCTACTAGCTGTATTCTGGCGATAAATTTGGTTATAATTCGCGATTATTTTAATAAAAATGGATGGTTTGGCGCATATGCCTTTGGTGACCTTGAAAGATCTGTATTTCTCTGTAGGTGAGTTTCCGTTGCTGGATAATGTCAATTTTGATATTAACCCACAAGAACGTATAGCGCTGATAGGCCGAAATGGGGAAGGGAAGTCAACGCTTTTTCGGATTCTATCTCAAACTATCGCTGCTGATGCGGGCCAGATTATTAAGCCGAACTATCTACGCATCGCTATGTTAGCACAAGAGTTACCTGAGCTACATGAGATCACCGTTTATGAAGCCGTGTCAGAAGGGTTGGCTGATCTACGAGATGTCTTGCTAGCTTATCATCAACATATCTCACAGCTTGATAATCATGATGAAGCGTGGATTAATAAATTGAGTGATCTGCAACAAATTTTAGACCAACGAGATGGTTGGCAGATCCAGCAACGTGTTGATCGCGTCATACAAGCATTAGGGCTGCCTGCTGATAAAAAAATGTCAGAATTATCGGGTGGTTGGCGCCGCCGAGTTGCATTAGGGGCTGCCTTAGTAGAAGAGCCGGATGTTTTATTATTAGATGAACCAACTAACCATTTGGACTTAGACGCGATTCAGTGGTTAGAAACCATGCTGAAGCAATATCCCAAAACCTTGATTTTTATTACTCACGATAGGGCATTATTGCGCGCATTAGCAACCCGAATCGTCGAGCTTGATCGCGGTAAATTAATTTCCTATCCACCTGATTATGATGCTTTTCTTGCAAGAAAAGAAGCGGCCCTCGCTGAAGAACAAAGACATAATGCGCTGTTTGATAAAAAATTATCCGAAGAAGAACAATGGATAAGACAAGGAGTTAAAGCCAGAAGAACACGTAATGAAGGCAGAGTGCGTGCCCTCAAAGCATTAAGGGAAGAGCGTAAACAGCGCAGAGAATTAAAAGAAAAGCCCGTGTTTGCGATTAATGAATCTGCAACAACCGGTAAAACCGTCATCCAAGCACAGAATATTTTCTTTGGTTATGAAAACCGGCCGCCCTTAATTAAGGATTTCACCTTTACGGTCCAAAGAGGCGATAAGATTGCGATTGTTGGTCCAAATGGTTCTGGTAAAACAACCTTAATCAAATTGCTATTGGGATTATTGAAACCGACCTCTGGCATGTTAAAGCATAGTCCTGCAAATCAAATAGCGTTCTTTGATCAAACGCGTGATCGCTTACGTCCTGAAGAAACGGTGATGAGCAATGTAGCTGAAGGTGATGATTTTGTTGAAATAGATGGAAAAAAACGCCACATTGTTGGCTATTTGGGTGATTTTCTATTTTCGCCTGTCAAGTGTCGTGCTTTAGTAAAAACCTTATCTGGCGGAGAACAGAATCGATTACTATTGGCAAAATTATTTTCAAAACCTGCTAACGTTTTAGTACTCGATGAGCCCACCAATGATTTGGATATTGAATCTTTAGATGTGCTAGAGAACCTATTACTACATTATCCAGGCACGGTTATTATCATTAGCCATGACCGAGAATTTATCGATAATATTGCAACACATTGTATTGCTTTCACAGACGAAGGAATTTCTATTAATGTGGGAGGTTATAGTGATTTCCTACAAAGAAATGCCCTAATACAAAATGCCACTAAGGAAAAAGAAGTCAAAACGATAAAGACTCAAGCGTCTAAAAAAGGAGTTGAATCTAAGAAAGAACAAAAACTTTCTTATAATCAACAACGTGAACTTGCTAGTTTACCTTCACAGATTGAAAAGCTTGAGAAGGAAATTCAAGTGATTCAAAATCAAATGTGCGAGCCGAATTTCTATGACAAACCCAAAACGGAAGTCCAAACAATCGGTTGCAAACTGAGTGATTTAGAAAAGAAGCTGAGTGAAGCGTATCAACGTTGGGAAGAATTGGATTCGAAAGAATAAATAACTACTTCGACTAGACTGCTTCGTCGCTTATCAGCTCCTCGCAGTGACGTAACCCTGCGTCATTGCGAATGAAAGACAGCAATCTAAAAATTCCTAATTTGACTAGACTGCTTCGTCGCTTATCAGCTCCTCGCAATGACGCTCGCTACTTGTCCTCCTGGCATGAATTTTGTATGGTGGATAAGGATCTAGCCATATAAAATATTTCCTCCACACTGACAAATTGTTAGCTATAGTTAGGTTATAGGTCGTTACAATTTGTATTTCCCAGGAGGAAAACATCATGGGTAGAAATAAAGCGTCCTCTTCAAGCGATAAGCAATTTGCCGTCAAAATCTACACAACCGCTCTGGATTACGATTATCAATTTCCCTGGAAATCTCCAACAATATCACGCTGGACAGGTTCTGGTTTTGTGATTGAGGGTAACAAAATCATTACCAATGCTCATGTGGCAGGCGGATCGACTTTTGTTGAAGTTGAACTGGCTAATGACTCGATTAAATATGCAGCTAAATTAATGGCAGTTAATCATGAATGTGATCTTGCCATGTTAGAAGTGGAAGATGAATCGTTTTGGCAAAAAGCAAAATCCTTAGAAATTGGCGAGACGCCAACACAGTTACAAAAAATCGCGGTTCATGGTTTTCCGATTGGCGGAGAAGGATATTGCATCACAACGGGTAAAGTTTCAAGAATTGAAAATGATTGGTATGCGCATGGCGAGCAGATGCTTTTATCCACACAAGTGAGTGCCCCCATCAATCCGGGTAATAGTGGTGGGGCAGCAGTTGATAAAGAAAATAAAGTCGTCGGTGTTGTGCATCAAAGTCTAACCCGTGGGCAAAATATTGGTTACATGATTCCGGCGAATATTTTAAAACATTTTATTGAACAAGTTCGCACGAATAATATGGGATTTCCTTCGTTAAATTTAGATATTCAAAAAATGGAAAATCGATTCCTCAGAGAGAAATATGGCATGAAGGAACATCAAACTGGAATAGTTATTCGCAGCATCCCTCCTATGTCTTGTGTGAAAGATAAGTTGCAAGAAGATGACGTTATTTTAAAACTAAATGATCACTATGTTAACAATGATGGAACCGTCAATCTTGAATCGATTACACGCGTTGATTATCGCTATCTTATTAACAGTTCCAAGCTGGGTGATGAAATGGTGTTTACAGTATTACGGGAAGGCAAAAAATGCTGTGTTAAAGTTGATTTGACAGATACCTTTGATAGTACGCATACCATGATATCAAGAACACATGGTCAACCGCCTTCTTATTGCATCATTGCAGGCTCTGTGGTTGTGCAGCCAGTCTCAAAAAATTTACAAACAGACTGGGGCAGAAGTTATACCAATCAAGTCAAAAAACACAAAAATGAGCAAATATTGGTTATTAATACGCTATTAAAGAATCGATATTCACAAGGCTACGAAGGGCTTGCGGGTGAAATTATTGATTCCGTTAATGGTGTTGAAGTGCATACTATGCAGGAGCTGGTTAAGGCAGTAACAGAGAATACCCAAAAAAATCATCTTATTGAAACACGCTCAGGCAAACAATTGGTAATACCCAAACTCTCCATAGTAGAAGCTAATGAGTTGCTCAGAGCATATGATATTGAACATGATTGCTCTGCTGATTTAAAGACCACTTCGGAAGCTGACACGTTATTGGCAGAATTAACGCATCATTATATTCGGCCATTACAATTTTCAGAGTCAGGCGATTCTCAACTACCAATAGCCGCAAGCAGTACGGTCTCTATGCGAGAAAATAGTGGATATCGTTGTTTATGATTCGGTTTTTTTGGGGGGGAAGCATTTAGCAAGGAGTACCCCCCCTTCAAATAAACCAAGTAAAGGCACAGCAAGTAAAATTTGAGATACCACATCAGGTGGTGTTAATAACATGCCTATCACAAAGGCACCAACGATAATATAGGGCCGATGCTTTTTAAGCCCCTCAACAGAAGTGATGCCTGTTCTAATTAAGATAAAAGTCACAATAGGCACTTGGAATGAAGCACCAAAAGCAAAATACAATACCAGCACAAAATCCATATAGTGAGTCATATCGGTCATGACGGTAACGCCTTCGGGTGCGACCTGCATGAAGAACCCAAGGGCCATTGGTAAAACGAGAAAATGCGCAAATAGCATACCAATATAAAAAAGTGCCGCACTCATAAACACAATCGGAAATACCATGCGTTTTTCGTTAGGGTAAAGTCCAGGTGCAACAAAGCGCCATATTTGATAAAGAATAAAAGGAATGATCAACACCAGTGCCGTAAAAAAAGCTAATTTTAATGGCGCAGTGAAGGGAGTGATTACCTCGGTTGCAATGAGCATGCCGCCACTGGGTAATGATTTTAAAATAGGTTGAGCCAGCAGCGTGTATAAGTTGCTACAGTAGATTAACAAGGGGGTCAGAACCAAAGCATAGGCTAAGCAACAACGGATTAATCTTTGTCTTAATTCAATGAAGTGAGGTAAATATTTCTCCAGATTTTCCATATTTATCTCTACTGTTTGGTCGTTTTATTGAGTTCATCCTGAAACTCTTGCTTGATAGCCAGATAAGATTGCCTGGTCTTCCCCAGCCAACGTCCGCAAATTCTTGCAAGGGCTGGCAATCGTTCAGGACCAAAAACCCACAATGCCACGACTAAGACAACGACTAATTCACCAAATCCTACTTGAAACATTATTGTTCAATCGATTTTTTATCGGTATTGGTGTGGGGCACATTGGTTTCATCGGTAATGCCATGCAACCCTTTGCGAAAACCTTTAATCGCTTTGCCGAAATCTTCACCTAAGGTTTGCAATTTTTTGGTGCCAAATAAAAGAACGACAATCAGAAAAATTAAAATTAAAGAGCCTGGACTAATGCCGCCGATACCCATTGTTTTTCTCCACGTTAAAATTTAGGAATATTGCCACCACCAATGAGGTGTATGTGCAAATGAAAAATTTCTTGGCCCCCAGCTTTGCCGGTATTAATAATGGTTCTAAAACCACTTAAGCCTTGCTCTTTGGCAAAATTATTAAGAGAGGTCATCATATAACCCAGTAAAGGACTATGTTGCTCATTCACTTCAGCAAGACTATCAATATGGATTTTAGGGATCACCAGTAAATGAACTTTTGCTTTAGGGTGAATATCATGGATAACAAAAATATGATCATCTTCATAGATTTTATCCGTCGTGATTTTTCCTTGTACCATTTGACAGAAAATACAGTCAGACATATAACCTCCATGAAGAAAAAAGCAAACTCAATAAAGTATCCATGTAAACTGGAAAGAGTATACCTGTTTTACTTCAGCACACACCATAGTCCAATGACCGAACCTAGCCCTAATAACCACATTTTATAGGTTGTCATAAAGTGAGATATTTGTTCCAAAGAGGGATCGACATAAGCAATCGCTGCCATCATGGCAATCATCCCAACGCCAATAAGCTTTATCGTTTTGAGGGAGTGCCGTTTTTTCTTGAGTCCATGACGATGTAGGGGGGAATGGCGATAGCTAAGATAATGGGTTTCATTTTGCCAGAATCGCAAAATATCGTAGATAGCTTCGGGCAGCTCCGGCATTTTAGCGCTCCAAACCGGAAATTTATTCTTTAGCGTGTAATATAATGCTTTAGGACCAAAATGTTGAGTCATCCACTTTTCAAGATAAGGTTTAGCCGTGTGCCATAAATCAAGATCGGGATAGAGTTGGCGTCCTAAACCTTCAACGCTTAATAAGGTTTTTTGTAGTAGTACCAGTTGAGGTTGTACTTCCATTTCGAATTGTCTTGCTGTTTGGAATAAACGCAGCAGCGTTTGTCCAATTGAAATATCTTTTAATGGTCTTTCAAAAATAGGTTCACAAACCGTGCGAATCGCTGATTCAAAAGATTCAATGCGCGTATGGGGCGGGACCCAGCCAGATTGAACATGTAACTCTGCGACACGGCGATAATCTCGCTTAAAAAAAGCTAAGAAATTTTCACCCAGATAGCGCTGGTCTTCTGGACCTAACGTTCCCATAATCCCAAAATCAACAGCAATATAACGTGGATTATCGGGTTCTTCAGCGCCTACAAAAATATTACCCGGGTGCATATCCGCATGAAAAAAACAGTCGCGAAAAACTTGGGTGAAAAAGATCTCAACCCCGCGCTCTGCTAATCGTTTTAGATCGACTTGCTTAGCATTTAGAGATTTAATATCCGAAATAGGGATGCCATAAACTTGCTCGGTGACGAGAATATTTTTTCGGGAGTATTCCCAAAAAACTTGGGGTACATAAAGGCTTTGCGAATGAGCAAAGTTACGACGCAATTGTGAAGCATTGGCAGCTTCCCGTAAAAAATCTAATTCATCAAACAGGGTACATTTGATTTCTTCAACTACTTCAATGGGATGAAAACGTCTTAATCGAGGAATGGTTCGATGAATGATTTTTGCAAAAGATTGCAACAAAAGCACATCTTGATGAACTTGTTTGGTGACATTAGGGCGTAACACTTTGACAACCACTTTTGTGCCATCATGCAAAACAGCGGGATGGACCTGTGAAATGGAAGCGGAAGCAAGGGGTGTCATATTAAATTCAGCAAAAATAGCTTCAAGCGGTTGACCCAAGCTTTTTTCAATAATGTTTTTTGCTAATAAACCATCAAAGGGAGGAACGTTGTCTTGAAGTTTTGCAAGCTCATCTGCAATTTCGTCTGGGAGAAGATCTCGCCTTGTTGATAACAGTTGACCGAATTTAACGAAAATAGGTCCAAGCTCTTCCAGTGCTAAACGAATAGATTCTCCAGTGGGTTGTTGGCGAGCGCGAAACCAACGCCAAGGGAAAAAGATGATGAGCACTTTAAATGGACGAAACAGAGGGGTTGCCCAAACAATCCGGTCAAGCCCATGTTTGAGCAAAACAATGTTAATGTGAATGAGACGCAAGATCCGAGTGAAAAACATTTATTTTCCTTGAGTCGCTTTGGCGAGTAGATGGTCAATTCTTGCAGAGAGTCTTTCAACATCTAAACGCAGACTATCTACTTCGGAAAAGAAATCTTCAATTTCCATTCTCGTGGGGAGCCATTTTTTCTCATCTTGAAAATAAGCACCTAAATCTTGAGTTCTTGCATCAAATGTTTTTTTGAGCCAAGCATGACTTTGACTGAATCCTTCGCTTAACCCTCTGGCAATCTCACCACCCACCACATTGGCAATGGCGCCTTCAAAGTCCAAATCTAAATGTCGCCAGGTATCATAAAGTGCTTTGGCGCATTCTAAGTCGCCTCGAATATGTAGCCCATGCTGTACGCGATTTTTAGTAAAAATCATGCTGATAAACGCATTCAAAGGGCCGGAAAAAGTGGTATCACATTTCTCATCAGGTAAGGGTTCAATCACTTTTAAGCCATCGCGATGAATTTTGAAATACATGGCAGGAAATTGTTCGATCTGAAAACAGATCACTTTGCCTTCATGAGGCGCGAGAAATTGATAAGCTTCTTTATCCAGACGAGTGATAACGGCATTTAGCAAGGGCATAGTTCCTTGCGCAAAGCGGTTAAATAGATCCATTAGTATTTTATTCCTTGGTGAATTGCGACAATTCCGCCAGTTAAATTAAAATAGTGACAAGAATCAAAACCTGCCGCTAACATCATTGCCTTGAGTGATTCTTGGCAGGGATGCATGCGAATGGACTCTGCTAAATAGCGATAACTCTCGGAATCATTCGCAATGATTTTTCCTAAAAAAGGTAACATTTTAAAAGAATAAGCATCATACCAAGTCGATAGCAATGAAGAGGTAGGATGCGAGAATTCTAAAATAAGCGCACGCCCACCCGGTTTTAATACGCGTAAAATACTGGCTAAGGCTTTATCCTTATGGGTAACGTTGCGCAACCCAAATCCAATAATGATGCGATCGAAGCTATTATCTTGAAAGGGTAGACTCTCTGCATTAGCTAAAGCCAAATGGACATTACCAACCACACCACGGTCGATAAGACGGTTTTTGGCCACGGCTAACATATTGTCGTTAATATCAGAAAGCGTTAATTGTCCGCTTTTGAGTTTAGGTGCTATTAATAACGAGAGGTCCCCACTACCACAAGCCAAATCGAGCACATCGTGATGATCTCGAACTTGTAACAATGAAATGGCATGACGTTTCCAGAGGCGATGGATACCTAAAGACATCAGATCGTTCATAATGTCATAGCGGCTCGCAACGGAATCGAATACGCCAGCAACGAGCTTCTGTTTCTCGTCAACACGTACTTTTCTAAAACCAAAGTCGATGGTATCTTCTTTCATAATTATAAAATGAAACGGCTTAAATCTTGATCTTCAACTAAGGTAGTGAGTTGTTGTTCAACATATTGCTTATCGATCACAAATGTTTGATTGTTCATCTCACTGGCTTCAAATGAAATATTTTCCAATAAACGTTCTAAAACCGTATGTAACCTTCTCGCACCAATATTTTCAGTTCGTTCATTGACGTGCCATGCAAATTCAGCAATTCGTTCAATACCTTCTTGTTCAAATTGCACGTGAACCCCCTCTGTGCCTAATAATGCAATATATTGTTCCGTCAAAGAAGCATTGGGTTCCGTTAAAATACGGGTAAAATCTTTTGCATTTAATGCATCAAGTTCAACACGAATAGGTAAACGACCTTGTAATTCAGGAATTAAATCAGAAGGTTTCGCTAAATGAAAAGCGCCAGAAGCGATAAACAAAATATGATCCGTTTTAATGGTGCCATATTTTGTTGACACAGTGCAGCCTTCTACTAATGGCAATAAATCACGTTGAACACCTTCTCGTGATACATCCGGTCCGCCATGAGAGCTACGTTGAGTTACTTTATCGATTTCATCAATAAATACAATACCGTGTTGTTCTAAGCGTTCAACCGCCGTTGTTTTGATTTCTTCTTCGTTGATAAGTTTGGCTGCTTCTTCTTCTTGTAAGAGTTTGAGTGCTTCTTTAATTTTAAGCTTGCGAGCTTTGGCGCGATTCGGTGTTATATTTTGAAACATGCTTTGTAGCTGATTGGTCATTTCTTCCATACCAGGAGGCGCCATAATTTCTACGCCAACACTTGGCATTGCAACATCGATTTCAATCTCTTGCTCATCCAGTTTGCCAGCAAGTAGCTTTTCACGAAAAGACGCTCGGGCTGCACTGTCATCGCCAATCGTTTCAGAGGCGGGCGCTGATTTAAAACCGATTTTGGGTACTAATACATCTAAAACACGTTCATAAGCTGAGTCTTTAGCGCGTTCGGTTACTTGGGTTAGCGCTTGTTCACGCGTCATTTTATATGACATTTCTGCTAAATCTCGAATAATGGATTCAACATCGCGCCCGACATAACCGACTTCAGTAAATTTGGTTGCTTCTACCTTGATAAAAGGGGCCCTAGCCAATTTGGCAAGCCGTCTTGCAATCTCTGTTTTACCCACCCCTGTTGGGCCAATCATCAGGATATTTTTTGGGGTAATTTCATTACGTAAGCTAGGGGAAACCTGCATCCGTCGATAGCGATTGCGAAGTGCAATAGCAACCGCACGTTTGGCCGCCATTTGGCCAACAATGTGTTTATCAAGTTCATGAACAATTTCGCGGGGGGTCATAACAGAAGTACTCATAGATAACTGCTCGCAATTAAGTGTGAAGTGTTAGTGCTTCAATAGTGAGATGATTATTGGTATAGATACAAATATCGGCTGCAATCAGAAGTGATTTCTCTACAACCATTTTTGCATCTAAGGCGGTATTTTCTACGAGAGCGGTTGCTGCTGATTGAGCAAACGGACCACCAGAACCAATCGCAATAATGCCCTTCTCAGGCTCAATGACATCGCCGTTACCTGAAATAATCAATAAAGATTCTTTATTGGCAACCGCTAGCATTGCTTCTAATCGGCGTAACATCCGATCTGAGCGCCAGTCTTTAGCTAATTCAACCGCAGCACGTGTTAAGTGGCCTTGATACATTTCAAGTTTGCGTTCAAAACGTTCAAAGAGCGTAAAGGCGTCCGCGGTGCCACCAGCAAATCCAGCTAATACTTGGTTATTGTAAAGACGTCGTATTTTTTTGGCATTGGCTTTTAAAATTGTATTACCCAGGGAGACTTGACCGTCACCACCGAGTGCTACTTGGTTGTCTTTTCTAACGGCGACAATTGTTGTGCCTCTGAATTGTTCCAAGGTAGACTCCTAATATTCTATGAGTGGCCGGTAACTATCCAGCACCTTTTAAGAGCGTCCCTTTTTGGCCAATTTTGAACGAAAAAAGCTCTCAAATTGCTCACATGCTATGTATGCTGCGCATTTTCGACCCTCTTCTCATCCAAACTTGTCTCAAAAATGGAGGTTCCCCAAGGTTCATTTTTGGACTGAATAGATACGAATGGCCTTACATTATACGCGCATTTTTAAGACCAGGCCATTCAGAGCTTGAGTTTGTTGTAGGCGTTGTTGTAAGACGTGCGCTTCAGACTTGTTAGTAAATGGACCAACATATACTCGATGCCAGGTGTCACTAGGCGATCTCTCAAATGTTTGTATGCTAGCTTGCATTCCTGATAAGGTGAGTTGGGCTTTTAATTCTTCTGCTTGTTGTAAGGTTCGAAAAGCACCGACTTGCACAATAAATTTGGATTCAGTTTCAGCAGAGGGTGCAGGTGATGCTTGAGGAGTCGTTAATGCCGTGGTCTGCGGTTGCGTTTCTTGAGGCTGTGGTTTTGAAAGAGGCAAAGAGGGCTCTGCTTTCATTGCCAAATCAACAGTAGAAGTGGTGGAGTCGGGGGTATCCATCGTCATACTGGGTAATACGGTGTAAAAATCAAAGCGATGGCTCTTTTCTTCTTGTGATTGCGCACTCACACGCTGCTTTTGAGTTCCCTTTGAGCTGGTTTCTTCAATGGCAATAGTCGCTGTCTGTGGTAAGGCATGTTTGGCATTGAGCTTCCAATACAAGATTGCAGCGAGGGTGAGTCCCAATGTTAACCCCGTTATCATCCAAGCCCAAGTTGGCATGATGAGAGTCGAGCTGGCAGTATGCCCTCGTGATTTTACCGGAGCGTGCAGCCTGCGTTTTTTAGCGTAATCTTTTGTCATATTGGCTTGAGCTCATTAGCTATCTATATATTATATTATAGGTCGATATAGAAGAATTTTTCCTATTCTAAAACATTTCCAGCGGATCCACATCTAAAGACCATCTCACCCGTTTTGCTAATTTTGATTTTTCTAAGATAGATGTTGAATAACTTAAAACCTGATGGAGCGGTTTACGTTCTTTGGCCTGGATCAGCAGCTGATAACGATAATGACCTTGGCGCCGATGCATGGGAGCGGGTACGGGGCCCAAAATTTGGACGCCTTCTATCTTTAAGTGAACAAGAGATTGCTGTATTTGCGCTAATAATTGTTCTGGTAATTGCGGCGTCATGGCGTGTGCTCGAATTAAGGCAAGATGCGCAAAAGGGGGTAATTGGCAGTGCGAGCGTTCAGTTAATAAAGATTGTGCTAATTCTGGGTAGTTTTGACTACGGATTTGCTTTAAAAGTGGGTGATCGGGAAAGCAGGTTTGGATGACGACTTCGCCTGCTTGATGAACACGACCTGCGCGGCCTGCCACCTGAATCAGTAATTGTGCCATGCGTTCGACCGCACGAAAATCAACACTAAAGAGCCCGCCATCGGCATCTACAATCGCAACCAGGGATAGATGGGGGAAGTGATGGCCTTTAGCCAACATCTGTGTCCCAATCAGTAAAGGAACTTCTTTATGATGTGCTTTATGAAGTAATTCTTCTAGGCTGCCTTTTTTGCGCGTTGCATCACTATCGATTCTCGCTATGGCGATCTCTGGAAAACGTTTTGTTAAGACCGCTTCTAATTGTTCAGTACCTTGGCCGACCGGATGCAGATCTTCACTTTGGCAGTCGGGGCATTGTTGATTGACCGATGATTGATAGGTGCAATGATGGCAAATGAGCGCTGCCTTGCGTTGATGATAGGTAAGGCGTGCATCGCATCTTGGACACTGCGCCATCCAGTTGCAGCTGTAGCACAGGTAAGTGGGAGCAAAACCACGACGATTAATAAAGAGGAGCACTTGTCCTTCATTCTTGAGATGCTGCTCAATACGCTGAATTAATTGTGCCGATAATCCACCCTCTAATTTTTTATGACGGACATCCAAATGCGTCATGGTGGGTAATTGCACTTTGGTTGCACGAAGTGGCAAAGTGAGATGTTGATATTTACCACTTTGTGCATTATATAGCGTTTCAAAAGCTGGTGTTGCCGATCCTAATACAACGGGACACGATAATAATTTTGCGCGCAAAACGGCCATGTCGCGGGCAGAATAACGAAACCCTTCTTGTTGTTTGAAAGAAGAATCGTGCTCTTCATCCACCACGATTAAACCTAACTGGGTGAATGGTAAGAAAATACTGGATCGGGTGCCTATGACAATAACAGCATGCCCCTCTTTTACTTTAAGCCAAGCAATGAAACGTTCTTTGGGTGTCATGCGTGAATGATAGCAAATGACAGCTTGGCCAAATCTTTCAATAAAACGTTGTTGCGTTTGAGGTGTGAGTGAAATTTCGGGTACAAGAATTAATATTTGCTGGTTCTTTTGACTTGCAATTTGAGCAGCACGTAAATAGATTTCTGTTTTGCCGCTTCCTGTCACACCTTCGAGTAAAAAGGGCTGAAAGCTATGTTGGGCATCATGAATGGCTTGCAGGGCAAATTGTTGCTGTTCATTTAAAGCAATGTCAGACGCTTGTGTTGAGATTGCAATGTCATCAGGTAAAGAAGGGCAAGGTTTTCCTTCTCGCAATAAACTGGGGGTGCCACTAAAAGCCACCTCGCCCAGTGGATGATGGTAATAAGCGGCGGTTTTCTCAATAAAAGTACATAAAGATTCTGGGAATAATGGGGCAGGATCACAAACTTGACGAATCGCTTTTAATTGATCGTGAGAGAAGGCAGATTTTTCGGAATGGCCAAAAATGATCCCCACTAAGGTTTGCCGTCCAAAAGGAACCAATACTCGCGTACCACGTGCTAAAAGCGGGGTTTCATTTTCAGGCGGCAGATAATCAAACAAACGGCGAAGGGGTACATTCAATGCAACTTGATAGATGATTGTACCTGCTTTCATGAGTTAAATTTCCAACATTAGATCTACAGTAGATTATCGCCTATACGAGGCCGCTTTCCCATCTTTTGTTGAGGTTTGCGTTGTTCGGATTGTCGTTCTCTTTTTTTCAAAGGATATCGGATTGCCACGGGTGGGGGGGGCGCAGTAGGAGGGAGAAGGAGGGGGCCTGCCTTTGGGCACAAGGAGCGTTCTAATTCTTTAAGGCGCTGTCCAAGCTTGTGAAGTTGACGGCTATGTTTTTTATTTTGCTTGTCATTGATTTCAATTTGACCATCCAATTTAGCACGTAGTTCCAGCTCTTTAAATTTACTATAACCAGCATAAGCTGAAATACCCATCATAATAAAAAAGATCACAGTTGTATTAAATAGAAACTCAGGCAACAAGGCATTCAGCATCGGTGCTGCTGCAAGTATCGTCATCGCTGAGAGCACAATGGGTGTGATTTGCACGGATAATTGCAAGGTCGAAGTTGCGGTTGAAATAGCAAAGGATGTTTGGACTAAATTATCGAGTTTAGGTTGCAATTGTTTCCAGCGATTGTGAAGGAAATTAGTTGCAAACTGTAAAAAGGTTGAGATATTTCGTTGAACAAAAAGCCATTCAGTTTGCAAATTATGATAAGCAAACTCAATCATCTGATCTAAACGTTCTTGTTGAATTTTTCCCTGTATTTCAAAAAATTTCTGCAAATCTTGAGGGATATCGTGCATGAGAATATGTTGCACGGTATCCCATTGGCGAGCGAGCCGCTTCTTTACAATTGCTAAATCTTCTATTCGCTTGCTCACCATCTCCCAAAACTTATCCATTTTTTTGTTAGGGTTATTTGACTTTGTTGGGTTTGTTAAATGCCGCTTGTAGCGCAAGTCCTAAAGAACCTGTTTGTTCAACCGGCTTGGATTTGTGCTGGGTTTTAACTTTCGTGTTATGAGCAGGTTTTGCTTGAGTGCTACTGGGTTTATCTTCCATGCGCATTGTTAAACTAATACGTTGGCGTGGTTTATCAACTTCAAGTACTTTGACTTTAACAATTTGACCTGCTTTAACCACATCGCGCGGATCTTTGATAAATTCATTTGATAACGCTGAAATGTGCACTAAACCATCTTGATGGACACCGATATCAACAAATGCACCAAAATTGGCAACGTTGGTAATAATGCCTTCTAAAATCATCCCTGGTTTTAAATCATCTAAGGTTTCAACGCCTTCTTGGAACTGTGCGGTGCGAAAGCTTGCTCTGGGATCACGTCCTGGCTTTTCTAATTCTTTGAGAATATCGACAATCGTTGGCAGGCCGATTTGATCGTTAACAAATTCCTTAGGATTCACAGAGTGTAAGAAACTAGCGTTGCCAATAATATCTTTTAACTCACGTCCTGATTTATTCAGAATGCTCTGAACGATGGGATAAGATTCAGGATGTACGGCTGATGCATCCAATGGGTTATCACCATCCATAATGCGTAGGAAGCCTGCTGCTTGCTCGAAAGCTTTATCGCCAAGGCGAGGGACTTCTTTTAATTGGCTTCGATTTTTAAACGAGCCTTTTTGATCACGAAATTGAATAATGTTGCTAGCAATTTGCTGATTGAGCCCAGCAACGTGTGTCAACAAGGGTAATGAGGCGGTATTTAAATCAACGCCGACAGCATTCACCGCATCTTCAACCACGGTATCCAGTGTTCGTGCTAATTTGGTTTGATTGACATCATGTTGGTATTGTCCAACGCCAATCGCTTTAGGTTCAATTTTAACTAGCTCAGCTAAAGGATCTTGGATACGTCTTGCAATTGACACAGCACCACGTAACGAAACGTCTAAATCCGGAAATTCTTTAGCCGCTAATTCAGAAGCTGAGTAAACAGAAGCGCCCGCTTCAGAAGTAACCACCTTGGTTATTTTTTGATCAGGGAATAATTTGCAATAATCTTCAACCAGTTTTTCTGTTTCTCTTGATGCGGTTCCATTACCAATACTAACCAATTTGATTTGGTGTTCTGAAATCAATTTATGTAAGACCGCCAAAGATTGTTTCCACTCTTGGCGAGGAACATGAGGATAAATGGTTTCGGTTGCTAATAACTTACCATTGGCATCAACAACCGCAACTTTAACGCCAGTACGAATGCCTGGATCTAAACCTAACGTTGCTTGTGCGCCCGCAGGAGGAGCCATGAGCAGATCGTGTAAGTTGTGTTTAAAAACACCGATAGCTTCTTCTTCTGCTTTCTCTCGTAATGCAGTTAATAATTCTGTTTCTAAATGTGTTTGAATTTTGACACGCCAGGTGAATCTAACCACTTCTTGTAACCAAGCATCTGCAGCACGACCTTTCGCAGCGATTTGGAATTGATTCGCAACCATTTGTTGGGGTGCACAGATAGCTTGTGGATTTTCGATTTCTTCGGGTAGTATCAATGCAAGTTGAAGAAAGCCTTCTCGTTTTCCACGAAACATTGCTAGAGCACGATGTGAGGGTACTTTTTTCCACACTTCGCTGTGAGCGAAATAATCCAGGAATTTTTGTGCTTGCGTTTCTTTGCCTTCAATCACTTTACTTTGCAGTAACGCATGTTCTTCAATATAAGCCCGACATTTGCCGAGTAAGTCTGCATCATCAGCAAAACGTTCCATGAGAATATACCGAGCGCCTTCTAAAGCTTCTTTGGTATCTTTTACCCCTTTTTCCGCGTCAACATAGCTTAATGCGGTTTGTTCGGGCGATAAGCTAGGATCGTTAAACAGCCCATCAGCAAGTCCTTCAAGACCGGCTTCAATCGCAATTTGACCTTTGGTTCGGCGCTTGGGTTTATAAGGACGATAAAGATCTTCTAGACGAACTTTACTGTCGGCTTCTAGAATTTGTGCTTGTAGTTCGGGAGTCAGTTTATTCTGTTCGGTAATACTTTTTAAAATGGTTTCACGCCGTTCTTCTAATTCTCGTAAATAGAGCAAGCGTTCTTGCAAGTTACGTAATTGAGTATCATCCAAACCTTGGGTCACTTCCTTTCGATATCTTGCGATAAACGGGACGGTCGCGCCTTCATCTAAGAGTTGGATTGCTGCCTTTGTTTGTTCTGGGGCAACTGCTAATTCCACTGCAATGCGTTTTGCAATATCTTGCATTCTATATAATTCCTGATAACGGCTCATTTCGAACGCAAGAGTATACTACGCATGGTAAAAAAGGGTAGACCATGCGCGTACCTGCTTGGCAATGACCGCTGTGAGGCTTGATAAATCGGCGGGGTCAATGGTTAAGGATGGCGTGGTATAAACCACATCTTGTATGGGACGACACCAAATACCCTCATTGACGCATTGTTGCTTGAACCAAGACATTTCGGTTGATGTTAATGCGCGCTCTAATTGAATAACACCAATGGCACCCAATGTTCGTACATCTTTGACGCCTGGTATGTCGGCCAAGGGGGCAAATGCCTGTGAGAGAGCGGCATTAATCGTTGCCACTTGGGCTAATCGTGGTTCGCTTTCAAACAAATCTAAGGAGGCATTCGCGGCGGCACACCCTAAGGCATTGCCCATAAAAGTCGTGCCATGCATTAAGGCTTTATGAGAGTCATCTGATAAAAAGCCATCAAAAATGTGTTGACTTGCCACCGTCACAGCAAGTGGCAATGTGCCACCAGTCAGCGCTTTTGATAAACAAATAATATCAGGAACGATATTCGCTTGATCAATCGCAAATAAGGAACCGGTGCGACCAAATCCTGTGAAAATTTCATCGGCAATCACCAGCACATCATGTTGTTTACAAAGCGTTGCAATCGCATGCAAGGTTTCCGGGTGATGCATTTTCATGCCACCAGCACCTTGCACGAGCGGTTCGATTAATAAAGCAGCACATTCATGGGCATGTTTTTTCAGCCAATTTGCAAAGTTGTCTAATAAGGCGTCGGTGGTCGGTAAGGGTTGAAAGTGTTGGGTTGGTAGAACACGATGAAATAACCGATGCATCCCTTCATTGGGATCACACACTGACATCGTGAAGAAAGTATCACCATGATAACCATGTTCAAAATAGATAAAACGATGTTTTTGCTCTTGATGTTGATTCATCCAAAATTGCAGTGCCATTTTCATAGCAATTTCTACGGCAACTGAGCCTGATTCACTAAAGAAAACGGCATCCAATGTACCAGGTAATATTGCTGCTAAACGCTTTGCTAAGCGTGTCGCTTGTGGATGAATTAATCCTCCCATCATCACATGCGGCATAATAGCGGCTTGTTTTTGAATGGCGTTGATAATGTGTGGATGGTTGTAACCATGACAGGCTGTCCACCAGGAAGCAACGCCATCGATTAATTCTTTGCCATCAGCAAGGACCAGTCGTGATCCATGACTTGCTACCACTTCAAAAGGGGGCAATGTGGTTTGCATTTGCGCATAAGGGAGCCATACGGTAGCATTTGTCATATTTTTATCCATCCAAAGAAAAGCGCAAGAAGTATATGGCAGGCATCTTTATCGCTGCAACTGGTACAGAAATTGGTAAGACCTTTATCACCGCGCAGCTTTTACAATATGGTCAGCATCGAAGGCAGCCTTTTTGGGTAAGTAAGCCAGTTATTTCAGGTTGGCCACAAACAGCAGAAGCAATACCAGAAACAGACACAGCTATTTTATTAAAAGCGGCTGCTTTGCCGTTAGATGACGCGCATATACAAGCAATCTCACCGTGGCGTTTTACATTACCTTTGACACCAGATATGGCAGCAAAGGCCGAAGGCAGTCCCATTGATATTGATGAGCTGATTGCATTTTGCCAACATCGAAGCGAACTTGCTAAAGCGCAAGGTAAAATCCATCTGATTGAAGGGGTAGGAGGCTTAATGTCACCTATCAATGGACGTTTTACTAATTTAGAGTGGATTAAAGCTTTAAATAGCCGTTGTATTCTCGTCACCGGTTCTTATCTCGGGGCTTTAAGCCATACACTCACCGCTTTGCAGGTTTTATGGATGCAAAAAATAGAAGTGATTGCCGTTGTCGTTAATGCTTCATTTCAAAGTCGTGTTTCTTTGCAAGCAACGAGCGATTATCTAAAAGAGTATGTTGTGGATATTCCTGTCATCACCATTCCATGGCAACAAAATGCAGCATATGCCCATAATCTTCCCTTACTTTATGATGTTTTGTTGCAAGAAGCCGCAAACTAAAAATAAGTGGGACAAATCATTTTTTTTGGCTTAAAATGGGCCACTTTTGGTAACAATAGATATCTTATATGAATAACTTATATCGAAATTGTCCAAAAACCCGCGATTTTTTAACTATTTTGTTAAGTCTTTTCTTGATGGGCTGGTTTACGAGCGCGTATAGCCAAGGTTGTGGTTGTGCTAAGGCTGCGCTTTATTATCGCTTACAGCCTGCGATTGCAAATGATCTCAACGATGAGAAAACAGGCATTACTGATGTCGCATTGAATCAAGCAGCGCAATCAGTTTGGCAAGAAGTCATCGTGAATGGCTACGCAACTCGTGTTGGAAAAACCGATAAAGAAGTCCGCACTTTGTTTGCACCGATTCAATACCATATTGAAAGCCATATTGTTGAAGGCATGACGACTGCCGATCCCAAAGCGGTAATGCCGTTATGGGTTATCCATGCACCACAAATTGCAACGCCTTTAGTGACAGAGGGACGTTTAAATAATCAACTTGTTTCTGATGATGTTGCTAACGATAAAGATAAAACACGGCTGAATACTGCATTATTGCGTGCAAAAACGGTGCGCGATTATCTTGCCAAAGGGGGTATCTTGTTAGTGGTATATCAAGACACGCCTTCGAATGATGGTGGTCGAACCAAAGAACAAAAACGTATTTTTGATAAGCTTAAAAAACGTTATGCCTCACAAATCATTGATTTTCCTGTTGCGCAATTCCCGCAAGCCTTAACGGGGGCTACCTATTTGGTACCGCAAAAAAATGGTGTTTTCGAAATGACGAATCGTGGTGCACAAATTCAGCAAGATGGAAAAGAAATAACATGGGGACTGTGGTTACAAGAGCGTGAGCACCCCAAACCTGCAGTTAAAGAGCAGATCCACACATTATTTCAATTTTTGGAACAAGCTGGGTTGCAAGAAAAAATTGCAAGCCATGCTAAGCAACATGGAAGAGCACCTGAGACGTTTTTTGCATTGGGTAAACATTATCAATCCTGATGTCAATGTTTTATTTAACGTTTAACTAAAAAGGTGAACTTATGTTTAATTTTAGCTGGATGGCCCAGGCTACAACGAGTAAGCATCCCAGGCTTTATGGTTTGCTGCCCAATTTCAGTACGATGCTTGCATTGCTTGTCGCTTCGGCTGCGATTGCCGGTGGCTTGTGGGTATGGTCTTTTGGTTTAGCTTTCACTGCTGCCTTTTTACCGCTTTTTGCTAAAACGGTGGCAGCGGTTGTTGGGATGACTGCGCTCAATTTTTGGTTCAGCCGTGAAATAAACACGTTTATGTTCTCAACGCGAGAAGTCCGTGAAAATTTCAAATTTGATGAACATAATCCAACCGATCTGCGCAAACTAGTCAATCAAGTACGTTGTGAAGTGAACGCACATTTTAAAAAGGTTTATGGCGATAAGCATCAAGATATTCCGATGCCACGTTTGCTTACTTTCACCGATCATCACTTTAAGATGGTGACTGTTGAAGGGCGTAATCCAGGTAAAGCCGCGATTTTATTCTCCTCTGGTGCGTTAAATTCACATGATACTAATTTGAATCAACGTCACATGGCGGCGTTAGTGGCAATGCAATTAGTCAAAATTTACCATCGACGTAGTTTAGGCGGTACCCTGGTGGGTATGGGCCTTGATTTGGTTAATACCTTAGAAAATGCGCGTAGTGGTAATTTATTTTATCGTGTTATCGGCTTTTTAATTTGGCCATTACAGTTTTTCTTACTCCTGCAACGCGCTATCAAACGTTCTTATGAATACGATGCGGCTTTAACGGTTGTGGATATGGGACGCGGCATGGACTTGATTGATGCCATTGACTTTAAAGTCTGCCCCGTATTGTTTGAAAAGCCCACCTATCGCCGTCTTGCTGAAGATCAAGCGAGTAAAAAGCGCTCTGAATATAATGGCCCCTTTGCTTCTTGGGTGCGTTGGTTTACCAATTGGATAGATAAGCAAGAATACGCAGGCGATGATAAAACAGGCTGGAGAATTCTGAGTGCTATCGACGCAATTGTTCGAGAATTAGGATTTTTCATTAATGAATTGTTTGATCCCAATCCTCGCAGCACCAATTTAAAAACCCCAATGCGTCAAGCGATCCCTGGGTATGAGCAAGCCTCTAACCAAGCGGATTTGGATAGATTGTACGCGCGAGACAGAGAAATTAATCGTGATTTATACAAAGAAATTGCGAAAAAGGATCGTTATGAAGTCATTGGTCCTGATGGTAGCGGTGTGGTGAAATCTGCTCATGCACATGAGCATTCTCATAAACTAAAAGAGAAAATCACACGTTTAGAAAAAGCGATTGCACAATTATCAAAAGGACGAGTTGCTAGCAAACCGACTAAAGGTGGTGCACCGATTACGACCCAACATGCACGTGGTAAGGCTTCGACCAAAGTGCAACCGCATCAAGTGGCTGATTCAGCAAAGCGCGCGGCAAAACCCACCAGTAAACGTCATCACTAACATCCAGACAGGGAGCCTCTCTTAGCAGGGGCTCTTTCTTCCCCAAAGCATCCTCCTATGTTAATTTCTTGAGAACATGTGATTTTAATTAGCTCAAGGAGAGCGTCGATGATTTTTGCCCCTTATGGAACATGGGATTCGCCCATTAGTGCACAGATGGCTTCTAGTGCGATTGTTGCTTTCCAAGATGTGGTTATCGATGGTAACGATATTTATTGGTCAGAAATGCGTCCGAATGAAGGTGGGCGTTGTGTCATTGTGAAGCAATCCTCTTCGATTGCCCAAGATATTCTACCGAAAGAATTTAATGCTAGAACACGAGTACACGAATATGGAGGCGCTGCCTTTACGGTTGATAAAGGGATTATTTACTTCATTCATTTTGCCGATCAACGTTTATATCGCATGGCACCTGGGACAAAGCCACAACCGATAACGCAAACGGGAATTCGTTTTGCTGATCTGAAAGTAACCCCATTCGGTATTGTTGCTATCGCAGAGTCACACCTAGCGCAGACCCATGAGCCTGAAAATTTCTTAGCGTTGATTGATCCTGAAACGGGTCACATTCAACCTTTAGCAAAAGGTTATGATTTTTATTCCTCGCCAGCCTTAAGTAAAGATTTTAAACAAATCGCATGGATCTGCTGGAATCATCCCAATATGCCATGGGATAACACAGAGCTTTGGATCGCTGATTTTACGCAACAAGGCTTACAAAATCAGCAAAGAATTGATGAAAAAGAACCCGAACAAGCTTTTTTTCAACCACAATGGGGCCCTCATAATGAATTAGTGGTGGTCAGTGATAAAAATAATTGGTGGAATTTATATCAAGTCAAAGATAAACAATTAGAACTTTTATTTCAGGTAGATAGTGAGATAGGGCGACCTTTGTGGAATTTTGGTGCTTCAACCTGGGGATTCTATCGGGATGGCTTGTTATGCACTTATGCTGATCAAGGGAAAGGTCGTCTTTTCTTTGTCAAAAATAATAAGCCTGTGGCATTAGATTTGCCCTTTAACAATTTCTCACAATTACGTATCCAAAATGAAACCGTTGCTTTTATTGGTGGGCATCCACAAAAACCAACGGCGATGGTCGCATTGCTCGATTTAAAGACCCCCAGAATATTGCGCGAGAACTCACCCTTTGTTATCGATGAAGGTTATCTGAGTGCGCCATTACATATTACTTATGAAAGCACGAATAATCGTGTATCGCATGCCTATTTTTATGCGCCGCATAATCAAAATTTTGCCGCAAAAGAAGCATTACCTCCATTGATTGTCAAAAGTCATGGTGGTCCTACCGCTAATTGTGGTGCAGATTTTAATTTAGATATTCAATATTGGACAAGCCGTGGATTTGCGGTTGTTGATGTGAATTATGCAGGTAGTACAGGCTATGGTCGTACTTACCGCAAAAGCCTGGAGCAAAATTGGGGAATTTATGATGTGCAAGATTGTGAAAAGGCTGCACATTATTTAGTCTCACAAGGATTGGTGAATGCAAATCAATTGGCCATTACTGGAGGGAGTGCAGGTGGTTATACCACGCTTGCTGCTTTAGCTTTTACCAAATCATTTCAGGCGGGTGCCAGTCTTTATGGTGTGAGTGATTGCGAAGCTTTGGCAAAAGATACCCATAAATTTGAAGCCAGATATCTTGATCGCTTGATTGGACCTTATCCACAAATGAGAGAAACTTATTTAGAGCGTTCACCTTTATATCATGTTGATAAACTCTCTTCGCCAGTGATTTTTTTCCAAGGAGATGAAGATAAGGTGGTGCCTGTTGATCAAGCAGAGAAAATGTATTTTGCTTTGCAGGAAAAAGGAATTATGACAGAGCTTTATATTTTTAAAGGTGAACAGCACGGGTTTCGCAAAGCAGAGAATCGGATTACAGTACTAGAGAAAATGCGAGAATTTTTTCTAAAAGCTTGGAAATAGGACTGTTTGAAAATGACCGAGTTAGCCACATGGACTGATTATGCCTATCAGCTTGCAAAGCAAGCTGGTGAAAAGATTCTGACTTATTACCAAGATAGCGAATCAATTACCGCAGACTATAAAGCCGATCAATCGCCGATTACGGTAGCAGATCAAGCAGCACATGAGATTATTGCCAATGGGTTAGCAGAGTATGTCTTAGATCATCAAGGGGCTGCTCCCTTATTATCAGAGGAAGGTCGGCAAATCCCTTTTTTGGAGCGCCAACAATGGTCTCGCTATTGGTGTGTTGATCCATTAGATGGCACTAAAGAATTTCTCGCACGTAATGACGAATTTACCGTTAATATTGCACTGATTGTGAATCATCAACCTGTACTAGGTGTTGTTTATGTACCAGCACAAAGAGCTGGTTACTTAGCTTGGCGTGGGGGTGGGGCTTATGCTTGTGATCAACAAGGACAGCAAAAGCGTATTGTTTCCAAGATCCCGCCCGCGCAACCATTACGGGTATTGGTTAGTCGACATCATGGTCTTGACTATTTGCAGCCTTGGCTTGTACGTCTTGGCCCTACTGAACTTATCTCTCAAGGTAGTGCTCTCAAGTTTTGCACTATTGCCAGCGGCCAGGCAGATCTCTTGTTACGCCTTAGCCCGACTTCAGAATGGGATAATGCTGCAGGGCAATGCATTTTAGAAGAAGCTGGTGGAGAAGTCTTTTCATTCGAAGGGTTACCATTGACGTATAACCGAGCTGGGACCTTAGAGCAGCCACATTTTATTGCGGTTGGCGATAAAGATTCAGATTGGAAACGCTTTTTCCCCTCATCTTTTAGGTAGCACTGACTAAATTAATCTCTGGTTAAACCTGTGGATAACTGTGTGGATGAATTGTTGCATTAGAAATGTAATATACGGCTACGATTTTTTCTCAAGTTGGTCAAGCAGGTAATATCAAAATTAATTACTTAAAATTCAATAACATACAGAAGTCAAGAGGGTGGCAGTGACAAAAAAAAATTGCTTCCAAAATTTGGATTTTTAACTAAAAAACCTGTGTACAACTTTTTTTGTGATCCAAAAATTTTGCAAAAGTAAAGACTTGATTGTTAGTGAAAAGTTTGTCACAGCAGCTACCAGTGTATATTCTCAACTAGAACCCAGATGAATCATGGAGCCCTGCAATGACTATTGATTTAGCTATCATGTGTGCTTACTTTGCATTGATTTTAGGTGTTGGAATTTGGGTCAGTAAGTCGGTCAAAAGTTTAGATGACTTTTCGACAGGTAACCGAAGTTATGGGGCTGCAGTTATTTTTGCAACCTTGTCATCCTCTTTTATTGGAGGCGGGTTCACCACAGGATTAGCAGAAAAAGTTTTTACGATGGGGCTTGTTTATGTTGTTGCTCTATGGGGTTTTAGTGCCAAAGAAATTTTAGTCGCCACCTTTATTGCGCCACGAATGACGCCATTTAAAGATGCTATCTCTGTTGGGGACATCATGGGGCAGCTCTATGGCCGTAAAGCGAAGATTTTAACCGGGGTCGCTTCAGGCATTGTTTGTGCGGGAATTGCCGGTGCGCAATTTGCAGCTTTTGGCTATATTCTGAATGTCTTAACTGGTGCCGATGCCTCATTTGGTATCGTGCTGGGTACGGTGATTGTGGTGATCTATGCGGCATTAGGTGGCATGAAATCCGTTGTTGCAAATGATGTGATTCATTTTTGTGTCTTAATTGTTGCCTTACCCTTAGTATTATTATTTGGCGTAAAGCAGGCTGGAGGTTTTTCGCATATTATCAATACGGTTCCTGCCGATCACTTCTCCCTTTTGGGGTCGCTACCTCTATTAACGGTCATTGGTTTATTTTTAAATTTCTTTTTTGGTGAGACCTTGGTACCCCCTTATGTACAGCGCTTGTTAATTGGTAGAAACTTTAAAGAAACAGCGAAGGGCACTTTATGGAGTGGTTTGTTATCAATTCCTTTCTTCTTGCTCATCGGTGTTGTTGGCCTTACCGCATTAACGCTAAGCCCGCAATTAGATCCTAATTTGGCATTGCCTTATGTCATTAACCAAGTGATGCCAATAGGCCTTAAAGGCTTAGCCATCGCTGGTATGATGGCGGTTGTGATGTCATCAGCCGATTCTTTCTTGAATGCTGCTGCGATTTCAATCACCCATGATGTTTTAAAACCGATGAGCCGTGATGGTTTAGCGCCCAAAGTAGAATTATTTTGGTCAAGGATAGTGACATTAATTGTGGGCGCATTAGGGGCGATTTTTGCACTCTCAACCAAAAGTGCCTTAGATATTTTATTAGTCGCCTATAATTTCTGGACACCTTTTATTCTCGTGCCTTTGGTTGCGGGTATTTTTGGATTTCGTGCATCAAGTACGGCATTTTGGTGGGGCTGTGCCACAGGTATTGGAGCAACCTGTTGGTGGTTATTGGTAATGGGAGAGACAACGCTCAATGGTGCGATTATCGGCATTGCTTTGAATTTGGTGACTTTCTCGCTGGTATATTATGTTCAAGGAAGCAAAATGTCGTTAGCGAAGCAGCCCGTTTCTACCGATTAAAAATATCATTTTGCGTTGATCCTGCGTTGCAGGTTGTTTTGCGCTGCTCAAACAACCCGCGCCTTGGCTGAACGCAAAAATATTATTTTTAAAACAGAAGCAAAAGCCCGGTTAAACGACAGGGCTTAAGAACATTTGATAAAGATGTAGCAAAATCTCAATCCCAATCAGAATAATAATGTACCATTCTAGGCGATGACTTTGATGTTGCTGCAAGACTTCTAATGAGGTTTGTGCTGTGCGAGAAATCAGTTCTAATTTGCGTTCTAAAGTACTTTGACGTTCAATGATTTCTAAATCTTCAACCAATTGTGCATGTAATGGCTCTAATTCACCGTGTTCCCAGAGAATGAGCGGTTTTTCGGTGACTTCAATTTTACCAACCATTTCTTGTGCCATCACAAGACTGGCGCCAATATGTTTGAGCAAATCATTTGAACGATAACCGAGTTTGCCCCGTTCTTTTAAACTTTTAGCAATGGGCTCAATTTTGTCAAAAATGGAACCAATGCGATTCTCGTGATATTCAATGACAACGCTCTTTGCTAAAGCATCGGCAATAATTTCCAAATGTGCTTTGCTGATACGTTTAATCGATACTTTGTTTCGAACAATGCCTTCTGGTTGATCGGGTTGAATAATAACCGAAAATTGTTCTGTTTCTGGGGTAGAGATTAAATGGCTTGCAAAACGTTGGCAGCGGCTAATGAGTTCTACCGTTGCTGAGGTGGTTGCATTAAAGAAGACAATCGCACCAAAAGAGTAAATCAGTGCTGCACTTTGTTCTGCTAAACGAATTAATACCGATGATTCTTTGCGAGAAGATGCGCCTTTATTGGTTAAGGCTTTTAAATTGATCTCATTACCGATTAATACGGCATTGACTTCACAGCTTCCCAATTGGGCTAAGTTAGCAGATAGCTCTTCGGGGATGGAGGATAAAATATCTAAAGGGTGTATATCTTCTAGCTGCATATGTTCTTAAATGTGGAATAAATCGGTAATTATTCTATCTCTTCTTCTTAAGAGAAGGCAAATTCACCACTTTGTCATCCAATAAACTTGTATTGGTGATGTTGGAAGAACTTCCGCCTCTTCTTCCTAAATTGCCTATTTATCCCCGTTTTTTAGATATTCTATGCTTCGCATTTTAGAGTGTGAGCTATATTATTAGTAACTTAAATGAAGGATGCTTTAATGCTATGGAATGGATTAACCCGCTCATTGGGATATTGATTGGTGCGTTGCTTATCATCCCTGCTTTTTTTACAACCAAGAAATGGCTCAAAATATCCCTGGCATTAGTGGCAATTGTTGCAGCCCTTGGCACTGCTGAGCTTTCTAAACGATATTTTTATCCTCATGTATTAGGATGGCAATTTGAGCATGAGATTGTTAAGCATCCCCTTTTCAAGCTGATTGCCAAGCATCACCCCAACGAGTTTGCACTCTTTGTTAAACAAGTGAAACAAGGATTGGTTGATAAACAACCACAAGCCATATTGTCAGGGTATTCTAGCCAGCTATTAGGCAAAGTGTTTTATGAACATTTGCAGACGGCGCCCAATGAAGCGGTGATGCGTTATCTTGGCGCGGTTTTAGAGCTTTATCGTTATTTGTATAACCAAGATCCACAAGCCGTCTTGGCTATGGAATATGGGCAAGCTACCACGGGCAATTTTGGTGCTATTTGGAGTGATAATAATTTCCAAACCTTGTTGAATCATTTGCTGCAAGTGAAGACTAAAGTTATTGAAGCTTCTATCGATTCGCCAGTAGCGCCGCCATCGCAAACGCAAGCCGCGCTATTACTACAAGGCATCTTAAAAGAGATGTCAGAAAAATACGGTGAAGATTTAGTTAAGCAAATGTTTGCGAGAGGGCAAAGTGCTATCCCGGCCAATATTATTGCGCCCCTTATTATCGACTTTTACGCGAGGATTGGTATGCAAGGCCCGGAAAACGCGGGTGTGATGATGCGTTATATTGCGAGCTTGAAAGTGAAGGGAACAGCTGAAGAGCAAACGAAGGATAGTCAAAAAGATAAATAAATTTCCGTGGTGGCCAGAGCTGGAATCGAACCAGCGACACAAGGATTTTCAATCCTTTGCTCTACCGACTGAGCTATCTGGCCTCGGCGAGGGCTCATTAAACGTGAAGTACCCCCGAGGTGTCAAGGGTATATCGCAATTATCCTTTAGGACACCCAAAAACAGACATAGGACATCCAAGCTTTTAAAATTCCCCTTTCCAAAAAATTCAGAAAATTCAGGACATCTAAATTTAAAAAGTGTTTTCTCCATAAAATTAGTTGAATAACATTTTTTGCTGGAAAAATATTAGAGTGGCTTGTCTTTCGTTATTAATTTTTCACCTAACTAACTTCATAAATTGCTTGATGAATATAAATTTGGGTGTCCTGCGGGTTGACAGGAAGTGAATGTTTGTTCACAATGGATGCATATGTGAGTGATTGTTCACGTTTAAGAGGTAGTGACATGAGAGAATTAACACAAATTGAAATGAATACGATTCATGGCGGAGCAACCGATCTCGAAATTGGGTTACTCAGCGTTATCGGTGGGAGTGGTCTTGGTGCTATCGTCGGTGGCATTTTAATGACGGGGAATGCGGTTGGCGATTATGCCTTCATTGGAAATGCTATTGGTACCGGAATGGGGTTAATTAGTGGCGCAATGGTTGGCGCAGGCCTTGGTGTGGCTGTCGGTCTTACCTTGGTCGCGTATCACCGCTTTGCTTAATGATTGTTCAATTTAGGTTTTGATATGAGAGATTTAACACCTGTTGAAATCCATGCAATCAGTGGCAGTTTCGCGGATTCAGATATGAATTTTTTAAATAGCATTTTCGCTGGTGCTGGATTAGGAGGCGTGATAGGAACCATCTGGGTTACCTCCATTGCGACTGGCGGAGATTACATGATGCTAGGAAATGCTATCGTTATAGGAATAGGACTTTTTGGTGGGGCTATTGTTGGTGCAAGCATTGGTGCTTTTGTTGCTGGCGTAGGTACTTTAGCTGCCTATCATCACTACGCCTAATCATGCTTAATCTTTATTCAGAGGGAGGTTTAAACCCTGCAGGGGTTGCGCTTCCTTCTGCTTCAAAGAAATACTTTTGCATTTCACCCTCAATAAAAGTGCGTGCCTTAGGATCTAACACATTCAGTCGGTTCTCATTAATTAATAAGGTTTGATGTTTAAGCCAAGCTTGCCAAGCTTCTTGCGAAACTTCTTCAAAAATCCGTTTACCTAATGAGCCAGGATAGGGAATGCGCTCTAAACCTGGTAATTCTTTGTGTAATTTTGCACAAAATACGGTTCTTGACATGATTTTCTTACCTTATGGTCGCTATTAATTTTTGAATGGGGGCGGGTAAACCACGTTGGGCTAAAGCATCGTTGTTAAGCCAACTTAAATTGGACTGGCTTTTAATGGCTTTTTTTCTAATGGTAATTAAACGAGGTAAAATCGTTAAATGATAGTGGGTAAAAGTATGTAAAATGGGGGATAAAGCAGTTAGTTTTGCACCAGATGTTCCTAAAAATTCATTTAACCAAGGCACTATGGCACTTTCGTCTGTAAATTCGGGCAAGCTCCATAAACCAGCCCAGATCCCTTTTAAAGGACGTTGCTGTAATAAAAGCTCACCGTGCTGATTTTGAGCGCATAACATATAAAGCTGCTTGGTGGGTAACTTTTTCCGAGGCTTTTTCCCTGGGCATTGTGCTTGGCTTTGTTGCGAGAAGGCAGCACAATGTTTTTGTAATGGGCAAAGTTCACAACTAGGTTTAGTACGGGTGCAACAAGTCGCGCCTAAATCCATCGTTGCTTGGGTATAGTCAGCAGCTTGTTGTTTGGGAGTGTGATATTCAGCAAGTTCCCATAATTTATCATGAACTTTCTTTTCACCTGGCCAGCTTTTAATACCGTGAAAGCGACACAGCACACGTTTAACATTGCCATCAAGGATTGGGGCTCTAAGATTATAGGCTTGCGCTATAATAGCGCCCGCGGTTGATAATCCAATGCCTGGAAGGCTTGATAGCGTTGTGACATCTTTGGGAAAAATACCGGCAAAATCATTGACCAAACATTTCGCTGCTTTATGTAAATTCCGTGCCCTAGCATAGTACCCTAAGCCTGCCCAGTGCTGTAACACAGAATCTAGTGGCGCATTAGCAAGTGACTCTAAGGAAGGAAAGCTTGCCATAAAGCGTGCAAAATAAGGTATGACTGTTGAAACCTGAGTTTGTTGCAACATGATCTCTGATACCCACACACGATAAACGCTAAGTGGTTTTTTCCAAGGTAAGTCATGACGACCATGTTGGGCATACCATTTTAAAAGCGCTTTAGAAAACCAATCGCGCCTAATCGCAGAAATTGTCATACTGCACTCACATTATCTGAAGAGCTTTTTTAGCCCTTTCTCAATTTTATCTTCCAGTTTCTTTTTGGCTGCATCTTCAAGATTTTGCGATGATTCTTGGGAGCCTGCTGCCTCACCTTCTTTGGGAGCTCCTAACAATTTGCCTATTTGCTTGTTAAGCTCTCCTTTCATTTCTTGTTGCATAAGTTTTTTTAAATAAACATCATAATCGGGTTCGACTTTGGGGCTGCTTAATGAACCTTTGATTCGGATGGCTAGGGGGTAAGCATTTTTATGTTCTTTGCCATCTTGATAAGTTTTTAACGCTTGAATTTTATAAGCAATCGTTTGGCTGTTTAAGTTAATACTGCCTTCGCCTTTTGCCGTAAAATCATTTGATGTAACGATAAGGTCGTTATTATCCATCACATTATTATTGAACAATAAGGTGGCTTGTAATGAACCAAATGGGGTACGTTTATTATCGGTTTCTTTATTATCAACCTTTTTTAATAAAGATTGCGCAAGATTTAAGTAATACTTTACGTCAATCCCTTCAATCACTCCATCATTCATTTGTAATTTGAGCGTACCATTTAAGCCCGCATTTTCATGATGTGTCACATTAAAATCCACATTAGAAACACCACTAATACGAGTTTGTTGTTTCAGATCTTTTAATAAGGGTGCCAGTTGAATGTGGGACAATTTACCTTGCAAAGCAACGGGTGCTTGTGGATTTTGTAAATTTTTCGTTACATTCGTTTGCAGTTTTCCTTGATAAAGATTGGCTGTTAAATCACGCAAATGAAGCATAGAAGCATCTTTCTTAATTTTAGTATTGACGTTTTCTAAAACGATACCCTGTGCTAATACTTTGCCGATAGCAACTTCTCCAACCAAAGGCTGCGAGGATTGTTGTTTTGTCGTTTTAACTTCTTTGACAGGAACAATCGTTGGTGCTGTATTCGTGGTTGCTTGAGCTGGTGAGGTTGCTGCAAATCCTTGTAATGCTTGCAGATCAACTTGATTAATGTTGAGTTTAAATGTAATCGCCTGTTGTTTATCCATGGGAACAGTGAAACGTCCGTTCAAATCGATTGGACCTGATTTAATCAAAACATCGTTAAAAGTAATGCTTTTTGAAAAATCAGCTTTAATTTTACTGGATACCGTTGTTTGACGAAATTTCTCCGGGTTGTTTGGCATATCTAGAGAAAAATCGACTTTTAGATCAGCTAATAACCCTTGGGTTGCTTGTTGAACCAGCCCTTCGAATTTCCCTTGGCTTTTAAAAGAGAGCAACGGATCTTTATCTTTTACTTGTAAATGAATGGCACCTTCTATTGGAAACTGAGAAGGAGATGCACCCTGCTTCCCTTGAAGATCAAATTTTTCTAGGAGTAAAGTTTGTCCTGCTTGGCGGTCTTCATAAGAAATTTTCGCGTTTTTTAAAGTAAATTGTAATAAGGCAAAGTGTAACTGCTTTGTTTGGGTATCCGCTTTTGTTTTAACAGCGGTAGTGTTATGAGATTCAGCGGGTTTATCTTGTTTGCTTTTGACTTGTTTAGAATAATATTCCCAATTGGTACTACCATCTTTATTTTTAATGGCATAAATGGTTAAGCCATCAACCACAAGACTTTCGATATTAAATTTTTTATGCAGCAGATCCTCAAGCGACATTTTAAGGCCCATCTCATTCACTTCGATCATTTTGCCTTGACCAAATTGTGAGGGTTGCACTAAATCAACTTGATGAACATTTAACCCAACCCATGGAAATGCTTGCACTTTAATTTTGCCATGAATTTCAAGCGGTAAGCCGGTTTTGTTGCTGATAAAACTGGTAATTTCACTTTTGAAATGGTTGGGATCAAAGAAGAAATAAGCCGCAATAGGGACAACAATTGCAAGGCCGAGCAATAATAAGAAAAGCGAAAATAATGCACGAAAGAAACGGGAGATTGACATGGCAGTTACCCCTAGCAGGCTCATTCAATAATGGAGCGGGTGATGGGAATCGAACCCACGTCATTAGCTTGGGAAGCTAAGGTACTACCATTGTACTACACCCGCATAATCGGCTTGAATCAGCTGGGTATTATGACAAAATGCCTTGCTTGATACTAGTTAGGTGCAATAATATCGCTGTGCTTAATGCAGTAGATAAAAATGATTTAGATATATGACTATAGAGAATGTAATACAGCGACCTGTTCGCAGTTTTGTGGTGCGTCAAGGACGCATGACGCCTGCGCAGAAAGAAGCGCTTGAAGCCGCTTGGCCATATTTTGGTTTATCGCTCCCCCCGGATAGCCAATTTTATGACTGGCAGACCGTCTTTCAACGAGATGCGAAGCGAGTGTTAGAAATTGGTTTTGGCATGGGTGCAACATTACTCTCACTCGCAAAATCTCATCCTGATATTGATTTCATTGGTATTGAAGTGCATCCCCCCGGTATTGGTCGTTTGCTGTCATGTGCAAAAGTAATGCAATTGACCAATCTTAAAATATTTGCCATGGATGCTATTGAGGTCTTAAATCGAGCTATTCCAGATAAGAGCCTAGATAAAGTCTTGCTCCTTTTCCCCGATCCTTGGCCTAAACGTAAACATCATAAGCGCCGTATTGTGCAGCCCGAATTTGTTCAGTTGATCGCACGTAAGCTGAAATCCCAAGGGATCTTTCAGTTGGCAACCGACTGGCAGCCCTACGCAGAGCATATGATGAGTGTGATGCAGGCTAGCCCGGATTTTTGTAATGTCTTTGGTAAAGAGGGCTATGCGCCAGCAGGCTTTGAACGAGAAACGACCAAATTTGAAAGGCGTGGCGAAAAATTAGGACATGCCATCTGGGATCTTGTTTTTCAGTCAAAGTGCTAAATACTCCTTGAGTCTCGCCTTAAAGTGACCAAGCACAGCTCAAAGTGCTCTCCTATACTAATGTATAGAGGATCAATATGGGGTGAGTTGTGCTTGGTGTTCATGGTTTAACGCCAGATATTTTTTTAGTGGTGTCCATTATCGTGGTTACCATGATTTTATTTGTTACCGAAGTGGTACGAGTGGATGTGGTCGCATTTTTGGTATTAGTCCTTCTTGGATTAACCCGTCTTGTTCCCAGTGATGCCCTTTTTTCCGGTTTCTCAAGTGATGCAGTGATTGCCTTAATTGGTGTGATGATTATTAGCGCAGGACTTGAGCGTAGTGGTGTGGTTGCAAAAATGGCCTACTATATCATGCGCTTGGGTGGTTCTAGTGAAAATCGTATTCGTTTGTATTTAATGGGGGTCAGCGGTTTTTGTGCGGGTTTTTTACGCAGTGTCAGTACCGTTGCCTTGTTACTCCCCATAATCACCCGTATTCGACAAGTGACGGGCATTGCCAAATCTCGTTTATTGTTACCACTTAGCTTTTGCGCCATTTTGGGTAGCACTTTAACGATGCTAGGTACTGGCCCTCTCATTTTATTAAATAGTTTATTAATAAACAGTAATGGTTTAACTGATAAATCCGGCGTGAAAGCACCCGCACTTGGGCTATTTAGTGTGTTTCCTATTGGACTGGCGTTGTTAGTGATGGGCATTATTTATTTCATATTACTCGGTAAATGGGTGTTACCCAAAGCACCATTGCATGTGGGCACTTTAAATAATGGTGGATCACCTGGCTATTTTAAAAGAGTTTATGGTATCGGTGCAGATTTTTGCGAATGTCGTGTGCCCGCATCAAGTTCCTTAGTTGATAATACCTTGCGACAATGGGAATGGTTGTTGCCACCCACTATTGCAATTATTGGCATTAAAATTGGTAATAATTTACATATGCCACCGCTGCGCAAAACAGAAATTAAAGCCAACAGTGTCATCGCCATGTTTGGTCCTAAAGAAGAAGTCGAAGAGTTTGCCAAAAAATATGGTTTGCGTATGTCGCCATACTTGACGGCATTTCCAGAACATATTAGTCCACCCCATGCGGGCTTGTGTGAAGCCGTTGTGCCACCCAGTTCTCGATTGCTTGGAACCAACTTTGGTGATCTGCATATGCGTCGTGAATATGGTATTCAGGTATTAGCTGTCCATCGTGGTGATAAGGTGCGCCGAGGTAAAAAAGAAATCGGCGGACTCACGTTACGTGCGGGCGATACTTTAGGTATGTTTTGTCAATGGAATTCATTAGGTTTACTGCAAAAAAACCCGGATTTTGTGATTGTTACCACAGACTATCCGCGCAAAAAAATGCATACCGACAAAATGTGGTTTGCTGTATTTTTCTTTGTGTTATCCATTGCTTTAATTATTTTTAGTGACTTATCAGTTTCCATTGGTTTGTTAGTGGGTGCAGTCGGTATGATCTTCTCGGGTGTTATTAGTATTGATGATGCTTATGAAGCGGTGAGCTGGAAAACCGTCTTTTTATTAGCAGGACTCATTCCATTAGGCATTGCCGTGCAAACCAGTGGTACATCAGATTGGATGGGTGCTTATATTTTAAAAGCTTGTGCCGGTTATCCAGAATGGATTTTACTCCTTATTTTGGGCGTTATTGCTTCGATTGGTAGTATTATTTTATCGAATGTCGGCGCAACGATCGTTTTGGTTCCGCTTGCGGTGCATCTGGCGCAAATTTTAGGGGACGATCCACGTGCCTTTGCCTTAATGGTTGCGATTGCAACGTCGAATTCTTTTATCGTACCCACTCACCAAGCAAACGCCTTAATCAGTTTACCGGGTGAATATAAGATCATGGACTTTATCAAGGCCGGTGGGCTAATGTCCTTTTTATATTTAATTGTCGTGATGTTGATGATCAAATGGATGTTCTAAAGAAAATGCTTCCCGCTTCGCTTTTCAAGCTACGCCGGACAAGCGCAAATGTTTACCTGGCTTGTCAGGCATATCTCTAATAAGGTGAAGGATTGCTGCAGATTTAACATTCCCACTTCAAATATTTGCGAGGAATAATGTTCCTTTGTACAAAAGCTTCTCGTAAAGCAAGAATATCTTCTGCTGATTTAAAGCCACGAAAGGGAAGCCAGATGAATCGAGTGGTTGCATTCGGGATCAAAAAGCCATTTTTGGCTTCAAGAATGTAGCGAATATCGCCCCATGCCATGTTACCCGTTACCAAACCTTTACCAGACCAGGCAATACCATTTAAAGAGAAAACAATGTTGATAGGAACGTCTAAGATTTGGCTATCTTTGAGACGGTGCATCAGTAATTTTTCATTTAAGGGGCGTCGACCAAAAATCCAAGCAATACCCATAGCACCGGCCATCCACTCTTCGGGTATTAAACCATAATAATAGAGTTTTATGCCCATGAGGATCACAATAATGCCCGCAAAAACGTTCATAGCATTAATAATGAGGAGGAAAAAAGGTTTTTTCTCAACATATAACGAACTGGCCTTCATCAGTTCTTTGGCAGTTGGCTGATAAGAGACTTGTATTTCCATAGGCTTATTCTAATCGCTTGCTTCTATCGTTTCCGGTAGAAATAAGCTTACCACATCATTTAGAAAGCGATAACCCAAAGACGTTGTGCAAAGGGTTTGATTAAAAGGCAGTAACCATCCCTTTTTTTGGGCTGTTATTAATTGTGGCATGATGACATCCATATCGAGCCCAGTTCTTTGGGAAAATAACTTAGTGGGCACGCCGTTTTTTAGCCTGAGTGCATTTAGCATAAATTCAAAGGCTAATTGCGAAGACGGGATTGGGGTTTGTGCTTGGATGTAACCTTGTGCGCTGTCCATATATTGTTTGGGATGACGAAAGTGATGGTAGCGCATGATCTTTGCTTCTTGATGCTGGGTGACTTTACCATGACCCCCTGCACCGATGGCAAGATAATCACCAAATTCCCAATAATTCACATTATGTCGACAAGGTTGTTGGCGGCTGAAAGCGGAGATTTCATATTGTGCGAAGCCAGCTTCTTGCAATAAAGCTTGTCCTTGTTCTTGTAAAGAAATAATGAGGTCGTCATCAGGCAAACGAGGCGGATGATGCCAAAAATAGGTATTAGGCTCTAAGGTAAGCTCATACCAGGATAGATGAGTGGGGGAATGTGCAATCGCTTGTGCTAAATCAGCAAGTCCTTCTTCAATGGTTTGTGAAGGTAAACCAAACATTAGATCACAGTTGAAATTACTAAATCCTGCTTCTTTTACAGTATCAATGGCTTTTTTGGCTTCTGTCCCATTGTGAATACGTCCTAATAAGGTTAGGTGTTTCTCATTAAAGCTTTGAATACCAAGCGAGAGGCGATTAATCCCAATGGCACGATAATCATTAAAACGTTGTTGTTCAACAGTGCCGGGATTGGCTTCTAAGGTGATTTCAATGTCTTCACTAAAATTAAAAATCTTGCGAAGTTCTTGGAGTAGTCTATTCAGCGCTTCTGCCGAGAATAAACTCGGTGTTCCACCGCCCATAAAAATAGTTTGAATCGAACGATCCTGAACAAAATCTTGAGTTCTTTTGGCATTTTCCAGCAAGCACGTCACATAGTCATTTTCAGGTAAGTCTTGTTTTAAGGCATGACTATTAAAATCACAGTAAGGGCATTTTTTAACACACCAAGGAAAATGAATATAAAGACTCAGTGGAGATAATTGCCAAAGCGTATGCATATTAAACTAAACCTGCTTCTGAGAAAGCCGCAACAAACAAACGTAGCGCTTGTGCGCGATGGCTTAATTGATTTTTTTGTTCGGTATCAAGTTCTGCGGCAGTCGCGTTTAGGGTTGGGATCCAAAATAAAGGATCATAACCAAAACCTTTATCACCCTGAGACTCACGTAATAACATGCCATCCCATTTTGCGCAGGCAATAATCGGGATAGGATCGTTCTCATGTCGAACAAAAGCAATGGCGCAATAAAAATGAGCGGTGCGTTTGGCGTCTTCAATATGAGACGTGTCTTCAAGAAGCTTTTGAATATTGCGTGGCATACTCGCATCGAGGCCTGCATACCTTGCAGAATAAATGCCAGGTGCACCATTGAGTGCATCTACCACTAAGCCTGAATCATCGGCTAAAGCAGGTAATGAGCTATGTTTTGCCGCGTGGCGTGCTTTTAAAATAGCATTTTCGATAAAACTAAGGCCGGTTTCTTCAACCGATGGCACTAAGAATTCATTTTGTGCAATCACACGGATAGGCATTCCTTGAAAGAATGCTTGAATTTCCCGCAATTTTCCTTGATTTTCGCTAGCAATAACAATTTTCATGATGCCCCCCTAAGACGTAAAGATGCTATCACAAAGCTAGCTAATAGTCCCCAAGAAACGATTAAAACATTCTGCCACTTGCTGTGAGTCATCAAGATGGACATGGTGCTCGCCTGGAATGGTCATGATTTTCGCATGTGCTACGGCATTCACGCGACCTTGCATTAAATCATCTGGGAAAGGATAGCCATTAAAGGGACGCACTAAACAAAGTGGTGAACTGATTTTACTCAAAAAGGCGAGCACTTGTTCTTCAGTGAGTGAGGTAGGGAGTGGCATTAACAACCGAGGATCGGTTCGCCATGTCCATTGTTGGTTATCAAGTTGTTTCAAACCGCGTTCAACAATATGGGCACACGATTGCGCTTTCATCGCATTGACTTTTAAACGCGCATTTAATGCATCTTGTACCGATGAGTATTGTGGGGCAGATTTAAATGGAATAGTGACCATTTGTTCAAGATAAACACCGAGTTGAGATGGGGCGATTTGAGCCGCTCGAGAAAGAGGACCTAATGCATCAACGAGTAAGGAATATTGTATTCTGGAAGGAATAGCGCCCGCAATGAGGCTGGCTATGCAAGCGCCTAAAGAATGGCCAAGCAATGCAAAGCTATCCCAACCTAAATGATTGGCGACAGATACACTATCAATGACCATATCAATTAAATGAATAGGACAAGCCATAGGCTTATGAGATGAAAAACCATGTCCTGGAAAATCGATGGCAACAATATGAGAGGTTTTCAGTAATGGTGCTAATCTATCAAAAGTGCCCGCATTATCTAACCAACCATGCAATGCTAACGTTGGTGTACCGCGATTTTCATTCCATATTTTGGCAGCAATGATTTGGCCATTAATTTCAAAAGTGGTTTCTTTGACCGACATTATTTTGTTTCCTTAGGTAACCATTCTACCAACCAAGCAGGGAATTGTTTGGGGTTTTGTATCCGAACTAATTTATATCGATTATGCGCACCGCTCTCAATGGTGACGTGGCTTGTGGGTACCTTACAATGTTTTGCTAACCATGCCGTTAAATGATCATTTGCTTTATTATCAGTGGCAGGAGCGGTTATTTGGATTTTAATGGCGTTTTGAAATAAGCCAATGGCTTTGTCAGCTGCTGCTTTAGGTTGAATATAAGTATAAAGCAGCAGATCATTTTTATCCCAACGCGCAGTTTGGTGATGCTTCATTAGCGTGTTGCAAGTCGAATGCCTGCTTGCATGAGTGGATCGGCAAACAGAATAATCAGAAGCTCAAGCGCAATCATCACGGGAATTGGCGAAATATCGAAACCACCAATTTGTGGGATATATCGTCTTGCTGGTCGCATTAAAGGTTCAATGAGCCGTTGCAAAATAATGGTAACAGGGGAATAGGCAGTAGGCGCGATCCAACTTAACAACACATTGGCTAAAATAGCGTAGAAAAATAAATTAATGGTTAATACACTGATGTTGCCAACAGACCAAACCATTAATCCAACAGGGCCCGGAAGCTTATGCATGCTAACTAAGGTGATTAAGGTAATCTTGAGCAACGTTACCAGGATGATGGCAGTAATCGTTGCAAAATCGATACCCCACAAGCCTGGAATAAAACGGCGTAAAGGAACCACGATGGGGCTGGTTGCTTTAACGATGAATTGTGTCAATGGGTTGTAATAATCGACACGTAGATATTGCAAAATAAAACGCAGTAATAAGACAAAGAGATAAATATCAAATAAGGATTGGATTAAAAAGCTGCCGGCATTTTGTAAAGGGCTCATAAAATCTGTATCTCTTAATCAAATGTTCTACTGAGGGTTTTGCCGCGTTCAAAGGCGGCAGATAGCATCTGCTTTAAAAGCTCGGCTATTTTACCATCTTTTAGGACTTTGATCCCCTGCTCGGTTGTCCCCCCTTTGGAAGTGACTTTCTGGCGTAAGACAGAAGGAGATTCGGTGCTATTTTGTACCATCATTGCAGCCCCTAGGGCTGTTTGAAAAGTAAGTTTTCTAGCATCTTCTTCTGATAGACCTAATGATACCCCTGCTTCAATTAAGCACTCTATAAAATAGAAAAAGTAGGCAGGGCCTGAGCCTGAAAGGGCCGTGACAACATCCATGAGAGATTCATCCGACAGCCAAATAATTTGTCCCACCGCTTCAAATAGCTGTGAAACCATTGCTTGCTGAGAAGCATTAACGAGGTCGCTTGCGTAGAGGCCCGTGATACCTTGTCCTAATAGTGCAGGCGTATTTGGCATTGCGCGCACAATCGGGCAAGGTGTTTGTTTTAACCACGTTGCAATTTGTTGCGTTGTGATCCCAGCGGCAATACTAATCATCAAAGGGCGATGAGATTGTAAATGAGCACTTAATGCTTCGATAATCGATTTCATTGAATTAGGTTTAACGGCTAACACGAGGATATCCACATTGGTGGCAATGGTCGCATTTTCCTCTGCAGTGTTAAGACCCAGTGCTGCCAGGGGCTGTAAATGCTCAAGATGATGATCGCTCACCCATAATGTGTTCGGTAGCAATCCCTGTTTGAGCAACCCATGAATGAGACAGCTTCCCATATTGCCCGCGCCAATAAAGCCAATTCGTTGTTGTGATGTCATCGTTTTAAATCTCGCGTGGTCCAAAGATCCCGGTGCCAATACGAACCATGGTAGCACCTTCTAAAATGGCTGCATCGATATCGTGCGTCATACCCATTGATAATGTGTCCAAGTTAGCACCTTGTTGATTACAGTGTACCAATAAAGAATGCAATGCTTGGAAATAAGCACGTTGTTCTGTTAATGCCTCAACTAGCGGGGGTAAGACCATTAAACCGCGTAATCGCAGATGGGGTAAATCTTGAATAGGCTTGAGCAAATTCATAAGCTCACTGGCATAAATGCCGTTACGTTTGGGATCATCTTCCATTTTAACTTGTAAACAAATATTTAATGGGGGCATTCCTTGGCGATGTTGTGATAATAGTTGTGCTTCTTTAAGACGACAAACGGTATGTACCCAGCTGAAATTTTGTGCAATCTCAAGGGTCTTTTTTGATTGAATAGTGCCGATAAAATGCCAAAGGATGTCTGTTGGTAGCAAGGTTATTTTGCTGAGTGCTTCATTGAGATAGTTTTCACCAAAGTGATGCTGCCCTGCAGCATAAAGCTTGGCAATTTGATCAGCGGAATGGGATTTACTCACTGCAATAAGCGTAACACTCTCTTTGTTTCGCTCGCACTGCTGACAAGTCGTTTCAATCCGATGTTGGATGTGATGAAGATTAGCTACAATATCAATCATGGCAGTACTTTGAATTGAATAGCACACAGAGTCAAGAGAGGCTTAAAGGAGAATAAAAATGGATATGAATGAATTGCTGACGTTCAGTATACAAAATAAAGCCTCAGATTTGCATCTTTCTGCTGGATTGCCTCCGATGATTCGGGTGGATGGTGACATCAGACGTTTAAATGTTCCCGCACTTGATCATAAATCAGTCCATACCTTAATTTACGATATCATGAGTGATAAGCATCGTCGTGATTACGAAGAGTTCTTCGAGACAGATTTTTCATTTGAAGTGCCCGGGCTTGCGCGATTTCGTGTGAATGCATTTAACCAAAACCGCGGGGCTGCTGCTGTATTTCGTAGCATCCCTTCAAAAATATTAACTCTCGAAGATCTTGGGTTACCCAAGATATTTTCCGAGATTGCACAGTATCCACGTGGGCTTGTACTTGTGACTGGACCAACGGGTTCAGGTAAAACAACGACGCTGGCCGCCATGATTGATTATATCAATGCGAATCGCTATGGTCATATTTTGACCATTGAAGATCCGATTGAATTTGTTCATCAAAGCAAAAAGAGTGTGATTAATCAGCGAGAAATTCACACGGATACCAAGGGCTTTAGTGAAGCGTTACGCTCAGCCTTACGCGAAGATCCTGATGTTATCTTGGTAGGTGAAATGCGAGATTTAGAAACCATTCGTTTAGCCTTGACAGCGGCAGAAACGGGCCACTTGGTTTTTGGCACATTGCATACCACCTCTGCAGCCAAAACTATCGATCGTATTGTTGACGTTTTTCCTGGGCAGGAAAAAGACATGGTTCGCTCAATGTTATCAGAATCTTTACGGGCCGTGATATCTCAAACCTTGCTAAAGAAAGTTGGGGGAGGTCGATTAGCTGCGCATGAGATCATGATTTGTAATCCCGCTATTCGAAATTTAATTCGTGAAAATAAAGTCGCGCAAATGTATTCGGCGATTCAAACTGGACAAGCACAAGGCATGCAAACATTAGATCAAGCGCTTAAAGTATTAGTGGATAGTGGTAAAGTTGCGCGATTAGATGCTAAAGAAAAAGCGGTTAATAAAGAATCATTCTAAGCTACTGTAGGGCCGGTCACCGTTATATGCACTGCCGGCCATTTAATTAAGAACCTATATTCCTGAAACGAAATTACGCGGTAAATTATTAATAACATCAACAAAATGTGCTTCTACATAATCTGCAATTACACAAGTCGCTCCCCATTCTTGTAATTTATTCTTCGGATAATTGCTCGCGATACCAACAAAATCCCATTTTAGCGCATTCACCGCGTTGATATCCCAAGGGCCATCGCCGACATAAATGATGCGATTGAATTGTTCTTTTCGGTAAAATTGTTTTGCTTTATTGAGCGCTGATTCCATAATAAGCGTTCTGATTTCACTATCATCACTGGTGCTTAAGGGAATGTCACACCAAGCCGGTGCAACATGAGATAGTTTTAACAAGGCTGCCCGATGATAAGAGCCAGTTGCTACTGCAAGCGCTGTATTGGGAAGCGCTTGCAGTGTTTCTAATAAGGTATGAGCACCAGGAATTAATTGAATAGGTTCATGAGTAATAACCGCAGAAAAATTGGTAAAATATTGGTCTTGAATAGCATCACATTCTTCTTTGGTGGGGTGACGATTTAACGTTCGAGAAACGCACTCAATCAGAATGCCTTTGTCAGTCACATGTTGGTAGGTATGTAGATCACGATCGATTTCATTGATCCCCAAAACGGTGGTCACCGCTTCAATAAAACAATCCACTTCTTTAATATGGGATTGAATTAAAGTTCCGTCTATATCAAATATAATAAGATCCATCTGATACTCTTCCCACTTTAAATTTATGCTGTGTTGGCTGCGTTCGTTCATCCCAGTCATGCACTTATGTGTGCACTCCTGGGTTTCTCTCACTTGCCGCCTTGCCTAAATTCAAATTGGTGTGAGTATACCTCCTGTTGACAAAAAGTTTCATTGGAGCCTATTATACACCAACTCTCGGGGGGCGATAAATGATCGCTGAGATAATCCACGTTTTTGGATTGACCCGCTGAACCTGCACTGATTCATATCTGCGAAGGGAAGAGATTATGTCAACACATGCTATTCAATTTTTATTGATTTCCAACATCTTTTTCACTCCGTTACACGAAAATTCGAGCTAACAAGCACCTTGTTGAGCTAGTTTTACTATTGATTTCACCTTGAGGAGCGAAAGATGCTTGGCGATGAACTATTGTCTACAATTTTTTCCGATGATACCCATGGTAATGCAGAGAAAATATATCAATCGGGTGTTTTATTTAAAGAATTGCAAATTCCACAACAAAAAATGACTTTAAGTGATCAAAGCACATTCTTGAAATATGATGTCACGGGTGCTTATACTCAAAGTGAGTTTAATGTGCAAAATGGGTTACCTAAAGTACGAGCGTTAAATCAAAAAGATTATCGAAAAACCCAGCGCTATTATGCAAAACAAGGTGAAATTACCCCGGAAATAGAATATGCGGCTATTCGCGAGAATGTGCCACTTCAGCAAGTCATTGATAAAGTAACCTTGGGTCATGCGATTATTCCAGCCAATAAACATCATCAAGAGTTAGAGCCGATGATTATTGGTAGAGATTTTTTAGTGAAGGTGAATGCCAATATTGGTAACTCTCCTACAAGTTCTTCATTACAAGAAGAACTTGAAAAGTTATGGTGGGCACTTCGTTATGGTGCTGATACCGTCATGGATTTATCTACGGGTAAACACATTTCTGCTATTCGTGAACAAATACTACGTCACTCACCAGTACCCATTGGTACGGTGCCGGTATATCAAGCATTAGAAAAAGTGGATGGCAATCTGGGAGAACTTAATTGGCAAATCATGCGTGATGTATTAATAGAACAAGCAGAACAGGGAGTGGATTATTTTACCATTCACGCCGGTGTTTTGCGGGAGTTTATCTCATCCGCAAGTGAACGCTTAACCGGCATTGTCTCACGCGGTGGTGCGATTATGGCAAACTGGTGTTTGCAACATAAGCAGCAAAATTTTCTTTATACCCATTTTCAAGAGATCTGCGATATTCTGCAATATTATGATGTGACCATTTCGTTGGGCGATGGCCTTCGTCCTGGTTCCATTAAAGATGCTAATGATGAAGCGCAATTTGCAGAATTAAAGGTCTTGGGTGAATTAACACAAATTGCATGGAAAAAAGATGTGCAGGTAATGATAGAGGGACCTGGTCATATCCCCTTACATAAATTGGCTGAGAATATAGAGCGTCAACAAACCTATTGTCATGGCGCGCCATTTTATACCTTAGGCCCATTAGTAACTGATATTGCGCCAGGTTATGATCATATTACTTCCTGTATAGGTGCTGCGATTATGGGACAGTTAGGAACGTCTGTGCTTTGTTATGTGACACCGAAAGAGCATTTAGGATTGCCAAACAAAGAAGATGTGAAGCAAGGATTAATTGCTTATAAAATTGCTGCGCATGCTGCCGATGTTGCCAAAGGTCATCCGGGTGCACAAGCTTGGGATGATGCATTGTCTAGCGCCCGGTTTGATTTTCGTTGGGAAGATCAATTCAATTTAAGTCTTGATCCTGCCACGGCAAGAAGTTATCACGATGAAACCTTACCTCAACCGAATGCCAAGCATGCGCCATTTTGTGCGATGTGTGGCCCCAAATTTTGTTCCATGCGTGCTTCACATGCGATTAAATCATCATTAGCCTTGAGTAATGATGAGTGCACATAGAGTGTAGGGGAGTCATGTAGAGGGGGGAGAATCTCGTGAAGATTGCTATTGTTGGGGCAGGCATTGTCGGGCGCCTAATGGCTTGGCATTTATGTCAATATCATCAAATTCATTTATTTGATTCAGCAAAAACCCAAGAGCGAGAAACATGCTCAATGGCAGCGGGAGCAATGATAAGTCCCTATACGGAAATATCTGTGCTAGGAAAAGAATGGCTAGATAAAGCATTAGCTGCTTTAGATTGGTGGCCTCGTATTCTAAGTAGCTTACCCGCATCGGTTTATTATCAGTGTTCTGGTACCAAAGTGCTGGCCAACAAAGAACATCAATCTTTGCTTGAGCATTTTGTGATGAATATTCGGCATCAATTACCTCATGTTAGGTTTGAGCCTATTGAGCCAATAGATCAGCAAGTAGGTTGTATTTTTTCATCAGAGGCGCATTTAAATCCCAGGCAAGTGATGAAAGGCATTGCGCTTTACTTACATCAATATGGTGTACATTGGCATGAAGCGCGAGTAGAAGCAATCAATCCTTATGTCATTACCGTGCATAATCAAGAAAAATCGTTTGATTGCGTCATAGATTGTCGAGGGATAGGTGCCAAGCAACAAGTTGAAGCATTACGCGGTGTCAGAGGAGAAATGATTCTCTGTGAAGCGCCGCAAATCCATTTAACACATTCCATTCGTTATTTACATCCGATTTATAGCTGCTACATCGTACCCCAAGGTAACCATCAGTATATGATTGGCGCAACTCAAATGGAAAGTGAAAGTTTGCAATCGATTTATGCTAAAAGTGTGATGCAATTGTTAACCGGTGCAACATTAGTTGATCCTCGATTTAAAGATGCACACATTATTGGAACCAATGTCGGCTTACGTCCCGCAACGCCTCTGCAAGTGCCCTTTGTGTTAGATAGGCCAGGATTAAAGAGTTTAAATGGCTTTTTTCGACATGGCTTTTTATTAGCTCCTGCTGTAGTCGCTGAGGTAGCAAAGCAGTTACATTGAGGAAATATAGTGAATAAAATAAGTGTAAAAATCAATCAGCAAGTGCTTGACATTGCAGCAAATGAAACGCTACAGAAGCTATTGCAAGGCATGATACTCCCTTCAATTTATGCCATTGCCATCAATGGAAAATTTTTACCGAAAGAACAATATCTGCAATATCAGCTTAAACAAGGTGATGAAATTGCGGTGTTGACGCCGATGCAAGGAGGGTAAATGTGGAACTTGGCAGGGCATGAATGTCATTCACGATTACTAGTAGGAACCGCACAATATCCAACACTTGCTATTTTAGAGCAGGCTATTATGGCAAGTGGAACACAAGTGATTACCGTTGGGTTAAAACATGAAGATTTGAATCAATCCCAAGGACAATCTTTCTGGAAACGAATACAAGCACTTAATTGCAAGATTTTACCCAATACGGCAGGTTGCATGAGTCATGTTGAGGCGATAGAAGTGGCTAAGATATCGCAAGAGCTCTTTGAGACGAATTGGGTTAAATTAGAAGTCGTTAGCCCTCAATTGCATTTACAACCCAATCCATTTGAATTGGTCAAAGCCGCAGAAACGTTAAACAAACTTGGATTTCACGTCTTTCCTTTTTGTACCGATGATTTAGTGCTATGTAAGGCACTGTATGACAGCGGGTGTCAGATTGTAATGCCCTGGGGATCACCGATTGGTTCGGGAAAAGGGTTACTGAATATTTTTCAACTTAAGGCGCTTCGTCAACTATTACCTAAAGCCACGTTAATTATTGATGCCGGTATTGGAAGTCCGCAACATGCATTAAGTGCCATGCAATTAGGATACGATGGTGTTCTGATTAATAGCGCGATTGCAAAAGCTTTAGATCCGGTGATGATGGCGCGTGCATTTGCTTTAGCGATAGAAAGTGGACGTTTAAGCTATCAAGCCGGTGTCATGCCAGAAAGTGATTATGCGATTGCGAGTACCTCCTTAACACAAACCCTATTTGGGGCCTGACAATATGTTTGAATCTGAAAAATCTGCTAATAAAAGCATTGATGTTTGGACTATTGCCGGTTTTGATCCTTGCGGTGGTGCCGGCCTTTTAGCCGACAGGCAAGTCTTTACCGCTAATGGTTTAAAAAGTTATGCACTGATGAGTGCGCAAACCGCACAAAATGAGCACTGTGTTACCAAAGTGGATGCGATAGAGGTTTCGTTTATAACGGAGCAATTTAATTTATTGCGACAACATGGCTGGCCTAGGGTGATTAAAGTCGGTCTGTTACTCAATGTTGCGATGGTGCGTTGCTTGAGCGAATTATTGAAAAATTTTCCTGGTATTTTAGTTTATGATCCAGTGATGGTTGCAAGTAGCGGCAAGCCGCTGATGCAAAAAGAGGTTATTGCTGAACTGAAGTCATATTGGCTTTCACAAGTCAATATAATGACCCCCAATATTGACGAAGCTACATGCTTATCTGGTATTGCAATTTATTCTACCGATGATATGCAAAAGGCGGCTTATCAACTTTGTCATTTAGGTGTGCCTGAAGTGATTATCAAGGGGGGGCACCTAGGCGGTGAATGGGCACAAGATATTTGGTGTGATGGACAAAATCATTGTTGGCTCACCTTACCTCGACTGAGAGTGCCATCACTACATGGTAGTGGTTGTCAGTTTAGTGCAGCACTTGCCAGTGGTTTAGCGCTTGGTTTAGAGAGTCAGGATGCTTTTGTCTTTGCTAAGATGCAGATCCAACAAGCATTCACCATGCAATCTATTATCACTCACGTTCAGGAGTCGGCGGTTTATTTTCCTTGGTTAACGCAGAGTGCATTATTTGGACAACACCGCCCAACATGTAAACCATTACAACAATCACTCGGTTTTTATACCATTATCAATGATATTCGTTGGTTAACGAAACTGGAAGCTTGGGGAGTAAAAACAATCCAGTTACGTTTAAAAGAAGAGGATGCTCATCAGCGCGCTGGTAAAGTTGCCCAAGCCGTTAAACTGATTGATCCAGCAACGACGCAATTATTCATCAATGATGATTGGCAAGCAGCAATTAAATATAAAGCCTATGGCGTGCATTTAGGCCAAGAAGATATTAAGCAATGCGATATGAATGCCATTAAGGAAGCAGGGCTCCGACTTGGTATCAGTACCCATTCATTAAGTGAGCTCGCAAGAGCAAAAGCATATCAACCCTCCTATATTGCTTTTGGACCTATTTTTACAACTACATCAAAAGTGATGGCTTTCCCGGCGCAAGGGTTAACAAAATTGAAGCAATGGCGAAAATGGGTTAATGAGCCCTTAGTTGCTATTGGTGGGATTACGACAGCGAATCTTGAAACAATTTTAGCTTGCAAGGTAGATAGTGTTGCTGTCATTTCTGCTGTCACCAAAGCCGTTAATCCACAAAAAGCTTGTCAACAATTTTTGTCTTCTTTCTCAGCGAGGACATAAATGCGTTATCAGCGACAAATCGCCTTACCTGAAATGGGTCAAGAAGGTCAACTGCGCTTACAGCAAGCTCGTATTCTTTGTGTGGGAGCTGGCGGTTTAGGAAGCCCTGTGCTCTTGTATCTTGCTGGTGCGGGTGTGGGACGAATAGGCGTGATGGATGCAGATAAGGTTGCATTACATAATTTACAAAGGCAGGTGCTTTATACCGAAGCCGATGTTGGTAAAATAAAAAGTACGACAGCGATTTCACATCTTTTAGCATTAAATCATGATATTCGTTATGATGATTTTCCAGAATTTATTCATCATGATAATGCTTTGGAAAGACTGAGTGTTTATGATTTTATTCTAGATTGTACCGACAGTATCCAAGCTAAGCTATTATTGAATGATGCCTGCCATCAACTGCAAAAGCCGCTTATCAGTGCTTCGGTGGAGGCTTTTCGCGGGCAGTTAATCACCATTTTGCCGCCCAATAATGGCTGTTTGCGTTGCCTTTTCCCAGAATTGACGCAAGCTTCGATGTTGACACGTTGTGAAACATCCGGCGTATTAGGTGTGGTGCCGGGTATTTTAGGTATGCATCAAGCGCTGGTTGTATTGAAATGGATTCTGCAATTAGAAGAAAAAGGCTTAGGTCAGGTTTATCATTTCGATGCATTGAGTCAAAGATCTGCAAACTATCAATTAGAGCCCAACCCATCCTGCATTTTATGTACAAAAAAGCAGAATTTTGCTACGCTATGGGGCAAAGATTTAGCTGCGAAGGGTCAATTGGAGAAACACATGCAGTCACACCAGATCACGGTCCAAGAATTAGCACAAAAATTAAATAATCAAGAATCCTTTTTTTTACTTGATGTGCGCAATCCTGATGAACATGCTCAATTTAATATTGGTGGGCACCTGGTTCCGCTAACACTTCTACCTGAATCTTTAGCGCAAATTCCAGATGATATGCCGATTGTGATCTATTGTCGCTCAGGTCATCGTAGTCAATTGGCCTTAGAATTTCTGCAACAGCAGGGTTTTAGTGATGTCAAAAATCTTATCGGTGGCGTGCTAGCTTGGCAGCAGGCAGGGTGAAGGCGTAATCAAAAGCTCTTTAACCGGCATGGTATGAGTCGTTACATTGAGCCAAATATTCGCAAGTTCAGAAACACTGCCTTCAAAACAACCAGGCTGAGCATTTTGGCTTGCCAGACGATGAGGGATCCCCCAATCTTCAAATAAAGGTAAAGCGGCAATCACATTGGCTGGCATGCCTTGAATCAATATTCGTGAGGGACAAGGTTTAAAGGGAAATTGTTCTGCTTCAATCAAAATAAGCCCATGAAAAGCACGTCGGTATTTTTTTAGATAAAAAATAAGCGCATTCAATCCATCTTCTTGTGCTTGAAGAAGATAAAAAGCATCTTGTGTTGGAGCAGCTAATGGCTCTCCAAGAAGAGGGGATAAATGTATTTCTTTCATACCCAGTATATCAGCCTGTTGGGTCATCAAGCTGATAGCGTCTGTTTGAGTGGCTAAAAGATAACAAGGATGTTTTTCTTCCAAGATAACATAGTGACCAGGAAGTGCCATTGAAGCAATCGATGGTGCATGAATGGTTATTTCGTTAAAACCATTCACAAGGGGTGTCACTTGTGAAATAGGGTAAAGATCACATTTCATGCACAATAGCGCCATCAATGAGCGTCATCACTGCTTGACCAGCAAGTTCCCATCCTTTGAAAGGTGTATTTTTGCCACCGCTTTGTAATGAGGCATCATTGATTTGATGGATGCGACTGGGATCGATAATGCAGATATCGGCTTTCGCACCAATAGATAGCGTTCCCACCGGCAAATGGAAAATATGAGCGGGTTGATAGGTAATAGCACGTAAGAGCTTATGTAGATCTAAACCCTGTTCATTGACCAAACGCAGACCTAATCCTATAAAGGTATCAATGCTAGACATGCCAGGTTCTGATTCTGCAAAAGGAGCAAGCTTAGCAACGCCGTCTAGTGGACGATGATCTGAACAGATGGCATCGAGTGTACCATCTTGCAATCCTGCTAGTAATCCTTCTTTATCTTTAATACTTCGAAGTGGTGGGTAGACATGACAATTCGCATCGAAGGTAGCAAGATCCATTTCCGTTAAATGTAAGGAATGCATCGCGCAATCTGCGGTAATCGCAAGGCCTTTTGCTTTGGCTTGTTTAATGAGAGCAACAGCCTCTTGACTGGAAAGACAAGTAAAATGCGCTCTCACACCACAATCTTGGATTAATTGACAATGTTGTTCAATTGCAATGGTTTCAGCAATGGTTGGGATCCCTCGAAGGCCTAAACGACTTGACATTATACCTTCATGAACCACCCCTCCTTTTGCCAATGAGGGTTCTTGTGGTTGGATGACAATTAATAAGTCAAAGCTTGCCGCGTATTCATAACAATGGCGTAGGATGCTGAGATCTTTAATGGGTTGCATCGCTTGACTGAGTGCGATACAGCCACCTTTTGCTAATGCACTCATATCGGTCATTGATTCACCCGCTAATTGTTTAGTAAGTGCGCCTATAGGATATAAATGAGGCAAATGCTTATCAGATTGTTGTTTTAAGCGTGAGACGTTAGCTTGTGTGTCAATAATTAAATCGCCATCGGGCGGAATGCATAAGGTCGTAAATCCGCAAGATAATGCGGCTTTTGCTTCTTCTTGTAGCGTGCTGCCATGAGGATGCTGTAAATGAGGCCTGCAAGTACTATCGACTAATCCAGGAATAACCCACTTTCCTTTTGCATCAATTATTGTATCAGTAGGCGCGATTTGCGTTGAACCTATTTGCGTAATGATGCCATTATCGATAGTCATATCCGTGATTTTATCAAGTTGATTTGCCGGATCGATAACGCGCCCGTTTTGTATGATTATTTTCATCATTAAGCTCTTTTATTATTTTCCATTAAAAGAGACATCACAGCCATTCGGACTGCAATGCCATTGGTAACTTGATCCAAGATAACGGCATTCGGGCTATCTGCTATATCAGATTGAATTTCAACGCCACGGTTGATTGGCCCCGGATGAATAATAAGTGCATTTGGATTAGCAAGTTGTAAACTCTCGGAAGTTAATCCATATTGGCGATAGTAGGCATTGCCTGCAGGGATTAAACCATTTTGCATGCGTTCTGTTTGTAGTCTTAACATCATAATAATATCGACATTTTTTAAGCCTTCTGCCAAATTATGGAAGACTTCAACACCAAATGACTTGATTTCTTTGGGTAGTAATGTTTTAGGACCGATCACTCGGATTTCGCCAGCTTGCAGAGCTTTGAGTGCGTGGATTTGTGAGCGAGCTACTCTAGAATGTAAAATATCACCAATGATTGCAATGGATAATTTTTTAAAATCTCCTCGATGTTTGCGAATCGTATACATATCTAGCAAAGCTTGGGTTGGATGTGCATGACATCCATCTCCGGCATTAATGACAACACCGCGAGGGTTAATATGCTCTGCCACAAAGTGTGAGGCGCCGCTTGCACTATGGCGTACCACAAATAACTGGCATTGCATGGCTTGCAAATTCCGTACGGTATCGCGTAATGATTCACCTTTAGCGGTAGAAGAGTGCGAAATATTCAGATTTAACACGCTAGCAGACAGTCTTTTAGCGGCTAATTCGAATGTTGAACGGGTTCGAGTACTCGCTTCAAAAAACAAATTCGCTAAGGTTTTTCCATGGAGATCGGTTGTTTGAATAATATCACCCGCAGGGGTGAAAAATTGTTCTGCTTTATCTAAAATGGCAAAGATATGATTAGCGCTTAAACCTTCAATACTCAATAAATGACGCAGTTGGCCGTGATTATCAAACTGTAGACTGTGGGGTTGCATGTAAAGAAAATTCCTTTGTGCGATTGAGAAACGATTCTAAAATGATGGCTGCAGCCATGGCGTCAGAATCGGTATCTTTTGAATAGTGGTGTTGCTGTTTGAGAATGTGACTCGCAGCAACACTGGTTAATCGTTCTTCAACAAAATGCACTGGCAATTTAAAGCGCTTACGCAATGAATCACCAAATTGCCGAGCTTTGAGACTGGTTGCAGAATCGCTGCCATCAGGCTGTAACGCTAAACCAACAACAAGGCCATGTGGCTCCCATTCTGTGATAATTTTTTGTACTTGATCCCATTGCGGAATACCTTGTCGTGCTTTAAGGGTTATCAAAGGCGTTGCTGTTTGTGTGATAGCTTGCCCTACCGCAATTCCAATATATTTGGTGCCGAAATCGAAAGCCAAAAATGTTTCAGGCATGACCAACTTCATGTGAAACACAGTCCATATCAACTCCCAGCAAAGCACCTGCCGCTCGCCAGCGGTTTTCAGGTAGAACATCAAAAAGTACTTGAGGATCTGCAGGACCACATAACCAAGTATTTTGCGCAATCTCTCGTTCTAATTGGCCACCTTCCCAGCCGGCATAACCCAGCGCAATAATGGCGTCTTTAGGACCTTGATGGTTTGCAATTGCAAAGAGGATATCTTTTGAAGTGGTAATACTGATAGCTTTGGTTAATGCTAAAGAAGATTCCCAAGCTTGCAGTGAAGAGCGATGAATCACAAAACCTCGTTCTTGTTGTAAAGGCCCCCCTGCTAACACAGGAGTTTGTGAAATATTATCATCGTCTGTGGCAATATTCATATTTTGTAAAACATCACCTAGATGGATACTCAGGGGTAAATTGATCACGATACCCATGGCACCTTCGGGTGAATGTTCACAAATGTAAATCACCGAATGGGTAAAATGAGGATCTGCCATATTTGGCATGGCAATTAGAAAATGGTCTCTTAAAGAAGTATATACACTCATTTCAACATCCTTTAGGGACAAAATATCACGCCCCTATTTATGTCATCTTACTATGTTCTTAAGTCCGAGGGTAGCCCATTAAGAATGGGAACTAAAACTATTGCCTCTAAACTGCCAAGTGCGAATGATTTCGAGAACATCGATATCATTTGCAATATTTGCTGGAAGGGGGTCAAAAGGCGCTGCCATTTTAACAATGTTAATGGCGCTTTGATCAAGTAATTCAGAGCCAGAAGATTGCCGTAAGTGGATTTCATGGATCGTACCATCCCGATTAATCGCAACAAGGAGGCGAAGATTACCACAAATATTATTCTTTAATGCATCGGCAGGATAATGATCATTGCCAAATTGCTCTACATAATTTTGCCAGTGGCTTAGGTAGTCTGCATCTTGGGGTAGATGGGCTGCGGCAGAAATAGTGCGTTTTCGTAGGATTGGCTGTTTTGTTAGGCTCTCAGCAGTAGAATAATTTTTTTCACTAACTTCCAAACGGGGATTGTGCGAAGCAATATTTATAATGACGCTATTACTGGTATTAGAGCTAGCTAAGTCTGACAGTTCTTGTAATGCCTGCATGGCTTCATTTAATGGCAAGGCAGGATTCAAATGAAAGCTCATCACCAGAAAAAGTACATGCAGAATTCCAGCTAACCAGAATATTCTGACAAAACGACGACGATCATGAAGGTTGAAATGGTTTGCCACAATCTCTTAGCCAAGTAGCGATGTCTGTTATTTAGTCTACCTTAAGATAGCTTTTGACAAAACTGCTTGGCTAATAACGACTATTATTATGTTAGATAGAAAAGATAGGAATGTACTATGTCGCAGGAAGTGACGCCAACACCTTTTGCTGTGCTTGTCGAAACAGAAAAAGCGATTCGTTCATTATTGAAAAAAAGTCCACCCGAAACAGAGCCTCATGATGATTGGTTAGGGTTGGCCTTTTTATCAGGTGATCAGGTGTTATTAACGCCCTTAGACGAAATTCATAGTATTTTATCGATTTCAACTTTTGCTTATATACCTGGTGTTAAACCATGGTTGTTGGGAATGGCAACATATCGGGATGATATTTTTCCAGTAACCGACTTAGCCGGTTTCATGGGGCAAAAAAAATCATCTTTAACGAAACATACTCGTTTACTGGTCATTGACTATCAAGGCGAAAAAGCCGGTTTAATGGTCAATCGGGTGATGGGTTTGCATCGTTTACCTAAAGAGCAAAGATTCAATAAATACCAGATGACGCAAGATTCCTTATATGAACCTTTTCTTATTGGGCACTCAGTTGATATTAATACGACCCTACCCATTATTAGTTGTAATGCAATAGTGAATCATCCTCGGTTTCGTGATGTCTTAGTCAAAGTAGAGGTACTCAATGACCTTCATTGAAAAAGATCCAAATGTTCGCCCTGGGTTCAAGCGCGATTATGTGTTAGCGGGGATTTTGTTGGTTGTTAGCATTTTATCGATGTTTATTAACTTTTGGTATGTGAGTGTACAAGACGAGAATGATAAGAATTTTATGGCGGTTGCGGGAGAGCTGCGCATCTTGTCACAAAGTATTGCTAAATATGCGAGTAACGCAGCAGATGGTATCCAAGATGCTTTTGAATTATTAAGACATCGACGTGATGAATTTGATAGTGATTTAGAAATTTTGACTAACGGTGATCCCAAAACGGGCGCACCAGCAACGCCACTAAAAATTCGTCAACGCGAATTATTGCGCTTGGAAGAAACATGGAAACCGTTACGTGAGAAAGTAGATGCTATTTTAACAAGACAAACATCATTGTTAGAGCTTCATCAGATTTCCTCGAATTTGAGTAAAACGATTCCTCAGTTGCAAGTAGAATATGACAAGGTTATTGATATTTTACTAAAAAATAATGCACCAGCCGATCAGGTTTCAGTTGCCGCACGGCAAAAATGGATTGCTGAACGTATTATGCGCCATCTTGATAAAGTATTAGAAGGTGGACAAGATGCAGTTGAAGCTGCAGATGCCTTCTCAAGGCAGGCTAATCTATTCGGCAATTATTTAAACGGCATGAGAGAAGGGAATTCGGCTTTAGGAACCACTAAAGTAACCGATATCGAAGCACGAAAAATCCTCGACTCAATTAATGAAAATTTTAGTTATGTTGAAGAGAACGTAAAGCAAATTATTCAAATTTCAGAGCAATTGCTCATTGTACGTAATGCTTCATATGATATATTCTTGGGCAGCCAGAATTTGCTAGAACAGTCGACAGAGCTGTTAAAAGCCTATGGCAAAGCTTCCGAGAAACGCATTATTGGTCCCGTTTCTGGTTACGTACTAGGTGCTATTTGTATCTTGCTATTTATATGGATGTCATATCAAATTTATGCAGATACCAAGATAAGCTTAGCAAAAACTGCAGCACAGCATCGAGCCAATCGAGCAGCGGTATGGCGTTTGCTGGATGAGCTGGCAAATTTAGCAGATGGTGATTTAACCGTTCATGCGACCGTTGGAGAAGACATTACTGGAGCTATTGCGGAATCAGTAAATTATGCCATTAATGCACTTAGAAAGTTAGTTTTTACTATTAATGCAACAGCCGTTCAGGTTTCTTCGTCAGCGCAAGAAGTACAATCAACCGCACGGCATTTAGCCGAAGCCAGTGAAAATCAAGCAAAAGAAATTGTGGGAACTACTGCTGCAATTAATGCGATGGCAGCTTCGGTTGAGCACGTTTCGTCAAACGCAACAGAAAGTGCAGAAGTTGCTGGAAAGTCAGTAAACATTGCCAAAAATGGGGTAACCATTGTGCAAAATACGATAAGTGGGATGGAGCGCATTAAAGGACAAATTCAAGAGACTGCAAAACAAGTAAAACGCTTGGGTGAAAGTTCGCAAGAAATTGGGGATATTGTTTCTTTGATTGATGATATTACCGATCAAACCAATATTTTGGCGTTGAATGCAGCAATTCAAGCCGCAATGGCAGGAGAGGAAGGGCGTGGATTTGCGGTTGTGGCAGAGGAAGTGCAGCGTTTAGCAGAACGCTCAAGCCATGCAACCAAACAAATTGAAACGCTGGTACATGCTATTCAGAACGATACCAATGAAACAGTTAAATCAATGGAACAAACTACAACCGAAGTGGTACAAGGTGCAAGATTAGCGCAAGATGCCGGTGTTGCATTAGAAAAAATAGAAAGCGTTTCATTTCATCTTGCAGAATTGATTCAAAATATTTCTAATGAAGCACAACAACAAACAGTTAATGCAAGTAAGATCTCAAGAACGATGGGCGTGATTCAAGAAATTACCACGCAGACTGCATCAGGAACTTTAGCAACAGCGACTTCGATTGGACAGTTAGCGGAGCTAGCAATTGAATTAAGAGATTCAGTCGCAGGATTTAAACTGCCTGTTATTGAGGAAGAACAAGAGATGAACATTGGCTCTGAATCTCAACAAGCAGTAAATTAAGAGACTTATTGGGTTTATATGATGGAACAAGATGATGAACTAATCCAAATCTTCATCGAAGAAGCCCATGATCTATTAGAGGCAATCAATCATTTTTTACATGACTGGTTTCAAGACGTTAATAACAAAGAATATCTTACCTCCATTTTGCGGGAATTACATACTTTCAAGGGTAGCTCTCGAATGGTTGGCCTCAAAGGGATTAGCGAATATACACACTCACTTGAGCAATTCATTCAAAAAATATCTCAGGGTGATATTGATGTTGATGATTCACGGTTAAAAGAAATTCGTAAATTTTTTGATTATCTGCATTGGTACATTGATAGTTATTCGCAACACAAATGTTTCCCTGAAAATGAAGTGCCAACAGATTTAATTAAGAAATCATTGAATGAAGCGCCCGCTGTCTCTATTGAAAAAATAATGGGCTTAACGAATGAGGTCGAAGCAGAAGAATCAACACATACTAAAAAAGTAAAGAAGCAAGAAAATCCCATAGAGACCATTCGCATAAGAGCCGATCTGTTAGAAAAATTTAGCAATTTGGCAGGGCGCATTAATGTTGCTAGATCGCATCTTGAGCAGCAAGTGAAGGGAGCAAATGAATATCTTATCGAATTAACCAAAGAAATAAGACTTGTGCAAGAAAACATGAAAAATATTGAAGTAAGAGCAGATGCAAATTTGCGATTATATCAAGAATCTGTTGTTGCCAAGAATGAAGATGAATTTGATATTCTAGAAATGGATAGATATTCCTCTTTACAACAATCGATAAGAATTCTTGAAGATAAACTGATTCAACTTGAAGACTTAAGTGAAATGGTCATTCAAGTGTTACGTAATGCCGAAAGTATATTAAACGAACAAAAACAGGCTGCCAAAACCTTGGAAGAAGGCATTATTCATACTCGATTAATTTCAATCGATTATGTTGTGCCAAGATTAGAAAGGATTGTACGTCAGGTTTCAGATGAATTAGGTAAAGAAGTTCATTTGAAATTTGCAAGGCTTGAAGGTGAAATTGATAGAAAAATTCTTGAACGCCTCATCTCGTCGTTAGAGCATATGGTTAGAAATGCAATCGATCATGGTATTGAATCACCAACGGTGCGAAAAAGAATTGGTAAGCCTGAGTTTGGTATCATTACCTTGTCGTTATTTCGTCAAGGTAATGAATTTATTATCCAGCTTGCTGATGATGGACATGGTATTGATACTGAAAAGGTAAGACAAAAAGCGATCGATAAATATTATTGGTCGCCTAAAATGCCGATGAGCAAAGATGATGCAATTAAAATGATCTTTTTATCTGGCTTTAGTACTAAAGATGAAGCGTCACAAATCTCAGGTCATGGTGTGGGAATGGATGTCGTCAATACCGAAATGAATAAGTTGGGTGGGGCTTTATGGATTGATACGGAGCTGAATAAAGGTACTCGATTTACGATTAGATTGCCATTCACTATTTCATTAAATCAAGCGTTAGTTTTTAAATTCTATAACCAATTTTATGCATTTCAATTGTCTCAATTATCAGGTGTCGCAAGAATCTCAAATGCTGAAGCTAAAAATCGGGTTCGTAATAAACAGCGCGCCATTCGCTATGCTGATAAAATTTATCAATTATATTTCTTGCCTGAACTATTAAGCGAAAATTTTAATGAAGACTATCGTAATAATAGTTATGCACTCTCTATTATTTTGCTAGAATCAGAAGCATGTAATATTGCTGTTGCAGTTGAAAAAATCGTCAGCAGCAGTGAAATCGTCATCAAACCAGCTGGTTCACAATTACAATTTGTCCGTGAAATTTCTGGGGTTTCCTTGCTAGGAGATGGGCAGATTGTTATCGTTTTAGATCCGCAATATTTAATGCAGCACGCATCGCAAATGGAGCAATATCATCTAACACCGGCTGATATAGCAATCGAGTCAAGTCCAAGACATGGATATGAGAAACCTAAAATTTTAGTGGTAGATGATTCTTATACGGTGCGGCAAGTGACGAGCAGACTTTTAAAGCGGCATCAGTATGAACCTTATCAAGCATCCGATGGTGAAGATGCGCTGACCATGATGGAAGATATCGTGCCAGATGTGGTATTGCTTGATATTGAAATGCCTAAAATGGATGGTTTTGAAGTGTTAAAAATGATGAGAGCATCTCCTAAACTGCAGTTAATTCCGGTGGTCATGATTACCTCACGCTCAGGGGAAAAGCATCGACTGCGAGCAGTGCAAGCAGGAGCAAATGCTTATTTGACAAAACCTTATTTGGAAGAAGATCTATTAATGTTATTAAAACGTTTTCATCATGGTGATGAGCATGATTGATTGTAATATCTTAGCATTTAAGGGAAATTATTATCTGTTGCCGACACTTGCGATTGCGCAGGCGATTATTTTGCCAGGCGAATATAACGTCAATATACATTCTCCCTTTTTGGGATTCTATGATTGGCAAAATCTTAAAGTACCTATCGTGACGTTTGATTTATTGCCTGTTCAAGGTAAGTTAAGACAACCCAAAATTGCTATTTTGCATGGCTTACCGCAAAACGGAAACCTGTCGATTTTGGCCACCTTATTTGATGGCAGAGCAAGGCGCATACAGCTAAACGAAGAAAATTTAATATGGGCCGATGAAAGTCAAATGCTTGCAACCGTAACGATTCAAAAAGAGAATATTGATGTTGTCATCGTTGATTTACAGAAATTAAGCATGCAAGCGAATCAATTAGCCATGATGAGTGTGACCCAAATCACCAAATAAACCTTGTAAAATACCCAGCGCAACAATGCCTGCAGTTTCGGTACGCAGTATTCGTGGCCCCAATGTGAATGGCGTAAATCCATCGGCACGTAACTGTTCTGTTTCTCGGCTCTCCCAACCACTTTCAGGCCCAATCGCTAATCGATATGCACCTTGAGTGGGTATACTACTCAAGGCTTTACCTTGTACAGTGTCGCCATATAATGAAGTTCCTGCAAATGCTTGTTTTGACCAAGTTGCTAAAGTCATGGGAGCCAAAATGGTAGGTAATATCGTGCGCCCGGATTGTTCACAAGCACTTTGTGCAATCTTTTCCCAATGTAATATGCGCTTATCGGTACGATCAGTTGGCAATTTTACCCCACAATTTGCACTGATTAAGGGGGTAATGCTTTTGACGCCAAGTTCAGTTGCTTTTTGAATAACCCAATCCATTCTGTCAGGGCGCGCAAGTCCTTGCCCTAAATGAAGCTCTAAAGGTGATTCGCGAGAGAGTTCATGAAAAGTTAATATATTCGCTTGGCTACGTTTTTTATCGGCTAATAAGGTTGCTTCATATTCGCCGCCTCTGCCGTTGAAAAAAATAACTTTATCACCATCACTTAAGCGTAAAACCGTGCATAAATAATGGCTGGTTTCTTTATCAAGCGATAAGCAAACGCCTTCATTCATCTCATGCGGGTAATAAACTCTGGGAATAAACATCTTTGAGATCTCAAGTCGATTTTAAATGGTAAGCGAATACAAGTTGATTAACTTATATTAGTTCACGCTTTGCGTTTCAATCAATATGGTGATCATCGCGCATTTTCGTTAAAAATCAAAGCATAAACGAATAAATGTGATTTTTTTAAATTATATTGAAAACTAACTTTTATTGATGTATAAAGCAATTCATGTCAGGAAGTTCGAATGATATTGATAAGTGATTATCAACAGAGTGAATGTTTGTCACAAAGGGGCCCAATAGGGTTGATATAGATAAGTAAGGTAACGCCATGCCAAGAAAACCATATGAAAAGAATTTAACACCCGAACAAATGTTAAAAAAGATTCGTAAATTAGCGCAAACAGATGCAGTGAAAGGTCGTGATTTTATTGGCAAAGAAATGCTCAAAGCAAACAAAGGTTACACCGATAAGCAAGCAGATATGTATATTTTGTCATTTAATGAAAAAGCAGGAACACCACAGGAACAGGACATCAGAAAGGCTCAAGAGGCAGCTAGAGCTGCAGTTTCACACGGACGAGAATGCCCCACTGAAGAATATCTCAAACGTAGAATGAAGTATAAGGATGCACAAGTAAAAGCGTATTTAGAGAAATATAATGCACTTGCGGGGACCATAGAAGACCAAAGATTAAGAAAAGCACGTAAAGCTGGGCAAGGAGCAGCATCGAATGGAAGTCCTTGTTTGACAGAAGACGCATTAAGCAATAAAGGATACACAGCAAAAGAAATTGAGTTTTATTTAGAGGGTTATCAAACCTCAAAAGGAACGGAAGAAGAACAAGCGCTAAGAAAAGCTCGAGTATTTGGTCATATAGAAGCTAATCTTGGTTATGATTGCTTAACAGAAAAATTTTTGCAAGACAAAGGATATACAACTAATCAAATAAAGACCTACTACGAAGCCTACAATGCATCAGTTAGCACGAAAGAAGGGCAAGCACTAAGAAAAGCTCGATTTTATGGTCAAACATTAGCGAGAGATGGGGCTGATTGTCCAACAGAAGAAGCATTGAAAAATAAAGGTTATAACGATGACGAAATTATGGCATATCAAAAAGGATATAAAGCGGTTGTAGATAATAAAGTTGAGAGGTCACTCGAAAAGGAAAAAGCACTTGATGCTAAACGGTTACAGCAATTTTTAGATGAGAATGGTGATGTAAGCGCTGGTTTCGATATTCCCGAATTATGGGGATATAAAGAAATATTGAACTCTTCCACTGCAGATAAAAAAGCATTGACTGCGTCGGAAGAAATTTTAAATGATAATGGATTATTATTTGCGTTCAACTCGCAAACTTCGACTCCATCGCTAACCGATTCCAATTTTCTTGCTCTATTTCCAGAATCTGAAAAAAATAGTAACCAAGAAACCTATTCACCCTTTTGAGATTAATTTGTAGAGATAACCACTATGCCAAGAGAAAACATACCCCAAAATTTAACACTTAAACAAAAGAAAATTCGCCAACAGCACAAGTAGCAGCTGCGCATGGTCGCACTTGTCCTAGTAAAGAAACGCTTATAGCAACTAGAAACTATACCGAGGTAGAGGTTGAGATATATCAAGAGGCTTATCGTACCTCCGCGGGTACCCAAAAAGAGCAAGCACTTAAAAAAGCTCGACGGTCTGGATGGGGCGCTGCTAACCATAAGCTCCCTCCCGCTCCAGAAGCAGAATTAATAGCGAGAGGTTATGACGATGACCAGATCACGGCCTATCGGGAAGGATATGAGACAATCATTTTTAACCAATAAATTCGAGCATTGGGAAAGAAAGAGCCGTCGTTAGCTGCTACACCATTAAAACAGTTTGTAGATAAAAATAATGATGTCTCATTTATGGCGCATGAAAAGGATGTGTCAATAGATTGTGTTTCAGATAATCAAGATCTCGTGAAGCAGAGTCAAATTTTCTTGCATTATTTCAAGAGCCTGAAGAGAAGAATAATTATGAAAAATATTCAATGTTTTAATGTTAAGCGGCCACTGCCATGCCAAGAAAGCTATATACAAATAAATTAACTTATGAGAAAGAGTGCTCATTCACTGATTCAGAAACGGATATAGAGGACATAGAGGATACGGATGGCGAAATGGTAGCACCTATTTTATTTTCGTCCTCTTATGCAAGTACTTCGATTTTGCATGTAAGTACGGCGTCGAATAGTCGCCCCTCTACAAAGAGAAACAATTTAAGTTAATTATTGCGAGTCATTTATGCCGAAACGTCAACTTGAGAGCACATCTTCCGCTGAGCCAGAACTAAAGCGGCGTCTGATAGAATCACAACAAACGCGTTATCAAACCATCAAGGATAATTGTGTTAAACCTGTAGTTAGGATAGGGGCCTGGTTGTTGAATAAAATAGCACAACCCTTTGTTGGGCAAGCCATTTATTGGGGAATGGACCTTCATTCATTGCCCGTAATGCTAGATAAAAAAGCGATCATTAATGATCTTTTTAAAGATAGCGTAGAACATTTAATTTTTAAAACCACACCGGAAAAAATCGAATACTTAAGAAAACTACTGGCACTTGGAGCTGATGCCAATTTAAAAATGGTTATAAAAACGCTTCCAGATGGAACTCAGCCCTATATCACCCCACTTAGCCAGGCCATTCTTAACAAAGATGAAAAGTTTTTAAAGCTGTTAGATGAATTTCACGTGGATTTATTCTCTCCAATAATGGGAAATTTAAATTATTCTGAGCAGCATTTTGATTTAAGTACTTCTTTAGCATTACTGGCCGAGGAAAAAATATTGCCTTTGCAGCATATGACCGGCAAAAAAAATCTTGATATTAGAAAACGTATTTCCCGTGAAACCAAATTGAAATTCCCTTGGATATATCAAAAAGGGACTGATGCATTGAAAGCTTACTATAAAACACTGCTGCAAAAGATACTTGAACAGGTGAAAATTTCTAAAGATCACAACAAAAAATTACTCATCCTGATCGGTGAGTATCATAATAATGCTCATGGTTTTCTTATGGAATTATTAGTTATTTTAATTGTTAACCGACATTGTAATGTGAAAAATGTTCATTTTGAATTAGATGAAACGCGTTTAAATTTGCTTAATAAAGCTGATGCAAAAGCTACCTACTTCCTAATACCCCAAGTCACATTCGGAACATGGAAATACTTAATTAAATTGACGAGAGAACAGCTAAAAGGAGAGGCCATTCCTATTGATACCCTCGTTTCATGCCTCATTACTGAGGATGAACTTAATGAAGAAAGAATGAAAAATCGAAATCAAAACATGATGTCTCATTTGAATAAGAGTGATGATCCCGTAACGGTAGGTATCGTTGGAGCTGCGCATTTATTTGGATTGCAAACAGAATGTGATTTGAGTCAGTTTCATGTTTTCTCTATTTCAACAGTACCCGATTCATTTTTCAAACACGAGCTTCCTCCTTATATTGAAAAATGTAGAGATTTTTTGACAACAAAGGAAGTGTTCTCTGCTGCTAATTATCCTGATAATAATGTAGAGGCCAAAGTTTTTGAGAGCTTTTTGACGTATTCAAAACTCGTAAAAGTAGCAAACAAAATACATGACAATGAAGACTATGGAGCACCGTCAGCTGATGAACAGCTTAAATGTGACAGTGATCTCGCAGACGTTAGAAGTTTCAAAAAAGCGATTTAGCATGGATTTTGCGTTGCAGGAATATCTTTGCTGTTGAAATTCCTGCGCGCATACTGAGATCGTCACACTTCAAAGTGCAACGTATGACTTGAAGTATATGGGCTTTCTATCAATCAATATCGATAATAATCAGGCTTATAAGGTCCATCGATAGCAACCCCTAAATAGGCGGCTTGCTTTTTGGTTAAGGGGGTGAGTTTAGCACCGATTTTATCAAGATGTAATCTAGCGACTTGCTCATCGAGTTTTTTTGGTAGCGTATGCACACCAAGCGGATAATGTGAACTATGTTGCCATAATTCCATTTGGGCTAACACTTGGTTGGTGAAAGAGGTAGACATCACAAAACTCGGATGACCTGTTGCACAACCTAAGTTCACTAAACGACCTTCGGCTAACAAGATAATACGCTTATCATCGGGAAAAATAACATGATCGACTTGAGGTTTGATATTTTCCCACGGATATTGTTTTAATGAGGCCACATCAATTTCTGAATCAAAATGGCCAATATTGGCGACAATTGCTTGATGTTTCATCTGTCGTAAATGATCATGCGTGATAACATCAATATTGCCTGTTGCTGTGACAAAAATATCTGCCTGACTTGCAGCTTCTTCCATGGTTACCACACGGTAACCTTCCATTGCCGCTTGTAATGCACAGATAGGGTCAATTTCGGTTATCCATACCGTTGCCCCTAGGCTGCGTAATGATTGGGCACAACCTTTGCCAACATCGCCATACCCCAAAATTACCGCAATTTTACCGGCAATCATCACATCGGTTGCTCGCTTTAAGCCATCAACTAGTGATTCGCGGCAGCCATAGAGGTTGTCAAATTTGGATTTGGTCACAGAGTCGTTAACGTTTATAGCCGGAACTTTTAAGGTTCCTTGCTCAGCCATTTCAATTAATCGCCTAACCCCCGTGGTGGTTTCTTCTGAGATCCCTTTAATATCATTTAATAAATCAGGATATTGTTCATGCAGCACTTTAGTCAGATCGCCACCGTCATCTAAAATTAAATTAGGACGCCAGCCGTCATCTCCTAGTAATGTTTGCTCAATACAGCGCCAAAATTCGGCTTCGGTTTCGCCTTTTTTAGCAAAAACAGGGATACCCAGCGCGGCAATGGCACTGGCAGCATGATCCTGAGTTGAAAAAATATTGCACGAAGACCAACGAACGCTAGCACCTAAGGCAATTAGGGTTTCAATCAAAATGGCGGTTTGAATCGTCATGTGCAAGCAACCGGCAATGCGCGCGCCTTGTAGCGGTTTGCTTTGTTCATATTGTTGACGCAATGCCTGCAATCCTGGCATTTCTGTGCGTGCAATGGCCATTTCTTTAAAGCCCCATGAGGCTAAACTGATATCTGCTACCCAATAATCTTGTGATGCCATATTGAATGTTCCAATGAAAAAGGTTTATGAAAAACTTCACTACGACTAAATCAAAATAGGCCCAAAAAGGACGTTCCTTAAAAAGCTTCTTGCTTTAAGAGGTCAGCTTTGTCAGTGCGTTCCCAAGCAAATTGTGCTTGCCCAAAATGCCCATAAGTCGCGGTTGGTCGATATTGGGGTTTTTGTAAATCAAGCATGGTAATAATCCCTTTAGGGCGCAGGTCAAAATGCTTTTCAATTAAAGCAACGATCTTATCTGGCGCAATTTTATGGGTACCAAAGGTTTCTAATCCAATGCCAATCGGTTTAGCAATCCCAATCGCATAAGATATTTGTAGTTCTAGTTTATCGGCGAGTCCTGCTGCAACCACATTTTTGGCGACGTATCGAGCAGCATAAGCAGCCGATCGGTCGACTTTGGAAGGATCTTTGCCCGACATTGCACCACCACCATGTCGTGCCATGCCGCCATAAGTATCGACAATAATTTTGCGTCCGGTTAAACCGCAATCCCCTTGTGGCCCGCCGATCACAAAGCGTCCTGTGGGATTGATATGGTAGATGGTGTTCGCCGTTAACCATTTTTCAGGAATAACCGGTTTAATAATTTCTTCCATTATCGCTTCTTTTAGCGCAGCTTGACTAATCTCTGGGTCATGCTGGGTTGAAAGCACAATGGTATGAATGCTAATCGGTTTATCATTTTCATAGAGAAACGTTATTTGACTTTTGGCATCAGGACGCAACCATGGCAAAATTTTGTGCTTGCGCACATGAGCTTGTCGCATCATTAATTGATGTGCATAAGAGATAGGTGCGGGCATTAATTGTTCGGTTTCCATGCAAGCATAGCCAAACATCAAACCTTGATCGCCTGCGCCAAGTTCATGATTTTCTGTTTCATCAACGCCCATTGCAATATCTGCAGATTGTTTGCCTATGGCATTGAGTACCGCACAAGATTCATAATCAAACCCTAAGTCAGAATGATTATAACCAACATCTTTAATGACTTGACGTGCAATATTTTCAATGTCGACCCACGCATTGGTTCTCACTTCACCGCCAACCAACACCATACCGGTTTTGACTAAGGTTTCGCAGGCAACACGAGCATGACGGTCTTGTTTTAAAATTTCATCTAGCACGGCATCTGAGATCTGATCAGCTATTTTGTCGGGGTGACCCTCAGAAACGGATTCTGAAGTAAATAATGTGTAACTTGACATGGAAATCCTTTTTTCGGCAATGACATCCCTATCCAGAGGTTAGCAGATCGATTGTTTTGAGTATACTCTGTGCTCTTTTGAACGGAGTAAGGGAGATCATCGAGATGGCATTAGTTCAAACACCGGGTGTCGAGCTTGGCCGAAAAGCACCCGATTTCAAGCTGTTAGGCGTTGATGGACTGCATTATAGTTTGGCAAATTGCTCTAAGAAGAACGGTTTGCTGGTCATGTTTATTTGTAATCACTGCCCCTATGTGAAGGCCATTTTGCCAAGATTGATTCAGGATGTGCAGGCATTAGAGGCTCAAAGTATTGGCTGTGTTGCCATTTCCTCTAATGATCCAACAGATTACCCCGAAGATAGTTATGAAAATATGCAAAAAATAGCAAAAACCATGGGTTTTTCGTTTCCTTATCTTTTTGATGAATCTCAAGCGGTCGCAAAAGCTTATGGAGCCGTATGTACCCCTGATTTTTTTGGATATAATACCAACTTAGAGCTGCAATATCGTGGACGTTTAGATGAAAGTGGCATAAAGCCTGCCCCTGCTGATGCTAAACGTGAGCTGGTAGAAGCAATGCTCATGATTGCCAAAACGGGTAAGGGCCCGCAAAACCAATTGGCTAGCCAAGGATGTTCTATCAAATGGCGATTTTAATAGGGACTTTTCAAGTCAGGTGATATAATTTGCGCGTCGATTTGTTCGTATTGTGTAATCTTGATAACATACATGGGTGGTGAATATGGTAGCGCTTTCTCGTCGGCAATTAGCGAATGCAATTCGTGCGTTAAGCATGGATGCAGTGCAAAAGGCCAATTCAGGTCATCCTGGTGCCCCCATGGGGATGGCGGATATTGCAGAAGTGCTATGGAATGATTATTTACGACACAATCCTCAAGACCCCAATTGGCTAAATCGAGATCGCTTTGTATTATCCAACGGCCATGGGTCCATGCTGCTTTACTCGCTCTTACACCTATCCGGTTATGATGTCACCATGAGTGATCTCCAAGCTTTTCGTCAATTACATTCGAAAACCCCAGGCCACCCTGAATATGGCTATACCCCAGGTGTTGAAACAACGACAGGTCCTTTAGGCCAAGGATTTGCTAATGCAGTCGGTATGGCATTAGCTGAGCGTGCTTTAGCGACACAATATAACCGCGATGGTTTTCCTATTATCGATCATTGGACCTATGTATTTTTAGGCGATGGCTGCCTTATGGAAGGTGTTTCCCATGAAGCCGCTTCTTTTGCAGGCTCGCAAGGATTAGGAAAATTAATTGCGATTTGGGATGATAATGGGATCTCCATTGATGGCCCTGTTAAACCCTGGTTTGGCGATGATACGCCGATGCGCTTTGAATCTTATGGTTGGCAAGTTATTCGTGATATCGACGGCCATAATCCACAAGCAATTAAAGCCGCAATGGATGAAGCGCGGGCTAATACGGCGCAACCGACGTTGATTTGTTGCCGTACGATTATTGGTTTTGGTGCGCCCAATCTACAAGGTAAAGAAAAATGTCATGGTGCTGCACTCGGTGAAAATGAAGTTGCCGCGGTACGGGAAACCTTAGGCTGGTCATATCCACCGTTTGTTATTCCAAGCGATATTAAAAATGCTTGGGATGCAACCCAAAGAGGCACGCAGCAACAAGCCACATGGCAAATATTATTTAATCAATACCAAGAACAACATCCCCACTTAGCGCAAGAATTAATGCGCCGCTTGCATAAAACCTTACCTCAAAATTGGCAAGAGCATGTGAATGCATTATTAAACCAAATATCAGAGCAAGCTAAAACGATCGCAACGCGCAAAGCATCACAATTGGTATTAGAAAGCATTGGTGAATTGTTGCCAGAACTGATGGGTGGTTCAGCTGATTTAACCGATTCAAATTTAACCGCATGGGGTGGTTCTAAGGCGATTAGCCCATCACAACCCGGTGGAAATTACCTACATTACGGTGTGCGCGAATTTGGTATGGCGGCCATGATGAACGGAATGGCGTTATATGGCGGATTCATTCCTTACGGCGGAACGTTCTTAACCTTTGTTGATTATGCTCGAAATGCTGTACGTATGGCGGCTTTAATGAAGCAGCGTAGTATTTTTGTCTTTACGCATGATTCGATTGGCTTGGGTGAAGATGGTCCAACCCATCAACCGATTGAACATATCACCATGTTGCGAGCTACGCCACAATTGCACAATTGGCGCCCATGTGATGCAACCGAAACGGTAGCAGCATGGCAAGCCGCCATTGAACGTGTTGATGGCCCAACGACTTTAATTCTGACAAGACAAGCGGTTAAAGCTCAACCACGAACCGAGCAACAATTAAAAGATATTGCTAAGGGTGGTTATGTTTTACAAGCAACAGCAAGCAAGCCTGATGTATTGCTGTTAAGCACGGGTTCAGAAGTCGATTTATGTATGGAAGCTGCAAAACGCTGCTTGGAGCACAATATTCAGGTACAAGTCGTTTCCTTGCCTTGCTTTGAAATGTTTAGAGCACAAGATGCCGCTTATCAAGAACAAGTATTGCCCAAAGCAGTCACCAAACGGGTTGCGGTAGAAGCGGGTGCAACGCTTAGCTGGCATCAATATGTTGGACCCAACGGACGTATTATGGGTATCGATCGTTTTGGCGAATCAGCACCCAGTGACAAGATCTATGAAGCATTAGGATTAACAGTAGAAAATATTACCGATACCGTCATGGCATTGGTAAAAAATGAGGGGTAAACATGACTATTAGAATCGCTATTAATGGATATGGCAGAATTGGTCGTAATATTCTCAGAGCGCTCTATGAGCAAAATCGGCAAAATGATATTAAAATTGTTGCGATTAATGATTTGGGTGATACCAACATTAATGCACATTTAACCCAATATGACACAACCCATGGTCGTTTTAAATTTGATGTGACCGTTGGGCAAGATGGCAGTCTTATTGTTGATGGCAATGAAATTCAAGTTTTTTCAGAACGCGATCCTGCTAAATTACCTTGGAAAGCATTAGATATTGATGTTGTTTTAGAATGCACTGGCTTTTTTGCTTCAAGAGATAAAGCACAATTGCATTTACAAGCAGGCGCTAAAAAAGTATTAATTTCTGCTCCTGCAGGTGACGATGTTGATGCAACCATTGTTTATGGTATTAATCATCAAACCTTAAAAGCAAGCGATACGATTGTTTCCAATGCTTCTTGCACAACCAATTGCTTAGTACCGTTGGTGAAACCATTACATGAGCAATTAAAAGTAGTGAGTGGTTTGATGACAACGGTTCATGCTTATACCAACGATCAAGTTTTAACCGATGTGTATCATACCGACTTACGCCGTGCGCGTGCTGCGGGTCATTCGATGATCCCAACCAAAACCGGTGCGGCTAGTGCCATTGGTCTTGTGATGCCTGAACTAAAAGGCAAACTTGATGGTTTTGCTATTCGCGTTCCAACCATTAACGTTTCGGTTGTTGATTTGTCTATTGTGGTTGAAAAATCAACCACTGTTGATGAAGTTAATCAAATTTTGAAGAAAGCTTCGGAAACGGAACTCAAAGGTATTTTGGCGCATAACAGTGCACCATTAGTTTCGGTTGATTTTAATCATAATCCAGCGTCTTCTATTTTTGATTCTACCCAAACCAAAGTCATTGGCAACCTGGTGAAAGTATTATCTTGGTATGACAATGAATGGGGCTTCTCAAATCGTATGTTAGATACAGCTACGGCAATGGCTAAGGCAAAATAACATGCAAAAAATGGCAGAGATTGCCCTTGCTGGCAAAACGGTATTGATCCGTGAAGATTTTAATGTGCCAATGCAAGATGGAAAAATTACGCATAGCGCAAGGATAGAAGCCGCTTTGCCAACCTTACGTATGGCATTAGCGCAAGGCGCCAAGGTGATAGTGATGTCTCACCTTGGGCGTCCTGTTGAAGGTCAATTTGATGCGCAATATTCATTGAAACCCGTTGCCGATTATTTAGAAAAAGCGCTAGAACAACCGGTTCCTTTATTTGATATCGACCATGTGCCGAATCTGCAACCTTCGCAAATCGCATTGCTAGAAAATGTGAGATTTTTAGAAGGTGAAGAAAAAAATGCGCCATTACTGGCGAAGCGCTTGGCAGCGCTTTGTGATATTTTTGTGATGGATGCCTTCGCGGTTGCACATCGAGCGCAAGCATCAACGGTGGGTGTTGCTGAATATGCGCGAGCCGTTTGTGCAGGGCCTTTACTACAGAAAGAGTTACAAGCACTAAACAAGATTTTTGATCATCCGCAAAAACCGGTTCTCGCTATTGTGGGTGGCAGTAAAGTATCCACTAAATTGCAAGTGTTAACCAATATGTTGGATAAAGTAGATATTTTGGTGCTTGGTGGTGGGATTGCCAATACTTTCTTGAAAGCAAAAGGATTGCCCGTCGGTGATTCATTGTATGAACCCGATTTAGTGCCAACGGCGCAAGAACTGCTTTTAAAAGCGCAACGTTTGGGCAAAATCATTTGGCTACCAGAAGATGTTGTCGTCAGCGATACGATGGATAAGCAAGCGAAAACAACCACTAAGCTTGTGAATGAAGTGAGTGCAGGCGATAAAATATTTGATATAGGCACCCTTGCAAGAGAGAGTTTGCTTAACACTATCCAATCCGCGAAGACCATTTTATGGAATGGTCCAGTAGGGGTCTTTGAACTTGAGCCATTTGCAATGGGCACTCAAACCTTAGCAGAAGCAATTGCTATGAGCCCTGCTTTCTCGGTTGCCGGAGGTGGTGATACCTTAGCGGCGATTGAGCAATTTCAAGTCAGTGAGAAAATCTCCTATCTCTCAACCGGCGGTGGAGCCTTTTTAGAAGCACTAGAAGGGATCACCCTACCTGCAGTCGCTATTTTAGAAGAACGTTCTAAAGAATTAATGGTATAGGGAATAATATGCCACGGCGCACAAAAATAATAACAACCTTAGGCCCTGCAACCGATCAATACGATAAAATGTATGCTTTAATTGAGGCTGGTGCGAATATCATGCGCATTAATCTCTCGCATGGCAGTCATGATGAGCATCGCAAACGCATTGAATTGGCGATGAGCTGTGCAAAAGAACTCAATAAAACTATTGGCATTTTGCTTGACTTGCAAGGTCCTAAAATTCGTATTGCGAAATTCCAAAATCCCGAAGGTATTTTGTTAAAAGATGGCGACACTTTTTTCTTAGATGCCAATTGTGACAAACACGCAGGAAACCAAACCGAAGTAGGGCTTGATTACCCTGAATTACCGCAAGAAGTTTCAGCGGGTGACCAACTGTTACTTGATGATGGGCGTATTGTCATGTCAGTTGTTGGCGTGAAAGGATCACGGATTGAATGTCGCGTTGATAATGGTGGCAGGCTTACCAATAATAAAGGATTAAATCGCAAAGGAGGCGGGTTATCAGCACCCAGCTTAACTGAAAAAGATATCAATGATATTGATTTCATTGCGACACAACCGGTTGATTATGTGGCTTTGTCTTTCCCACGAGAAGCGGCGGATATTCACGAAGCGCGTCGGTTATTACGACAAGCAGGAAGCCAGGCACAAATCGTGGCAAAAATTGAAAGAGCAGAAGCCATTACCAATATCGATGAGCTCATTGATGCTGCTGATGCGTTGATGGTTGCACGAGGTGATTTAGGCGTTGAGATAGGCTTTGCTGAGTTACCAGGCGTGCAAAAACATATTATTAATCGCGCCAGAGAGCGTGATAAGCCCGTCATTACTGCGACGCAGATGATGGAGTCGATGATTCATAATTCGATTCCAACGCGCGCCGAAGTCTCAGATGCTGCCAATGCGATTTTAGACGGAACAGATGCGGTCATGTTATCGGCTGAAACCGCAACGGGAGATTATCCGGTAAAAGTGGTTTCTACCTTAAATGAAATTTGTTTGGCGGCAGAGCGTCATCGCGCACCGCGATTGATGGTGCCAGAAACAAATGAAAAATATGATAGACATGATAAAGCAATAGCAATGGCAGCGATGACCATTGCCAGTCACGTGCCTATCAAGGCAATTGTGGCGTTAACCGAATCAGGTTCAACGCCTTTATGGATGTCGCGTATACGTTCTGGGATCCCGATTTATGCCTTAAGTCGTGATCCAAGCACTTGTCGACGAGTCACTTTATATCGTGGTGTTTATCCGGTTGAATTTGATTTAACGCTCCATAAAATATGGGAAATTTCAAGACAAGCCTTAGCCTTACTCGTCAAACAAGGGATTTTACAAGAAGGTGACAAGGTTATTGTGACCAAAGGTGACGTTTTAGGTGTCGTGGGCCATACTAACGCCTTAAAAATACTAACAGCACAAGCAAAATTAGATTAATTGACTACTAATACGAGGGGAAGACTATGCCTTTAATTACTATGCGACAATTACTCGATCATGCGGCAGAAAATGATTATGGTGTGCCTGCATTTAACGTTAACAATTTAGAACAAATGCGTGCAATCATGGAAGCGGCTGATAAAACCGATAGCCCGGTGATTGTACAAGCATCAGCAGGCGCGAGAAAATATGCAGGTTCCCGTTTCTTAAAACATTTAATTGAAGCGGCAATTGAAGAGTTTCCTCATATTCCTGTTTGCATGCATCAAGATCATGGTGCTTCCCCTGCGGTATGCCAACAATCCATTCAATTAGGGTTCTCCTCTGTCATGATGGATGGCTCTTTGATGGAAGATATGAAAACTCCTTCCAGCTTTGAATATAACGTGGATACGACCTCGTTAGCGGTTGCAATGGCGCATGCGTGCGGCGTTTCCGTTGAAGGTGAATTAGGATGCTTGGGTTCATTAGAAACCGGTATTGCCGGTAAAGAAGATGGCTCAGGCGCAGAAGGTAAGTTAACCCATGATATGATGTTAACCGATCCAGAAGAAGCTGCTCGTTTTGTAAAAGCAACCAAGGTTGATGCACTGGCGATAGCCATTGGTACGAGCCACGGTGCTTATAAATTCACCCGTCCACCTACCGGTGATATTTTAGCAATTGAACGCATTAAAGCGATTCACAAACGTATTCCTGATACCCATTTGGTTATGCATGGTTCCTCTAGCGTGCCACAAGAATGGTTGCATGTGATCAATGAATTCGGCGGTGATATGGGCGAAACCTATGGCGTTCCTGTTGAAGAAATTCAAGAAGGTATTCGTCATGGTGTGCGTAAAGTGAATATCGATACCGATCTTCGCTTGGCAGCAACCGGCGCATTACGTCGATTCTTTGCAATGAATAAACGTGAATTTGATCCTCGTAAATATTTAATTGAAGCGACCAAAGCGATGCGCGATATCTGTATTGCGCGTTATGAAGCTTTTGGTACCGCAGGTCAAGCGCACAAAATCAATGCAATTAGCTTGGAAAAAATGGCGCTACGCTATAAGGCCGGCGAACTCGACCCACGCGTCAACCTATAATTAGTCTTCGCAGATGACTTTTCGGGGGTGTTGGCGCGCGCTCACCCCAGTCATGCACTTTTCGTGCACTCCTGGGGATTTGCTTACTTGCTGCCTACCCGACGAGGTACCCCTTGAGGGTAAAAGTCATCTGCTTTGACTAAATTGTCCTATTAAAATGAAGAAAAAATACATTCTCAAATTCATTTACCTTTAGACAAGGCGCCAAGTTCTCGAGTAACAGGAGTGTATAATTAATACACGACTGTTATAAGAGAACGCCGGCAACACCGTATAAAGGTAAATGAAGAAGAGAATTAGGTGGAGGGGCGTTGGTTGATTAACACAAACGGCGCACTATAACGCATATTACCCGCTTCAATTTGTACCACCGCATGCCAGACCATATTGTCCTGAATACAGGTAGGCAGAATGGTTTGCGCGCTATAACTTCCCTCTTTATGAGGCAGTAAGGCTGAGCGAAACTCGCCCATATTCATTTCCGCGCCTTTAAAGTTAATATACATTTTTTTAACAGGTATTCCTGTTTTGACTTCAAGTTGCACGGAGGTCAGAACCGGCATATGGGTGGGTCTAATATGTAATTCGATTTTTTCACCGGAGGGTAAGCGAGAGACGCAAGGGCCCCGCCGCAGATCACAATCAGGAACAGGTAATGTCACGGTCCTAGAAGTTTTCCAACTAGCATAAAATTGATATGCGCAGAATAGTGAGCCCAACAGTACAAAGAGTCCGCCCGCTAAAAGCCACTTATCTTGTCGCAGAGAAATAGCCATGCATTCTCCTAGGTTATTTGCGGGTAGTTTACCAACTGGTGATAAGTTCGTATAGAGAAAGGCAAAAAAAAAGCCTAGTTCAAAAGGGAGCTAGGCCAACAAAAGACAGTCAAGAGACTGTCCTGAAAGGGGTCCATCCATGGACAGGGGGAAATACTTAGTGGAACTCAGTATGTTGTTGGATCTGTTGGCTATGATCTTCATTAACCGGGGCCACAAGCGTTTGGGTATGGTCATGGCCAGTATCAACAGCATGATGGGTTGTGGTTTGTAAACGTTCAACTTCAGATTGCGCGCTTGCAAATGAACTTCGTGCACTTTCCACTTCACCTTCAGCAACATTATAACGTTGTAAGCAAGTGTTATATTGTTGTTCAGCTTGGGCATGATTGTTGAATGCATCAGTCAATTGATCCCACGCATTTGCTGCCTTTTCCAGTGCTTCGATTTCAGCTTGTGCGGTTTTATATTTGGCGAGCTTAGCTTCATCTCGCTCAATGCATCGTTTAGTGGCAAGATAACCATCAGGATAAGAAGCTCTCATCTCGCCCCACCAGAGGGTTTTTTTGTTTTCTTCATATTTTGCTTCTAAAGGCGTAAATTCTTTATGAAGCTTGATTAATCCTTGCTCAAGAACAGGAATACTTGAAGCGAGCTTATCTTTAACATCATCAACGGTATGCAATTTTTTATGATCTTCAGCTAAAAAGAGAGGCTTACTAATTGCGACGGCTCTGGTATCCAATGCTTTATGAGCAGCGATTGCATTTTGATTTGCCCATGCGTGGCCTTGAGCTGAATCATCTTGTGCATTAGCAGGTACCGTAAAATCAAAGTATTTAGCAATATCTTTGAGTTCGGTTGCACCATTAAAGGTTTGCGCGTAAGTTTTGGTTTCCTCTAATGTTTCTTGTGCAGCTTCTTTACGTATATCTGCACGGTGCAATTGCTCTTCCACTAACAGTTTAGTTGCATTTGCCAATTCAAATCGCTCAGTTGCGGCACGTAAAGTGCTTTGTGCGACTTTCATTTCGCCAGAAACTAAAGGAGCACCTTGAGTCATCAGCGCTTCAACAGGCGAAAGTGTACTTGGGATCCTCGGTGTTTCAGCTAAATTGAAATCTGCGAGTAACTCATCCACGAGGTCGTCTTGCATGCCTGTTACCACATCACTCGTTTGAAGAGGGGCAGATGAGGTTAATTTCGCTGCGGTTACTTCGGTTGTTGGTTCAAGGTTAAGGTCAAACCCATCTAATAAATCATCAACAGTGTCATCATCAACTTGGAACTGTATTTCTTCGCTTTGGTGCAGGTTATCGAACGTTATACCTTCTAATAACCCGTCAACAGCCTTACGATCAACGGAGTCGCTAGATTGATCTAAAGAGAAATCATCTAGCAAATTGTCAACTTGTTGAGTGTCAAAAGCGGCTGCATTGGTCAGATCAAGAACCGACACGTTCTTCGGTGCAGTTGATGTTTCGACGACAGGCTCACCAAACATCGCTAACAGGTCGTCAACTTGGTCTTGATGAACGACATTGCTCGTAGTCTGTGCACTGTCAGTTTCAGATATCACAGGCTGCACATCAACGGTTGTCGTCACGGTTTCTGCTTGAATGGGTGTTTTAACCTCAGTTTCTTTTGTCGATGTTTCTATAACGGTAGCGATTGCTTTAGGTTCTGTTACCGTTTCTTCTTCAGCAAACATGCTTAACAGATCATCAACTTCCTCTTCATCAACCTGTGTTTGGGTTGTTGTGGTCGTGATGACAGGTTCTATAACGAGTTTATCTTCTGTTAATGTAACAGGAGCTTTCTCATCGGTGTCAGTCGCAAACAAAGTAGTGACATCAAGATCTTCACTTGAAGAGGATGATGCGGTGCTTTTAGGCACAGAAATTGGCTCAGGTTGTTGTTGCGTTTGTGTTGAGATAACAGGTTCAAGAACCTCAACGTTATCCGTGGTTTTTACCACTCCCTTTGGTTCTGTTTCAAACAAGGACAGATCGAGATCATCGCTTGATTCTGATGATGAACTTGTCAGTGAATCCAAATCCATCTCTAATAAAAGTTCGTCTATCAGTTGGTGGTCGACACTCGACGTGGTACCAAGAACCTCGGCTGGGATTTTGGGAGCACCGGTTAGGGTTTCTTCACCAAGCACGGTTGCTTTTGTAGGTTCAGAAGCGGTTGTGTCGAACATGGATAATAAATCATCCACTTGTTCTTCATTGACATGATTTGTATCTTCATTTGTGAATAAAACATCATTCTCTAAATCAGAGAAGAAGGTATCAGCTTCCTCTTCGCTGGAGTCGCTACCTTGGCTAGCCGTGAGTAAGTCTTCATCATCTTCACTTTCGGTTGTGAGAGCGTTTAACAATTCATCGACCGTCTCATCGGTAACGGAATCGCTACTATCACGTAAAGTGGAAGGTTTTCCTTGTGCGATGTTTAGCACGGATTCTGTTAAGGCGTTCATCGATGGGGTAGCTTTTACTTCACGTAAAGGTTCTTCAACCGTAGTATCTACAGCTGTAGTCCCTAATGCAAGTTTTGCGGCATTTTCTGGTGAAGATACTGCATTTTGCAATGGTGTTGACGTGAGTCCAAGCCATGGTAAAGGATTACTCATGTCAGCAACTTGTGTCACAGAGATTGTGGGCTTTGTCAATTCTGTTATTTCAGGTGTTGTTGTGGCTTCATCGAATGTTGATTTAACCGGTGTTGAAATCGTGGGTTCAACGGTATCGTGACTCGCTTCAAAGTCTGCTAATAAATCATCAACTTGCTTCTCATCAACTTTTGCATTATTTACTAAGCTTAGCAAGTTTAATGGGTTGACTGCATCCGCTAGATTTTGCACAGTCAATTCGGTTTCTGTGGTCTGTGCAACCGTTGTGTCAACAACAGGTGTCTCTTTCACCGGTGTTGATTGTGTTGGCGTTGTTAACCAGTTCCAAAAGCCGGTCGCAGCTTGTTTCAAGAAGCCGGGTTGTGCTACTTCTACATCAGTCGGTTTGGTTTGAGTCTGTGGTTCAACCGCTGGTTTTTCAGGAGCAATATCAAATTCAGCTAATAAATCGTCAACTTGTAATTCGTCGACGGTATTATCTTTTTTATCCGTGAGTGTCGCGTCTGCAATGATTTCAGGTGTTTGCACTTTAGGTGTTTCAATCGTTGTTGAAGTTTCAACCTTGTTTTGATCCGTTTTTTCAGCAACTGTTAGCGTGGGGGTATCAAATTCAGCCAGCAAGTCATCGACGGCAAGATTATCAACCTTATCGCCTTGAGTAACCGTTGGGGTTTGTTCAGCAGGTTTTTTAGCGCCGCCGCCAAATCCCAATAAGGTATTCAACAGGTTAGACGGGTTGATTGCATCTGCAACTTGTGTAAAGGTTGATGTTGGATTGGTTTTTTCATCTTGTACTTTAGGTGGTTCAACCGTTGTTGTGGTAACCACTGGTGTGTCCATATCCGCTAATAAAGTATCAACCGCTTCATCGTCCACTTTCTCTTCAGTCATTTTTCCTTCAGTGGTGTTATCAGACAAGTTGAAATCATCCAGTAAAGCATCAACGGCTGCGTTATCAACGGAGTCATCTTGGGTAACTGTTGGTTCAGCAGGCTTTTTAGCGCCGTCACCAAATCCAAATATAGTATTCAACAGGTTAGAAGGATTGATTGCATCTGCAACTTGTGTAAAGGTTGATGTTGGATTAGTTTTTTCATCTTGTACTTTAGGTGGTTCAACCGTTGTTGTGATAACCACTGGTGTGTCCATATCCGCTAATAAAGTATCAACCGCTTCTTCTTCTACTTTCTCATCCGTGATGTTATCGGATAAGTCGAAATCATCCAGTAAAGCATCAACGGCTGCGTTATCAACGGAGTCATCTTGGGTAACTGTTGGTTCAGCAGGCTTTTTAGCGCCGCCACCAAATCCAAATATAGTATTCAACAGGTTAGAAGGATTGATTGCATCTGCAACTTGTGTAAAGGTTGATGTTGGATTGGTTTTTTCATCTTGTACTTTAGGTGGTTCAACCGTTGTTGTGGTAACCACTGGTGTGTCCATATCCGCTAATAAAGTATCAACCGCTTCATCGTCCACTTTCTCTTCAGTCATTTTTCCTTCAGTGGTGTTATCAGACAAGTCGAAATCATCCAGTAAAGCATCAACGGCTGCGTTATCAACGGAGTCATCTTGGGTAACTGTTGGTTCAGCAGGCTTTTTAGCGCCGTCACCAAATCCAAATATAGTATTCAACAGGTTAGAAGGATTGATTGCATCTGCAACTTGTGTAAAGGTTGATGTTGGATTAGTTTTTTCATCTTGTACTTTAGGTGGTTCAACCGTTGTTGTGATAACCACTGGTGTGTCCATATCCGCTAATAAAGTATCAACCGCTTCTTCTTCTACTTTCTCATCCGTGATGTTATCGGATAAGTCGAAATCATCCAGTAAAGCATCAACGGCTGCGTTATCAACGGAGTCATCTTGGGTAACTGTTGGTTCAGCAGGTTTTTTAGCGCCGCCGCCAAATAAATTACTGAAGAAATTTAAGGGATTAATGGTATCAGCAACCTGTGTAAAGGTTGATGTTGGATTGGTTTTTTCATCTTGTACTTTAGGTGATTCAACGGTTGTTGTGGTTTCATCCGTGGTGTTATCGGACAAGTTGAAATCATTCAGTAAGGCATCAACGGCAAGATCATCAACCTCGACCGTATCATCTTTGGTAACGGTGGTGTCAGCAGGTTTTTTAGTGCTGCCGCCAAATAAATTACTGAAGAAATTTAAGGGATTAATGGTATCAGCAACCTGTGTAAAGGTTGATGTTGGATTGGTTTTTTCATCTTGTACTTTAGGTGATTCAACGGTTGTTGTGGTTTCATCCGTGGTGTTATCGGATAAGTCGAAATCATCCAGTAAAGCATCAACGGCTGCGTTATCAACCTTAGCCGTATCATCTATGGTGGTGTCAGCAGGTTTTTTAGCATCGCCACCCAATAAATTATTGAATACATTGAAAGGATTAACCGCGTCAGCGATTTGTTGCATGGTACCTGGTTGGGTTGGATTAGGATTATTGTTACCTGCAACGTTGTTACCTGCAACGTTGTTACCTGCAACGTTGTTACCTGCAACGTTGTTACCTGCAACGTTGTTACCTGCAACGTTGTTACCTGCAACGTTGTTACCTGCAACGTTGTTACCTGCAACGTTGTTACCTGCAACGTTGTTACCTGCAACGTTGTTACCTGCAACGTTGTTACCTGCAACGTTGTTACCTGCAACGTTGTTACCTGCAACGTTGTTACCTGCAACGTTGTTACCTGCAACGTTGTTACCTGCAACCTGGTTGCCGGCATTATTTTGAAGACCACCACCTAGGTTACCTGGAGCAACAGCGCCGCCAGGGATGCGTGCGGGTATGGCAGGAGGTGCCATGATAGCAACGGAGGCGTCAGTGCTTATAGGTGCTTTGACAAAACCGCTATCTTTAGCGATATGCATATTGTCACTAACATCAATTGAGCTTAAATTAATTTTGTGTGAATGAACACTATTTACTTTATTTGCTAAGGTTTGTATGGAAGCTAAAAGAGCACGTTGTTCACTGATGGTAATCGGGCTTGCTGAGAGCTCGCCTTTTAGTTGTAATTGAACACGATGTAATGCATGAGCAAACCCATTTGATAAAAGGCCTTCATCGTCCATCACTTCTTTCAGTTCTTCAAGCATTTGCTCTTCATAACTTAAGAGAGGATTGTTTTCTGATAAATCGAGTTCTTCAAACAAAGCCTCACCTTCCTGCGCATGCGCAGGTTTAACAAGCGATTCTGCAGCTTGAATTATTTTCTCAATAAATAAATCGAACTGAATAGATTCAGCCGGCGCTAGCTCTAACTTGTTATCAGGAGGTAATGTGCTCATTTTTCGATCCTCAGCAATCAAAATATAAATAGTATGGGAAATAACTAACATCGCATATTACTGAAGGGTGGAAGTTTTTTACAGGAAAAGCAGATTAAGTGAATTAACTAAGGGATGGGCAGTCAGCGGCAGCAAAGCGGTTAAATAAGTCCTTTTAATGAAAATCCGATAAAAGGGGTTTTAAAGCAGGCCAAAGGTTATCGAGCAAAATAGGCTGCGCACTCGCTGTGGGATGAATTCTGTCTTGCAACATCAATTCGGGTTTCAAGGCAACATTTTCTAAAAAGAAAGGCACTAAGGGGAGCGAATAGTCTTGGCTGAGTTCAACATAATTTTTGGCAAACTGCGTTGTATAGCTAGCACCATAATTGGGAGGCAAACGCATACCCACCAATAGTACTTTCGCTTTATGTGCTATACACAGCTCGATCATTTTTTTTAGATTGGATCGAATGGATAAAATTGGCAACCCTCTTAAGCCATCATTGCCACCTAACTCGATAATGACAATATCGGGGGAATGTTTGGTTAATTGTGTTGGTAAGCGTTGTAAGCCGCCTGCGGTGGTATCACCAACGATACTGCTATTAATGACCATCACTTGAGGGAAATCTTGTTTAAGTTTGTTCTCTAATAAAGCAACCCATCCCGCATGCGGCGCCATTTGGTAAGCAGCACTTAAACTGTCACCCATGACTAAAATGGTGGGTTTGGCCAATGCATTTGTGATGCAAAGAAACAAGCCACATAGGAAGGTCAGCAAAGTTAGACTAAAGTTACCTCTAAGGGAACATATTTTAATCATAGGTTATATGGCCATTATTTCTGCACAAGCGGTTGAAAAACGAGTGTTTGCTTTAACGCAACCCATTGATATCTTAAAAGGGGTTGATCTTGACGTCAATGAAGGAGAAACCTTAGCCATCTTAGGCGCATCTGGCTCGGGTAAGACCACACTGCTTAGTTTACTAGCAGGATTGGATACACCGACGCAAGGCGAGATCATCCTGCAAGGTATTAAATTGGCTCGTTTGACAGAAGATGAACGTGCGACCGTACGCTTAGGTCGAGTTGGCTTTGTCTTTCAAAATTTTGATTTATTGCCTCAATTAACGGCCATTGAAAATGTCATGTTGCCATTAGAGTTGCAAGCCAAACCCGATGCGCGACAAATGGCGACAGATATCCTCCATGAATTGGGTTTAAAAGAGAGATTAAAACATTATCCAAGACAGTTATCGGGTGGTGAACAACAGCGGGTAGCTATTGCCCGTGCCTTCGTGACACAACCCAAGGTACTTTTTGCCGATGAGCCAACCGGTTGCTTAGATACCAAAACCGGAGAAAAAATAATGGCATTACTGTTCGATCTGAATGCCAAACACCAGACGACTTTAATTTTTGTGACGCATGATTCAGGGCTTGCACAGCGTTGTCAGCGCAGGGTCATGCTGGTTGATGGAAAATTAACAACATGATTATGCGTCTCGCTCTTTTGCAGTTATGGCGAAGCAGAGCACGTGCAGAGTTTCGTGTACTAAGTGTTGCCATGATTTTAGCGGTCTTTTCGGTAACATTGCTTTCTTGCTTGACTCAAAGTCTGGGGCATTTGTTTTTAAAAGATGCAACATCTTTACTCGGCGCTGATCTTATTATCGAATCTGCTCATCCTATACCGGAAAAGATTAAACAGACTATCGAGCAAGAACACATTCAATATTCCCAGAATGTTGAATTTTTTAGCATGCTCGTTGTCAATGATAAATTGCAATTAACCAATGTGAATGCCATCTCAACCCCTTTTCCTTTACAAGGCGAGCTTCGGATATCGCAAGCTGATAATAAGGCAAGCGTGCTTAAAGAAGCGCCACCGCCCGGTGAAATTTGGCTGGATCGAAGCCTTGCTAACAAATTAGAAGTGAAATTAAATGACGCTATCCAACTGGGCAATATGATATTAAAGTTCACCGGTATCATTGAGCAGCGCCCGTTAGCCATGTCGGGCAGCAATGTATTAGCGCCACTTTGTTATGTCAATATGAAAGACCTAGCTGCAATGGCGGTACTACAACCGGGTTCACGTGCAACCTATCGATTATTGCTAGCAGGGCAAGAAAATAGACTAAAAAATTTACAAGCCACTTTAGAAAGCGAACCGCTCAATGAGATCAATTGGATAACGCCGCAATCAGGTAGGCGAGGGCTGGGGCAAACCTTAGCAACGGTAGAACGTTATGTTTCTCTTATTATGCTAATTCAAGTTTTTTTAGCAGGCATTGCGATTGCGCTATCAGCACATCAATTTAGCAGTGGCCAAAAAAGACAAGTTGCTTTAATGCGTTGTTTAGGAGCAAGTAGTCGCACGATATTTGCTGTTCATTTGTTAGAATTATGCTGGCTTGCCTTGATTGTGGTTTTAATTGGCATTGCGCTTGGATATGCTGGGGCGCTATTGCTGTTGAAATACGCGCAAACAGCAGGATTTTATGCCGCGACGCTTAATTGGCAAGGTGGGTTATTAGGCGCTTTAACAGGTTTCATTTTATTATTGGGATTTGCTTTCCCACCCATCTACGAATTAAAAAAAATCTCGCCAGCGAAAATATTCCAAGACAACTTTGTTCCCGATGCAGGTATTCATTTTCTCAGTTATGCGTTAGCCATTGTAGCTTTGGCCATGCTCTTTTTTGTGTTTGTGAGTGAGCCAGAGGTTGCCTTCCAATTAATGATAAAATCCAGCATTTTAGGTGCATTTATTTATGTTGCTGCCTGGGGTGTGTGGTTTTTATTTGAACCTTTAAGTCGTATTGGGGGGCTGTCTTGGCGCTTTGGTGTTTCTTATCTCATTCGCCATCGCAGCCAAACCATTAGTCAGTGGTTGGTTTTTGCGTTTGTTATCATGTTGTTGATGTTGGTACAAATCATCAAGCAGGATTTTATCGAGCAATGGCGTGCACAGTTGCCGACTCAAACCCCAAATTATTTTTTAGTGAATGTACAAAATGAACAACTATCATCATTGCAGCAATGGCTTGATAAACATGACATTCACGATGTCACATTTTATCCGGTTGTTCGTGCCAGAATGAGTCATATTAATGGTCAAGAGGTTGGGCAAAATAGAGGATTATCAAGACCCATCAATTTAACCTGGATGGAGCATATTCCTAACAATAATCACGTTGTTGCAGGGAATGAGTGGGGACCCTCATTAAATGGTCAGGCAGTTGTCTCTGTTGAAAATGGCTTTGCCAAGCGACAACAGTTAAAAATGGGTGATACCGTCAGTTTTCAAATTGAAGAAGACCTCGTGACGGCAAAAATTGTGCAACTTCGCACATTGGAGTGGACCTCTTTTACACCTAACTTTTTTGTGATTTTTCCAGATAATGTGCTAGAAAAATATGCTCATTCTTACATAACCAGTATTTATGTTCCCAAGAACCAAAAACCGACATTATTTGCTTTAGCCAAAGACTATGTGGAAATTTCTATCATCGATATCGATGATATTTTGCATAGCATTCGAAATATGATTAACCAGTTGTCAAATGCGTTAGAAGGGTTATTGCTCATTGTTTTTGCCCTAGGCATTTTAATTATGTACGCAAGTTTGCTATCTTCTTTGCGAGAACGCTTGCAAGAAAGCGCCATGCTACAAATTTTAGGGGCGAAAAAAGTGTTTATCGGTAAGCTATTAATGGTTGAGTTTGGTTTGTTAGGATTATTTTCAGGTTTGGTGGGGAGTGCCATGGCTATGATTTTAGCCAAAGATCTCGCCACACGTTATTTTGCAATGACCTTCACCTTGAATATAAAATGGCTTTTTTATGGCACGCTATTGAGTACAGCAGTGATTATTGTTTTTGGTTTAGTCGGGGCCAGAAAAGTGTTTCGGGTGTCGCCATTATGGTTATTACGCCAGAGTAGTTAAGGAATAATATGTTTAAAAAGACTTTTTGGAATGGTTTGAAGATTTTTGTGCCGGTTGTCTTGACGGTGGCCATTGTATTTTGGGCGTTTAGCACGCTGGAGACATTTTTTGGTCAACTCATACAGTTTATTATTCCCGAACAATATTATTTTAAAGGTTTGGGTATTATCGTTGGTGTGGCCGTTATTTTTATAATTGGTTTGCTCCTCAATGCCTGGGTGGTGCGAAAACTATATAGTTTTGCAGAAAGGCTGGTGCAACGGATCCCCCTGATTAAAACCGTTTACAATGCCATCCAAGATCTGATGAGCTATTTCGATAAAAACTCTCAATCGACTGAACAGCAAGCGGTCATGATTGAAACCAGTTTAGGAAAAATCATGGGGCTTATCACGTGTGATACCTTAGCCAATCTTCCTTTGTACTCAAGCGATCAAGAAGTGTTGGTTTACATACCACTTAGCTATCAAATTGGGGGCTTATCGGTTGTGGTTCCTAAGAGCGCAATCAAACCTATCAATTGGTCTGCTAATCAAGCAATGAGTTTTATCTTAACCGCAGGGATGACAGGTAAGAAATAGGATGAGATCTGGTCATTGTTGATGGATTAAGATAAGAATCCCCCGCTCGCTTAAAAGCTCGCTGCCCCCTTTTATTCAAAGGGGGCGCCGCTATCAAATCTGTTACCTATGCGTTCGGTTTGGGCCTAGAACGCTAGAGGATGTAACATGCACAGAAGGGAGTTTCTGTGTTTTTGGCTTCATCAGGCATGACAGGTTCATCTTTTCTTGTGTTTTTGATTCTTGAGGGAATAAAGGGTTGAGCCTCATGATGGGTTGCTTGTAAAGCATCTTGAACATCATCATCGGCAGGAAAATCTGTTAGGCAATTGAAAAGGCGAAGACAAAGTGGTTCTGTAGAACAATTTGACCATGCTATCGTGATGGCATTATCAAATTGCTGCTCGATGATTTGTATGATCTGGAATTGTCTCTTTTCAGAGCAACCACGCATTATTTTAAATACCTCTTTTGGACAATGGCATACGGCATCCCAATTTTCGTTCAGAATATCTTTAAAAGCTTTTTTTAAGCATTCCAATCGACCAAGGCTATGTATTTTATTTAAGATAGTCTCTAACAATGATAAAATTTCAGGATCAAATATTCTGCTTCGAGAAAAAATATCTTCTAGAAATTTCTTGCCTCTACACTTAGCAATATCAATCTTGGCATGGTTATTTAATAACAACTGAATTATTTGCATCGAATATTCTGAATAATGCCCTAGGCACCAGCTGAGGGGCACCATACCGTGATTATCTGGGATATTAGGATCAGCGTGGTGGCTCAATAGCAGTTGCAGTTTTTCGATAGAAGGTTGGTAGTGCATGCAGGCATTTAATGGGGTGCTACCGTGTTTATTTTGAATATTAACATTGGCTCCTTTTTCTATTAATAACAGCATAATTTCAAGATCGTGGCAATATTCTGCGACTAAGAGTAGCGGTGTGCTATCATAGCTATCAAAATCTCGGTGAGCATCAAGTTCAATCCCATTTTCAATTAATGGGATGGCAGCCGCTTTTTTTTCTGGTGACCATCTCCAATTATTATAGCCTTGTCCCCAAATTGATGCCCCTTTGAATATTTCAAAAAAAGCGTCTGTATTTTTTGATTTAGTATCGGTGCCTAAAATCATACTGTTACCCCTCATCGAGGACGGAAAGTTTTTGGCATTTTAAGCGATGTGGGCTGTAGGGATAAATAAGAAAAAGTCTCAAATCTATGAGGGGAATTGCAAAGGTTTTTTTCTAAATATCTTTAAAACCCAACGCAACTAAAATGCAAGAACCATCGGCAATCACATTGATATGCGCATCCTGACATTTTTTAACTGCCACGGCGCTTTCAGCGCCGGGTTGCATCCAGATATTTAAAATCCCTTTATTAATAGCATCATCAACAATTTTTTCCGTAATCGCAGGTGGCGTGATGACGGAAATACTTTTGACTTCGGCGGGTAAGCTATTAATATCTTCGTAACAAGTAATGCCTTCAATTACCTTGGCACGAGGATTAACCGGATAAGCAGTTAATTGATGTTGCAGATAACAACGCAATACTTTATTACCATATTTCTCACGGTTAGTAGAGGCACCAATCACCGCAAATGCCTTGGGTAAAAAAAACTGCTGAATGCTATCTGGGAAATTTTTCATAACAATCCTTAACGAGGGGTTAAGGTTTCAATGCCATATTGAGTTGCTATTAATACTTTATCAGCACCTCGCAAAGCAAATAGACCATTCGTGACAACACCAGTAATTTGATTAATCGCTTGTTCTAAAGCAATCGGTTGTAAGATTTGCAGATTATGAACATCGAGAATTTGATTACCATAATCGGTGATCACTCCTTCTCGGTAAACGGGATCGCCGCCTAATTTGACCAGCTCTCTGGCAACATAGCTTCTTGCCATGGGGATCACCTCAACGGGCAATGGAAATTCGCCAAGTTGTTTTACCCGTTTCTTTTCATCAATAATACAAATAAATTTTTTGGCAATCGCAGCAATAATTTTTTCGCCGGTTAAAGCCGCGCCGCCACCTTTGACCAGTTGGCAATGATTATTGCATTCATCAGCACCATCCACATAGACCGCAATCGGGCCTTCATTGGTGCCTACAACGGGGATCCCATGATCTCTTAAACGCTTTTCCGTTTCTTTAGAGCTTGAAACGGCACCTAAGATGTCATTTTTCATGGTGGCTAAGTAGTCGATGAAATAATTAACGGTACTACCGGTGCCAACACCGACAATGGTACCAGGCTGTATTTCTTTTAAGGCAGCTTCAGCGACTTTTTGCTTCAATTCATTTTGCGATGCCATATTTTTTATTCCTATTTAAAGCATATTGAGGATAGTTCGCCATTCAGTTTGACTGACAGGGAGGATAGATAAGCGGTTACCCCTTTGTAAAAGTCGCATTTTACTCAGCTTAGGATTCATTTTTAAAGCTGATAAGGTAATCGGCGTGTTGAACTTTTCTTTGAGCTTGAGCTCGACAAGATACCAGCGAGGCGCTGCCATGCTGGATTTCGGGTCATAATAAGGTGATTTGGGATCGCAGGCTGTAAGATCAGGGAGCCCAGTACGAATCACTTCCATAATCCCAACAATGGCGGGTACCTTACAGCTTGAGTGATAAAAAAAGGCAAGATCGCCTACTTGGAATTGGTCGCGTAAAAAATTTCTGGCTTGGAAGTTTCTAACGCCTTCCCAAGCGGTGACCTGTTTAGGTGATTTTTTTAAGTCATCGATACTGAACGTATCGGGTTCTGACTTCATGAGCCAGTAATTGAGTCCCATATTATCATGTTCTCCTTCTTGGCTTTATTTTCTTCTTGGGGGGCAGTTTATGAAAATCCTTAAAAAAAGAAAAGAAAAAACTTGATATCTCATAATCTAGACTACACTATTAGTAGCTTTGCTTAGGGGGGATTATGATTCGTCGAAATATGGATGCCATGTTATTGTTGGCTATTGTGGTGAGCCTGGGTTTGGTGATTAGTAGTTATTGGATATTATCCGGTGGCTTTTAAAATCCTTTGTTGTAGCAGCGTTTTTCAGTAATAACCATGTCAAGTAATATATCTAAATCAGAGTGCGGTAACCGGTTAATTCTTTGCAAGTCATAAGCGAGCCCTAGCATATAAGGCATGTGCTTCTTCATATTCTCAGCTGCGAATGTCCGATCATAATAACCACCTCCCATCCCTAAACGATGCAAAGTGCTGTCAAAGGCCACTAGCGGGGTTAGCACCAAATCAAGTTGCCAGGGATAAATAAGTTTTGTTCTGCTGATTGGCTCAAGAATGCCAAAACGATTTTTCTCAAGACGAGACTCGCTGTCTACCTTCACAAATTCTAATGAAGAGGCTGGGGTAATAACGGGTAGGTAGCAAGATTTTCGCTGCTTGAGCGCTAAACGCAGAATCAAGTTGGTGGAGATTTCGCCATGATGGCTCATGTACAGCGCGATATGCTGCGCTTTTTGATACTCAGGTTGTTGCAGTAATCGCATGCATACTCGCCTCGCGGCGAGTTGCTTTTCGGTAAAAGTAAGTTGAGATCTTTTTTCACGAATTTGACGTCTGAGTTGTTGTTTTAACCAACGCACCACATTTCCTCGTGATACATGACTATAAGGATGGCTTCCCCAGCATTGCCGCTATACTGATTTGCCTCGAACCCAGTTGGTTCAAGTGGGATCCTCAGGAACATTTCAGGCTTCCCACTCAAGGTGGGCTTGCACAACCATGTTCACATTCTGGCTCCCAAGGCATATTAACATCGGCTCAGAAGACAGTGAGTATTGGCAAACAAGCCAGGTAAAGCCAAATCTATTCTTTACGCTTCTTCTAGCGCTTCCTCTTCTACCTTTTCCATCGTGGTGGTAGCGTAGGATTCTTTCAGCGCAGGGTTTTGCGCTAATACGGTATCAATCTTTTCTTGCAACACACGTAACCGTTCAGAAAAAATTTCGCTGGGTTCGTGCTGCGTACTTTTCAGCGTTATCAATTCATTTGCAATGTTCAACGCTGCCATGACGGCAATTCGTTCCACGCCTATTACGCGACCTGTGCTGCGAATTTGGCGCATTTGCTTATCTAAGTAAAGCGCAGCTTCACGTAAAGCCTGTTCTTGTTCCTTTGAACAGCTTACTAGAAATTCCTTTTCTAGTATTCTAACACAGAAACCTTTTTCCCCAATACTCATTTAGCCAATGCTCCCAATGATTCCTAAATTGCAGTTATGATAGGCAGAGCCGATGCACGGGGTCAATACATACACCCCCGTAGAGCTGAATGACGGGGTTACAATCAAATCATTTACGTTAAGTGATATGTTAAGCTACGCAAGACTTAAAATGAACTGCATAAGAGTGAAGTAATGAACGAAACAACAAAAGAATGGCCAGATTATGAAGAATTAACAGCCATGTTGTCTGCCGCAAATACACCCTTTTCAGCGGGCTATGTTCATGGAATGATGAGTGGCATGCTGTGTACCGACAGACGATTACCCGAAAAAATATGGGACGATTTTTTAAATGAGATGTCGGCATTGAAAGCCTTGGTAACAGAAAATGAGTTATTGAATAAACTTTTTATGTTGACCGCAAATCATCTGGAAGAGGCATCGGGTGCCATGATGTTAATTCTGCCAGAAGATGAAACCTTATTATCAGTGCGCTTAAGTGCCTTATCCGATTGGTGCGGCGGATTTTTAGATGGCATTGTTTTAGATAATGCAGGACTCTCATTACCGATCGTTCAAGAAGCTTTAGCCGATTTGGTTAATATTAAAGAGGTTGCAACACAAGCCAAATCTTCAAAAACGAATGAATCGTTATATGTGGAAGTTGTTGAGTTTGTTAAAGTTGCGGTTTTATTGATTCATGCAGAATGCCAACCACCCATCCCAGGAAATGGGGATTCATTTCCTATCCATTAATTAAACAGGAGTTGCCATGCTATCACAATCTAGTTTTAAAGCACGACGTCAAAAAGTGTTTGCGCAAATGCATGATAATAGCATTGCTGTCTTATCAGCAGCTCCTTTGCAACATCGTAACAGTGATACCGAACAACCCTTCCGCCAGGATAGTTATTTTTATTATTTAACAGGATTCGATGAGACGTTTGCGATTGCGGTTTTGCTTAAACAAGCGGGCAAAGAAAAATTTATTTTATTTTGCCAAGAACGAGATCCTTCGGCTGAACAATGGACAGGAAGCCGAGCAGGTATCCATGGCGCAATGGAGCATTATGGGGCGGATGAAGCCTATTCCATTAGCGAAGCATCATTAAGATTTAATGCCCTCTTTGCAGATATACAGACTATTTATTTCTTAATAAACAATAATCCTGCTTTTGATAAAAAATTGCTTTCATGGGTGGAAACACAGCGGCAAAAAGCCCGTAAGGGTGTTGATGCGCCTTCCAAGTTTATCGATTTGCGTCTTATTCTAGATGAGATGCGTTTATTCAAAACCAAAGAAGAGATTGCCATTTTATCTCAAACCTGTGAATTATCAGCGCATGCGCATGTGCAAGCGATGAAAAATTGTAAAGTGGGTATGTATGAATATGAAGTAGAAGCAATCTTGTTATATGAGTTTTATCGTAAAGGCAGCCGTCATGTTGCCTATCCTTGTATTGTTGCAGCAGGAAATAATGCCTGTGTTTTGCATTACACTCGAAATAATTCGTTGATTAACGATAATGAATTAGTGTTGGTTGATGCCGGCGCCGAATTACAAGGCTATGCCGCGGATATTACCCGAACATTTCCCGCCAATGGTCGCTTTACCAAAGAACAACAAGCGATATATGAACTCGTACTTGCATCACAAATGGCAGCGATTGAAGCGATTACCCCGCAAGCAACTTGGGATCAAATGCAAAATACGATTTTGCAAGTGTTAGTGCAGGGCTTAGTGGATTTAGGACTGTTAAGAGGTGATGTCGCAACCTTAATTGAAGAAAAAGCTTACTTGCCTTTTTATATGCACAATAGCGGTCATTGGTTAGGACTTGATGTGCATGATGTAGGGCATTACAAAGTGAATGCAGGATGGCGAAAATTAGAAAAAGGCATGGTCTTTACGGTTGAGCCTGGTCTTTATATTGCCCATGATAATCAGCAAGTCGCTGAAAAATGGCGAGGCATTGGGGTGCGAATCGAAGATGATATTTTCATCGATGATGAGGTTGTGGTCTTAACCAAAGATGTGCCAAAAACGGTGGAAGAAATAACCAAAATCATGCAAACCAAGGCGTAATGATCGATGTTGTATGATGTTGTCATAATTGGTGGCGGTGCGGTGGGTGCAAGCCTTGCTTTAATGTTTGCGCAAGAAAATTTCCAAGTATTGCTTATCGAGAAAAAAGCGGCGAGCACAAAGCTTATCCCTGATAAAGAGGCGCGTACTATCGCGCTGTCATTTGCGAGTACGCATATTTTAGAAGCATTGGGGATCTGGCAATCGTTACAACATCGTAGCGTACCCATACAAGAGGTCAGAGTTTCGGTTGCGGGTCGTTTGGGAACAACTCGTTTAGATGCTAAAGAGCAAAAGGTACCTTTTTTAGGCCAAGTTGTCTCCTTTGATGAACTTGAAAGAACGGTATTTGAGGCATTAGCGCATTTGCCTAATGTTAAAATAATGCGACCGGCTACCTTGCAGCATTATCAATTATCTTCGCAAGGATGGGATCTGAGCATTGCCGAAGAAGAAAAGATCTTGCCAATAAAAACGCGCTTGCTAGTTGCCGCAGATGGCATTGATTCCATGTTACGCAAAGCATTAGCCATTGCAGTGAATAAAACGGAATATGGGCACTTTGCAGTGATGAGTAATATTGAACGCAGTGAGGTTGATTCTTTTACAGCATTTGAACGCTTTATGGCACAAGGTGCCATGGCCTTACTGCCATGGCGAAACCAAATGGCAACGTGTGTGATGACAGCGCCGATGGAGCAAGCTCAATCATGGATGGCAATGTCGGATCAAGAATATTTAACAACCTGTCAAGATCTACTGGGTCGACGACAGGGTAGACTGATTGGCTTGGGTAAACGCATTTGTTTGCCCTTGACGATGCAAATCGCAACACAGCAGATGAGTCATCGTTTTCTCTTAATGGGCAATGCAGCGCACAGTTTACATCCGATCGCGGCTCAAGGATTAAATTTAAGTTTGCGAGATATTTGGCAGCTACGACATCAAATAAGAATGAGCAAAATGCCAATCGATGTTGGAAGCCCCCATTTTTTAGAGACTTACATCAAGGCTCGGGCAAACGATCAATCACGAATTATTTTTGCAACAGATAAAATCGCAAAATATATGTCAGGGGGGCCTTTGCCCATGAAATTGCGTGCTTTAGGCATTACGCTATTCGATAGCTTTATGCCGGCAAAAAAAATGTTTACTCGTATCAGTATGGGGCTTATGTAACATGCGATATGACATCATTGTTGTGGGTGCGGGTATGGTGGGACTTAGCTGCGTACTTGCCTTAGCAGAGCAAGGCTTTAAAGTTGCATTGATAGAAGCGCAAACAACGCCGCCTAAACCCTTGCCACAAACACAGCAAGCATTCGACAATAGAGTGGTTGCTATTTCACGAGCCTCACAACAACTCTTTGAACGCTTAGGGATTTGGTCAATTATCAAAAATTCGCGAAGTTGCGCTTACCAATCGATGAAAGTGTGGGATAGCACCATGGATGGTAAAATCGAATTTTGCGCGACTGATTATTTTGAAACGGATCTGGGGCATATCATTGAGCAGCAAGTGATTCTAGGTGCTCTATGGCAGAAAGTAGCAGGGCATCACAGCGTTACCTATTACTGGGGAACCACTGTAAAATCGCAAACCACCGATGAAAAAATCATTGAATTAACGCTTGCCAACGACGAGAAATTGCAAGCGACATTGGTGGTAGCCGCAGATGGGGCAAATTCGATTTTACGTCAATTATGTCAACTGTCTTCTCGAGGTTGGGATTATCAGCAAAAGGCCGTTGTTGCAACGGTGAGGGGTGAATTGTCACATCATGACACCGCTTATCAACGGTTTGCAAGTGACGGTTCGCTTGCGCTATTACCACTGGCTGATCCCTATCATAGCTCTATTGTGTGGGCAACCTCTCCTACCTTTGCAGCCAATTTATGCAAACAAGATGAAACAAGCTTTAATCAAACCCTAACGCAAGAAATAGATGGTGTGATGGGCAATTTACAGTTGATAGGGCAGCGTTTTACCTTTGAACTGCGTACCCATCATATCAAAAAATATGCAGCTGCGCGCTGTGTTTTTGTGGGTGATGCAGCGCATACGTTACATCCTTTGGCAGGACAAGGGGTAAATTTAGGATTTCTCGATGTTGCAGAGCTTGTGAAGGCGGTGAGCCAGGCAAAAGGTAAGGCAAAAGATTTTGGCTTACCATCAGTGCTGTTACGCTATGAGCGACGTCGTAAATGGCATAATCAAATCATGATTTTCTCGATGGAATTATTCAAACGTGGTTTCATGTCACAAAACAATTTCATTCAGCGAATACGTAATAGTGGTTTGAATTTTGTTGATAGGCAAAAGCCCTTAAAACAACTTTTTGCAAGGCTTGCGATGGGAACATTTTAACAAGGAAAAAAAAGAGACATGGAAAAGTCGACTCCTCTTTACCACAAACATCTTGAATTAGGCGCGATGATGGTGCCTTTTGCTGGTTGGCTCATGCCATTACATTATGGTTCACAGCTTGAAGAACATCATGCCGTTAGAAATGATGTGGGTGTTTTTGATGTATCACATATGCGCGCGATTGATATTCAAGGTATGGATGCCATGCGTTTTTTGCGCCAACTACTTGCGAATGACATACGAAAAATACCCATAGGAAAGGCACTTTATACCTGCATGCTAAATGAACAAGCAGGCATAATTGATGATTTGATTGTGTATCATTTAGGTGATAATGCCTATCGCTGTGTGGTCAATGCAGGTACCACAGATAAAGATTGGGAGTGGTTCCTTAAGCAAGCAGCTTCTTTTGAGGTAACGCTTACTTCCCGTGATGATTTAAGTTTGCTCGCACTGCAAGGGCCGAATTCATTTGATAAATTGGCCCAGGTATTGCCGAGTATTAAAGATACGCTGCAAGCATTATCTTCATTTCAATTATTATCAGAGAAAGATCTTGTTATTGCTAAAACTGGATATACCGGCGAAATGGGGGTTGAGTTGATGATTCCCAATAAAGAAGTGGCTGCAATATGGGATAATCTGATTGCACAAGGAGTCAGGCCAATTGGCTTAGCGGCACGTGATAGTTTGCGTTTAGAGGCGGGTTTAAATTTATATGGTGTTGATATGGATGAAAATGTGACACCGGATGAATCCAATTTAAGCTGGACAATTGATTTGAGAGATCTCGAACGTCACTTTATTGGCAAAGAAGCATTATTAGCTAAAAGACAGCAAGGTGTTCTCTGGCAATTAACGGGGATTATGCTATTGGAAAAAGGCGTTTGCCGTCCCGATATGACAGTGCATGTTAAAGATGAAAATAATGATTGGCAACAAGGAAAATTAACGAGCGGTAGTTTTTCACCAACCCTCGCTTGTGGCATTGGCCTTGCACGGCTCCCAATAGGATCTTTTACTCAAGTCAATGTTGAAATTCGTGGCAAGCAAGTGCCTGCCAAATTAATCAAACCTCCATTTGTAAGGAAACAACATGGATAATATTCCACAAACGCTAAAATATACGCAGACGCATGAATGGGTTGCCCGTGAATCAAATGATGTTTGGACGGTTGGCATTACCGATCATGCTCAAAAACTGCTGGGAGATGTGGTCTTTATAGAACTTCCTGCCGTTGGAGATAAAGTCATTATTAATAAAGAGTTTGGTGTGGTGGAGTCGGTTAAAGCCGCTTCTGATTTATATGCGCCAATCTCCGGTGAGATTGTTGCCATCAATGAATCATTAGTCGACCATCCTGAATTGATTAATCAAGACGCTTATCAACAAGGGTGGATAATTAAAATAAAACCACAAGCACCAGAACAATGGGAACAATTGCTTGAGGCACAAGCGTATTCACAAAAAATATCGTAAGTGAGAGCAGGTAATCCGGCTTCGCTAAAAGCTACGCCGGACAAGCAGCATCAATTCAAAATGGGAAGCGTATAAAATGCCATTTATTCCGCATACAGAAAGTGATATTCAATTAATGCTGCAAGAAATTGGTGTTGAATCAATCAACTCGTTATTTGATGAAATCCCATCTGCGTTAATGATCAATGATATGCCAGAGATCCCGATGGGACTTAATGAAATGGCAATGATGCAATTGATGCAATCACGCGCAAAACAAACAATGGAGTTGCAATGCTTTATTGGGGCAGGTGCTTATGAACATCATATTCCTGCGGCGGTTTGGGATTTGACGCAGCGAGGCGAATTTTTAACAGCTTATACGCCCTATCAAGCGGAAGCAAGCCAAGGTAGCCTACAGTTGATGTGGGAATATCAAACGATGATGGCATCGTTAATGGGAATGGAGATATCTAATGCTTCATTGTATGACGGTGCTTCAGCTTTAGCAGAAGCGGTATTAATGGGTATTCGTTCTAAGTCAAAAGAAGTGAAGCCTTGCGTTTGGATTGCTAGTAACATTCATCCATTTTATCGCCAAGTGTTGCATACGATTTTAAAACCTCATGCAATACCAGTGAAAGAAATTGCTTATGATCCAACTCATGGCGTTGTGACATTAGAGGCTTTGGAAACACAATGGCAACAAGAAAAATCACTCACAGTTTTGGTGATGGGACAACCCAATTTTTTTGGACGTTTAGAAAATGTGGATACGATAACGGATTGGGCACATGAGAAAGATGCCGTGGTTGTGGGAGTAGTTAATCCCATTGCGATGTCATGGTTAAAACCACCGGGACAATGGGGAAAAAGTGGAGCAGATATTGCTTGTGGTGAAGGACAACCCTTAGGTGTGCCATTGGCAGGTGGGGGGCCCTATTTCGGATTTTTATGTTCAAGAATGAGTTTGGTGCGACAAATGCCAGGTCGCTTAGTGGGTTTAACGCAAGATCAGAATAATCAACCTGGTTTTACCTTGACCTTGCAAGCCAGAGAGCAACATATTCGTCGTAGCAAGGCAACCTCGAATATTTGTACCAATCAAGGATTATTAGTGACAGCGGCAACAATATACATGAGTTTGCTGGGGCCCCAAGGTTTAAAACAGATAGCACAGCAATGCTATCTTAATCATCAAGTTCTCGTACAGCAGTTGTTGGCGATTGATGTCAAGCCTTGTTTTGTAGGCGAGCATTTTCATGAATCGGTATGGCAGTTGCCTGCTGATGTGAATAAGGTATTAGAAACACTCTGTGAACAAGGTATTGCTGGTGGATTTAATGTCAGTCCTTACTATCCATCATTAGAAAATGCTTTGCTTATTTGTGCGACAGAAACCAAAAGTTCTGAAGATATTGAGCATTTTGTTAAGATGCTTAATGCTGCAATACAAAGGAGTCACATATGACTATTTTTGATAAGAGTCAGCCTGGACGACAAGCGTCAGCCCAATTTCCAACATTAACCAAGACACCGGATTTGCCGCAAAAATGGCTTCGTCAAGATATACCGTTATTACCGGAATTATCAGAATTAGAAGTTGTTCGTCATTTTACTCGGCTTGCACAACAAAATTATTGTATTGATACGCACTTTTATCCCTTAGGCTCCTGTACGATGAAATATAACCCAAGAGGTGTGCAACATGCTGCAATGTTACCTGGGTTTTTGCATCATCATCCCTTAGCGCCTTTGATGAGTAGTCAAGGATTTATGCATTGTCTTTATGAATTACAAGAATACTTAAAAGCCATTACAGGTATGGTTGGTATTTCATTAACGCCAATGGCGGGTGCTCAAGGTGAGTGGGCGGGTGTTGCAATGATGAGAGCTTACCATCATGAACGCCAAGATTTTACGCGTACCGAAATATTGGTACCCGACACGGCACATGGTACCAATCCAGCATCCGCTGCGATGTGTGGTTTTACGGTACGCGAAATACCGACAACGGATGATGGCGATATTGATATTGTGGCGTTAAAAGCGATGGTGGGGCCGCAAACCGCTGGCATTATGCTAACCAATCCTTCAACACTTGGGGTATTTGAGCGTTCTATCACGACGGTTGCCAAATTGATTCATGAAGCAGGTGGATTACTTTACTATGATGGTGCAAATCTCAATGCCATTTTAGGCAAAGTTCGCCCAGGCGATATGGGGTTTGATGTGATGCATATGAACTTGCACAAAACCTTTGCAACGCCGCATGGAGGGGGTGGCCCCGGTAGTGGTCCGGTTGCCGTGAGTAAACGATTACTGCCTTACTTGCCCGTTCCTATTGTTGCAAAAGAGGCACAAGCTTACCGATGGTTAGCTGAGAAGGAATGTCCTCAAACGATTGGGCGCTTATCTACCTTTATGGGCAATGCCGGTATTCTCTTGCGGGCTTATGCATACTTACGCTTGCTAGGGAAGGAAGGATTATATCGCGTTGCAGAATATGCAACCTTGAATGCTAACTATTTGATGGTGGCCTTACAAAAACTAGGTTATCAAGTAGCCTTTCATCGACGTGCGACACATGAATTTATTATTACCTTAGCAAAAGAAGCAAAGCAGTATGAAATGAGCGCAATGGATGTTGCTAAGCGGATATTAGATGCAGGATTTTATGCGCCAACAACCTATTTCCCATTATTAATTCCAGAATGTTTTTTGATTGAACCAACCGAAACAGAATCTAAGCAAACGCTAGATGCCTTTGTTGCAGCGATGCAGCAAATAAGGCAAGAAATGGCATCTGAACCTGAAAAAATTCGCAGTTCTCCAAGTCGTTTGGCTTGCAAACGCTTAGATGAAGTAAAAGCCGCTCGTGAATTAAATTTAGTGTGGAAGCCAAAAAGTATTGACTCGTCACCATAGCGCCGTGTAATTTGGCAGAGAGTTTATTTTCGGTTAATATGGCTCTGAAGCCCTGATAAGGGCGATGGAATACTTTACAGATAAACTTGATAACTTAAATAAAAAAGTTTCATGGTTATTAAGGATGATTTCCCATGCGTATGAAATCCGTTTTGGCATTTACTGTTTTATCCGCCTCCGTGTTCGCAAGCACACTAGGCCAAGCAAGTTCATCTAGTAATTTCTTACTAGGTGGCGAGTTGGGTTGGGCAAGACAAAAAGAGGGTTTTACCACTCAATTTGTTACAACTTCTCCGCTTGTTATTCCCGCTATCACCGTTTACAACAATCCTGCACAAAGCATCATGATCACCGATCAAGGGATGATCTTTGGCTTACTTGCTGGATGGCAAATGCGTTGTAATCGATGGCTTGCTGGTATTGAAGCGAATGTAGATTTTCAAGAATTTGATGAAACTCGCCAATTTGCATTCACTGATAGCGTCACTGGTTTGCACGGTGTATTAGGCAGCGTACGTTATGAACGCGGTCCTATTTACGCTTTGACTTTACGTGGTGGTTATTTTGTAACCCCAGGCTTCTTACCTTACGTTCGTGTTGGCGCACAATACAGTCGTGATGAAGCAACGTATCAAGCAAACATTGGCAGCAATCTTGGCGCTCCTTTTGGATTTGTTTCGCTTCCTGATTTTAGCTCCAAGAAAGATGATATTTGGGGCGTCGTTGCGGGTATTGGTGTAGAATTCCCTGCATTCATTGGTCCATCAACGATTCGCTTTGAATACACGTATTCTGCGACTGAAAATATTGTTATTGATGATAGCACTGCTCCTATTATCGGCACACATAATTTCCGTCATCCGCAGCCAGAAACTAGCGCTATTAAAGCGTCATGGGTGTGGAATTTCGTATAATACTTTTTTAAAAGAAAGTCCTAGACGCCAAGTTGAGCAATCAGCTTGGCGTTTTTTTATTTTAAAATTACATTGCCTGAGATTGCTGTTATCAAGCAAGACGCTATAAGATGAAGCATGCAAAGCTGCTATAAGAAGGTTACTGTCGTGAATAAATGTCGGTTAGTGTTGTCTTTATTAACGCTGCTATTAACAGTTAATGTGCAAGCTTATTGGCAGGGTGAGCCTTTGGTTGGGGTATCTGTCGATTACGCAAGATACGATGGACGTTACGACATAGGCCTTTTCTATACCGGATTTCCGATAGTGCCCAAAACCGATTACCAAGATAGACAAAGAAATACCGGTTTTGGTGGTGGCGCATTATTAGGGTACCAATTCATTTGCAATGATTGGGTTTTGGGCGCCGAGTTATCTGCTGATTGGTTTGATACCAACAAAGAGCGCGTTTTTGTTTTTACCGATCAAATCAATGCGCTGGCTTGGGATACGGCTTTACAAGCACGTAACAAAGGCTTTTATGGTTTAAGCGCGCGTGTAGGTTACTACATGGCTCCGTTCTTTATGTCCTATGTTAGAGTCGGTGTTGAGACAGTTCATCAAGAAATAACCGCTCGATTTAATGGAGCGCCAGGCGTTTATCCTTTTGGTCTGACCTTGAAAGATAATTCATGGCAAAATCATGTTTTTGTTGGTGTCGGCGCAGAATTCCCCTTACCACTTTTTTGCCAACTCAGTTTGCGCATGGAATACAACTATCACTTCCCTAGCGCAACTTTACAGGGGCGTGGTCGAATTTTAGATGGTGTTGTTAATCCAGCCTTCTCTGTCGAAGCAAGGCCTTCCATCGACACCGGTAAAGTTTCCTTGATTTGGAATTTTTAAAAGCACAGCTAAGGGATAAAGGGATGAAAAGAAATAAATTAGCAATATTCGGGATCTTCTTTATTTCTTTAACGGCACAAGCCTTTGAAAGTGATTGGCTGGGCAATTGGTTAGTGGGTGCTTCAGCAGGCTATGGCAGCAGAACGGGTAGCAATCAAACTCAACTTAGTTATAATGGCAGCCTTTTTCCTAGCACCTATCCACAATCACTCATTATCAGTGATTATAGTGCACCCGGTATGATCTTTGGTCTCTTTATGGGATACCAAGCCGTCAAAGGAAGTTGGTTAGTGGGTGGGGAGCTCAATGTTGATCATCATGATATGAATGATGATTTACCTTTTGCTTTCACGGATGCGGGGAATGCGATTGGCTGGAGTGCGCTTACCCATTATAAAAGAGATTTAGTCGCGGCATTCACAGCAAGAGTGGGTTATGCCTTAGCGCCTTACTTTATGCCCTATGTGCGTTTAGGCGTTGAGTTTGGACGAGATACTTTAACGACGCGTTACGACGCGAATCCTTCGGTTTATCCTAATAGCATAGAAGTCTCAACAGCGACCTATGTTCACCGTGCATTGAGTGGCTTTGGTTTTGAAATCCCTTTGCCAATGACATGCGGCGCCACTTTTAGGATGGAATATAATTGGCATTCTAAGAGTAAGACAGTTAAAGCGAGTGGCTTTTTACCGGATGGATTGGTCACGCCTGCATTTGAAAGTGCATTACAGCCACAAACGCATTCAGGCAGAGTTGCTTTAGTGTGGAATTTCTTTTAAATGTTTTTTGAGGCGCAGTACTCAATTTTGCTCACTTTTCTATTAAAAAAACCGTCCCTTGAGATGCTTGCAGTGTATTACTATTATTATCAATGAGATAAAGCATAATAAAGCGTCATTATTTTGACGTTTCGTCAGCTCTAGCAAATGATTTTTTAAAGTTCAAATGCAAAAAGCATCATATTATGCAAATTGTTAACTGTGAGTTTCCTAGCATTTGACAAAATTATTCTCAAGGCTTATACCTAAAATGTGTTTAATTAACTAACATTAGTTTGGGGTGAAAATCATGAAAAGAATTGGAATCTTATTATGTCTTTCTTCAAGCTTATTTGCAGCTTCAGCTGCACAAGCTGGCTGGGAAGGTAACTGGTTATTAGGTGTGTCTGGTGGTTGGGCATGGCACAGCGATCGTGACGTAGACGTAACAATTATTCATCCAGCTCCTGGTAACCAAATTACTTCATTTCGTGCTGGTGACGTTGGCGACAGTAACAGCAAATTTATCTGGGGTTTATTAGCAGGCTATCAAGCACGTTGCAATAGCTGGTTGCTTGGTGGTGAAATCAACGTTGATTGGCGTGATCATGGTGATGATGGTGCTACTTTCTCATTCATCGATCCCGTTGATGGTGCAGTGAGTGGTTCAGTAAGTGGTAATTCCCACCATAATGCTGTTGTTGGCCTCACCGCTCGAGTAGGTTATGAAGTTTCCCGTTATTTCTTACCTTACATCCGTTTAGGTGCAGAAGTAACACGTGTTGATGATGTCGATTTCGTTGCAATTGCGCCAGCAGTACCTTATTCAGTGGCTTATGCTAACGATCGCAATCATCGTTGGGGCTTTGTCGGTGGCGTAGGTGCTGAATTCCCAGTGCCATTATGCAATGCATTGTCACTACGTGCTGAATATAACTACCATTCACACAGCAGACATGACGACGTTGTTGCTTTAGCTAGCAACCTTGGCACACTCTACACAATCAGTGGTGATGGCAGCCGTCATGAAAACACGGGTAAAGCTTCTTTAGTGTGGAACTTCCTTTAATACACACTAGAAGTATCTTAACTTAGGCTAGGCGGCAAGCTGAAAAGTGAACCGCCTTAGCAGTTTGTCAGACACCCCAAGTTTAGCAAAGCGCCCTTATTAGTGCGCTTTGCTTTTTCCTTAGTCTTCGCAAATTCCCCAGCGTTGTTGGCTCGCCATCTCACAATCGTCATGTATTTTGTATACACTGCGACCCGTCTTCGCAAAGGATCCCCCGAATCCATCAAGCTTTGCAGATTTGTTTGCTGAGTTGCCCGCCTTTGTGAAAAAATAATCACAAATAACCAAGTCAAAAAGAGTACCCAGTGATTGATGAAAACGGCTTTCGCCTCAATGTAGGGATTATCTTAACTAACTCTCATGGTCAGCTTTTTTGGGGGCGTCGCGTTAACCAAGATGCGTGGCAATTCCCACAGGGGGGCATCCACGATAATGAGCAGCTCGAAGAAGCACTTTTTCGTGAGTTATATGAAGAAATTGGATTATCTCAAAAAGAAGTATCGATTGTTGCCGAATCTGAGCAATGGTTAAGCTATCGCTTGCCTAGACGCTTAATTCGTAGCGATACCCGTCCCCCTTGTATTGGGCAAAAACAAAAATGGTTTTTGCTACGTTTGGAAGGCGAAGATAGCTGTATCAAGTTAGATGTTTCAATCAAGCCAGAATTTGATCATTGGCGTTGGGTAAGTTATTGGTTCCCACTTTATCAAGTTGTTGCTTTCAAACGAGAAGTTTATCGTCAAGCGTTGCTGGAATTTTCACCCAAAATAATGAATATCAAAAAAGAATTGATGACATTAGATCCACTTGACCATTAAAATTCAGTGACGAAAACCGCGACGGAAAAGGAAGATACAGTTGCTTAGCGTTCTCAGGCAAATTGTTCAAGAAGTGAATGAAGCACAAGATCTGCAAGAGGTGTTGCGCATCATTGTCGAACGTGTTTCCTGTGCGATGGGAGTAGAAGCTTGCTCTGCCTATTTAGTCGAACGCCGAAAGCATCATTATTTGCTAGTCGCATCGGTAGGTTTCTTAGACGGAGTTGATGGTAAGGTGACCATTCCCCTTTCTGAGGGGTTAGTCGGTTTAGTGGGTGAGCGTGAAGAGCCTATTAACTTAAGCGATGCTCCAAGCCATCCTCGTTATCGGTATTTTCCTGAAACAGGGGAAGAGCGCTATTCTGCCTTTTTAGGCGTACCCATGATTCACCAACGAAGAGTGGTTGGTATTTTGGTTATTCAACAACGTCAACCTCGCCGTTTCGATGAAGGAGAAGTTGCTTTTTTAGTGACCGTTTCTGCTCAATTGGCAAGTTATATTGCCCATGCGAATGCAGGCGGCGTCATGACGCATTTTACTGTCACTCAATCTAATCTACCTTCGACGTTACATGGTATTCCATCAGCCCCAGGGATTGCGATAGGAACAGCGGTATTGGTTTTGCCTGCTGACCTTGATGCGGTCACTGATAAAGAAATTACCGATATTGATAGGGAAATTGAATATTTTGAGCAAGCATTGGAAACAACGCGTGCAGATATTCGACGTTTAAAAGGTCATTTAGCGAAAACACTATTACCTGAAGAGCAAAATTTATTTGATGCCTATTTGAGTATGCTGGATAGTCGCAGCATTAAAGAAGATATCATTGCACTCATTGAAGAAGGGCATTGGGCTCCTTATGCATTACGTAAAATTATTAAACGCCAAGTGCATAAATTTGAAACGATGGAAGATCCCTATTTGCGAGAACGCTCAGCAGATTTACTGGATCTGGGGCGGCGCGTTTTAGCAAATTTACAAAGTGAAAGCCCATTGCCTCATACCTATCCCCACGACACCATTTTGGTGGGAGATGAAATATCAGCCTCCGATCTGGCAGAAGTGCCACAAGATCATTTATTAGGGATTGTTTCTTTAAAAGGTTCAGCTAATTCGCACGTCGCTATTTTAGCGAGAGCAATTGGGATCCCGGCTGTCATGGGCGTTGCAGGTTTTCCTGCGCATAAGTGTGATCGAAAACAAATTATTGTTGATGGATACCATGGGGAAGTATTTACTTCACCAACGCAAGCAATGATTTCTGATTTTGCCAGATTGGCAGCAGAGGAAAAAGAATTATATGCAGGCCTAGATGAGCTGCGAGAGCTGCGTTGCGAGACGCCAGATGGTACCAGAGTTGCACTTTGCGTGAATGCGGGTTTAGTCGCAGATATTCGTCCTGCATTACAAGTTGGCGCAGAGGGAGTCGGTCTATATCGTACTGAAGTCCCTTTTATGATACGTGATAGATTTCCAAGTGAGGAAGAACAGTATTTAATTTATCGACAATTATTGGAAAGTTTTGCGCCAAAGCCGGTTACCATTCGTACATTAGATGTTGGGGGCGATAAATTTTTATCTTATTTCCCAGTGACTGAAGACAATCCATTTTTAGGATGGCGTGGTATTCGTATTACGCTGGATCATCCTGAAATTTTCCTGGTACAGCTTCGCGCCATGCTTCGTGCAAGTAATGGATTACAAAATTTGCGAGTTCTCTTTCCGATGATTTCCTGTATCAGTGAAATCGAGGAGGCTTTGAGATTACTACGCCAAGCTCATCGTGAAGTGATTGATGAGGGGGGTAATGCTCGCTTTCCTGAAACGGGCGTTATGATTGAAGTGCCATCGGCAGTCTATCAAGCACATGAACTCATTAAACGAGTTGATTTTTTATCAGTAGGTAGTAACGATTTAACTCAGTATCTACTTGCGGTAGATCGCAACAATCCCTATGTTGCCAACCTATATGATTCACTCCACCCAGCAGTGCTGCATGCATTAGCAATCATTGCCAATGCTGCACATTCACAGAATAAACCTGTTGCAATTTGCGGTGAAATGGCCTCCGAGCCCACAGCAGTTATTGCATTGCTAGGGTTAGGATACAACCAGCTGAGTATGAATGCACTGAGTTTGCCACGAGTTAAATGGATTATTCGTAACTTTACCGTGGTCAAAGCACAGCAATTAGTGAAAGAAGTGATGAATTTTCATCACGCTCAAGACATCAGACAATTTCTTGAAAGTGCGCTAGAAGATGCGGGGTTGGGTGGTTTAGTTCGTGGTGGCAAATAATACTCTTCCCATTTTGAATTGATGCTGTGTTGGCTGCGCTCTCACCCCTGTTATGCACTATGCGTGCACTCCTGGGGCTTTACTCACTTGCCGCCTTAGGCCTACGAGGTCCCCCTTGAGGGGAAATTCAGAATAAAACGTGCCATTCTTTGTATAATACTCTCTATTCTGGATCTGACTAGAGCTATGGGACGACTAAGGCTTTCTTTCAGTCAAAAAGTGCAGCTATATGCTTGTACAGTTGGTTTGATTTCCTTAATATTCGCCGGCATTGCATTTGTTGTTTTAGAGGCTAAGCATTCACATGTCGAGCTGGAAAATGCCCTCCAATTTAAAGTCGATTTAATTAATCATTCTATTGGGCAAGCATTAGCGACTAATCAAATCGAGAAGACAAAAGAAATTTTAGAATATTTCAAAAAAAATCCTGAAATTGTAAGTGCTGGTATTTATTCGGTTAATGGGGTGCCTATCGCAGTTTATAACCCTAAAGCATTACCGCAAGCTGAATTATCTTTATCGACCAATAATCAAAGCATTCTTTTCGGGAAAGACGATGTCAAAATCGTTGGAGATATCACTTATAATAATCAGATCGTAGGCAAAGTCGTTTTGCTGCATTCTTTAGATCAAATCAAATACCATATTAATTATTTAATTATGATGATAACAATTGTTTTAATTCTATCATTACTGGGCGCGGTATTAGTGACTTTCTTCTTGCAAGATGTGTTAACGAAATCCTTGAACAATTTGTCGAAAACAGTGAAAGAAATCACAAAGACAAAAGATTATTCTTTGCGCGCTGAAGTATTAACGCAAGATGATCTGGGTGATTTAACCCAGGGAATTAATTCCATGCTTGATGAAGTAGAAGGTAGAGATAAAGCCTTGACTAAAAGCGAAGAACGCTTAAATCTTGCGTTATGGGCCAGTAATGAAGTCATGTTTGACTTAGATTTTGAAAACAATAATTGGTATATCGATGAAAGTTTTACCAATCTGACAGGGTATCGACGTGATCAAATGCCAAAGGATAGGGAGCAGTATTTTAAATTAGTGCATCCAGAGGATATTCATCAGATTAAAAGTGAATTACGAAGTCATTTAGCAGATGAAAAACCTTTTTTTGTGACTGAACATCGGCTGCGACATAAATCAGGAAATTGGCGTTGGATGCTAGCTCGAGGGAAAGTGGTAGAGCGTAATAAACATGGCCATGCTTTGCGAATGGTCGGAACCTTACTAGATATTACAGCCAAACGCGAAACACAAAAGCGTTTGGAATTATTTAATAAGGTTTTTGAAAGCACAACCGAAGGGGTTATTGTTACCGATCCTGAATTTCGAATTATTGAAATTAACCCTTCATTTACGCATATCACAGGCTATTTAAGACAAGATATTATCGGTCAATCCATTAATATATTACATAGTGATAAGCAGAATGAAGATTTTTATCGACGGATGCATCTTTCGTTAGATACCCAAAGAAAGTGGCAGGGTGAACTGTGGGAGAAACGCAAAAATGGCGAGATTTATCCGCAACGTTTAACGATTAATGCCATGTTAGATGATAAAGAACAGCTGATCCATTATGTTGCAGTATTCTCAGATATTACTCAATTTAAGCAAACAGAAGATGAGTTGCAATACTTAACGCATCATGATGCGCTAACATCATTGCCCAATCGTACCTTGTTGATGATACAACTTGAAACTGAAATTCAATCTGCCAAAGCAAATCATCAACGCTTGGCATTGATTATGTTAGGTATTGATAAATTCAAGGTGCTGAATGATTCATATGGTCACGAGGTAGGAGATACTATCTTACAATTGGTTGCAACGAGATTACTTCGTTGCGTTAAAAGAAAAGAGTTGGTTTCACGCGTAACTGGAGATGAGTTTGTGTTGATTATCGATAATGTAGAGGATTATGAGCAGCTTAAACAAACCACACAAGAGATTTTGCTAACCATTACTGCTCATTATTTCAATATTGAATATCATGACATCTTATTAGGTGCATCGGTGGGAGTGAGCATCTACCCCGATGATGCCCAAGACTCACAAACACTCTTTACCAATGCTGATACAGCACTTTATCATGCAAAACTTGCGGAACGGAATTCATTTCAACTTTATATGCCAGGCATGAATAATCAAGTCTTGATAAAGCAGCGAATGGCATTTTTACTGCGTAGCGCTTTAGCGAATAATGAATTTTTTGTTGAATACCAACCTAAAATTGATGCAAGAACGGGTTTAACTTGCGGTGCTGAAGCTTTGCTGCGCTGGCAAAATGCTGAGCTTGGCTTAGTGCCACCAGGGGTCTTTATTCCTTTGGCAGAAGAATTAGGCGTCATTGTGCCTGTCGGTCGTTGGGCTTTGAAAACAGCATGTCAGCAAGCCAGAAAATGGCATGATATGGGATATTCTCATTTAAAGGTCTCTGTGAATCTTTCAGCTTATCAATTTCGTACGGGTGATCTAGTTAAAGAAACCGCTCGTATTTTACAAGAAACACAATTACCAACCCATGCGCTTGATTTAGAATTAACAGAAGGCGTGCTGATTGATAATGTTGATCGCTGTGTTTTGCGCTTAAAAGTATTAAAATCCATGGGGGTTAATATTTCAATCGATGATTTTGGCACAGGCTATTCATCATTGAGTTATTTGCGTCGTTTCCCGATTGACGCATTGAAGATTGATCAATCGTTTATCACCCATGTTTGCCAGAATCAGGAAGATGCAAGTATTGTTGATGCTATTGTTGCGATGGCAAAAGGATTAAATATTCGAACCATTGCAGAGGGGGTGGAAACAAAAGAACAAGTTGATTATTTAATTGCTAAACAAGTCGATGAGTTACAAGGATATTACTATAGTAAGCCCTTACTGGCTGAGCAGTTTATTGAAAGACTGCATGATGAATCTGCCAACATTTCCATAATTGGTCATTCTACTAAATAAAAAAGCGATTTTTGATGGATTAAAATGACATTTGCTGTTTTAATTCATCCCAGTTTCATTTCCCTAATAAAGATGGCAAGTCATGAAAAAACTCGTTAAAGGTTTGGTAGAATTTCGCAAAAATGTGCGACCCCATTATCTTGAGACCTTTGCTAAATTAGCGTTGGGTCAATCACCCGATACACTCTTTATTGCCTGTTCTGATAGTCGTGTTGTTCCTAATCTCTTTGCATCAACGGATCCTGGCGATCTATTTGTCGTACGAAATGTTGGCAATATCGTGCCGCCATGCCATCGCACCGGATTATCTGCAGGCGATAAATCAGAAGCCGCTGCAATTGAATTTGCGGTGCATGAGTTGAAGGTGAGCAACCTGATTGTCTGTGGTCATTCCGAGTGTGGTGCCATGCGAGCATTACTCGATAAAACAATCGTTGAACAAATGCCAAACTTGGGTGAGTGGTTAATGGATGGTGAAATTATTATGGAAAGATTGCAGCATGACCATGATTGTCCGCCACAGTTAGCAAAACATAATCGTCTTTCACAACTCAATGTGTTACAACAAATTGAAAATCTAAAAACCTATCCACTGGTAAAACAAAAATTACAAGAAGGTAGTTTAAAGTTACATGGATGGTGGTTTGAACTAAGTCAAGCAGAAGTTTATGCCTATGAAGAAGAAGAAGGTAAATTTATTTTAATCGATGAAGTTGAAGCAGAAAAAATTTTACAACGCATTGAAAATTCAAAATGAGTTTACTTTTTTTAGGTTACATTTTGACCGGTCTTTGTGCTGGGTTACTTTCTGGACTACTTGGATTGGGTGGCGGCATTGTGATTGTGCCTGCTTTAATTGCGCTTTTTTCAATGCAATCTTTTCCTCATGAGCATCTGATGCATATTGCAACAGGGACTTCTTTAGCAACGATTTTGATTACCTCTTTTATGACTACCTGGGTGCAAAGTAAACGTAAAGCCGTACAATGGAGTGTATTAAAGTGGCTGATCCCTGGCACGGTATTGGGTGCTTTATGTGGTACCGTTATTGGTAATTATTTGCCTGGCCATTTACTCAAAACAACATTTGCCTTTTTTTGTTTATTGCTCGGTGGGAAAATGCTGTTAGGGCGTGCGCAGTTGATAGCAAAGCCCGAGCGCAAGCTGCCCCTTGCACTCGCTGTTTTATTTGCATGGTTGATTGGTACTTGTGCAGGCTTATTAGGAATTGGTGGTGGTGTTTTAGTGATTCCTTTTTTGTTGTGGTATGGCCTTGAGATGCCGGCCGTTAGTGCAACCTCTGCTGCTTCAACGTTACCAACCGCTACTTCAGGTGCGCTAACTGCCATGGTGGTTGGCTGGCATATATCTGGTTTGCCCTCAGGGTCGCTAGGCTATGTCTATTGGCCTGCCGCCTTGTGTATTGGACTAGCGAGCCTCATTGCTGCACCAATGGGGGTTTTATTAGTGCATCGGTTACCGGTATTGCTGGTGAAACGTATTTTTGGTGGTATTCTGTTAATCGTTGCTTGGACAATGATGCCTTCGTTTTAATGCCCTGGTAGACTAAAACTTATGATCGAATATCCCAATATAAATCCAGTTGCCTTACATATCACTGATGCCTTCCAGATCCGCTGGTACGGCATTATGTATTTAGTCGGTTTTGTCGCCTGTTGGCTTGCCGCTAGAATTCGTACCAAGTCTTTGCCTGGGTGGGAATCCCCAGAAAGATTAAATGATTTGCTATTTTATACCGCAATGGGCGTGGTGCTTGGGGGGCGTATTGGCTATATGCTTTTCTACGCAATGCCAGATTGGTTAGAGGATCCTTTGCAGCTATTTAAAATCTGGCAAGGGGGCATGTCATTTCATGGTGGCTTGTTAGGCGTCATCATTTCTACCGCCTTATTTGCTAGGCACCAACAATACCCGTTCTGGGTCATTGGAGACATTATTGCGCCTACCGTGCCATTGGCTATCGCAACCGGTCGACTGGGTAATTTTATTAATGGTGAATTGTGGGGCAAAGTAACCGATGTGCCTTGGGCGATGGTTTTTCCACAAGCCGGCTTTTTACCTCGTCATCCTTTTCCTTTGTATGCCATTGCCTTAGAAGGCGGATTATTATTTATGCTGGTATGGTTATATTCCAGCAAGCAACGCCATGTGGGCGCTGTTTCAGGGATCTTTTTACTGGGTTATGGTGTCATTCGGATTTTTGAAGAATTCTTTCGCCAACCGGATCCGCAATATGGTTATTTTGCCTTTGGCTGGCTAACAATGGGGCAAATATTATGTTTGCCAATGATTTTATTTGGGCTGTATTTATTACTTAAGCCTCGTCAGCAACCCTATGAATTTTGCAAAGTGTAAGGGGTTTTCATGCAACAGTATTTAACGCTATTAAATTGGGTGTTAGAAAAAGGGACGCCAAAAGATGATCGTACTGGTACAGGTACCTTAAGCTACTTTGGTTATCAAATGCGTTTTGATTTAAATGCCGGTTTCCCTTTAGTGACAACTAAAAAATGTCACTTAAGATCGATTATTCATGAATTATTGTGGTTTATTAAAGGTGATACCAATATCCGCTATTTAAATGATAACGGGGTCACGATTTGGGATGAATGGGCTGATCAAGACGGAAATTTAGGGCCCGTTTATGGTAAACAATGGCGCTCTTGGCCAACGCATCGCGGTGATACGGTTGATCAGCTTGCTAAACTGATTGATGATATTCGTAGCAATCCAGATTCACGTCGTTTGATTGTTAGCGCTTGGAATGTCGCCGAATTACCAGAAATGGCATTAGCACCTTGTCATTGCTTTTTTCAATTTTATGTTGCAAATGGTCGCTTATCTTGTCAACTCTATCAGCGAAGTGCTGATATCTTTTTGGGTGTTCCCTTTAATATTGCTTCCTATGCCTTATTAACCATGATGATTGCCCAAGTGACAGGATTAAAATTAGGCGAGTTTGTTCATACTTTAGGTGATGCGCATTTATATTCTAATCATATTGAGCAGACAAAAACGCAATTAGCAAGAACGCCTTATGCTTTACCTAAGATGTTGTTAAATCCGGATGTAAAAAATATCGAAGATTTTCGTTTTGAAGACTTTGTTTTATCCGATTACGAGTGTCATCCTGCAATCAAAGCGCCGATTGCCGTATAGAGAATAGTATTGTGAAAAAAATTAGCTTCGTCGTTGCAATGGCTGAAAATAAGGTGATTGGTCACAATAATCAATTACTGTGGCATTTACCCAATGATTTAAAGCATTTTAAAGAACTGACGATAGGCAAACCTATCATTATGGGGCGCAAAACCTACGAATCCATTGGAAAACCGTTACCAGAACGACAAAACATTATTCTCACTCAACAGGCTTTAACATTGCCAGGTTGTGATGTGGTGCATTCTGTCGAGGAAGCCTTAGCAAAAGCCGGGACAGCAGAAGAGGTGATGGTCATTGGTGGTGGCGAAATTTATCGTTTATTTTTTCCGCAAGCTCACACCCTTTATATCACCCTGGTTCATACCACTTTAAATGGCGAAACCACGTTTGTTGAGTTTGATCAAGATGCATGGGAAGAAACAGCCCATGAAGAATATTTTCAAGATGCAAAACATGCTTATGATTATAGTTTTATAACGATGGAACGTCGGGGGTAGCAATGCTATTGATTCAAGCATTAGAATTTTTAATTCATCGTGTCGAAGAAAGGATTCGTAAACACCTAGAAGAATTAAGTATTGCGGTGCCTGAATCTGCCGAAAAAGCACTAGCCCTACAATTGAAATTACAAAGCGCACAGGTGGCACAGCCGAGTTTTGATCCCAGAATGGTGCAAGGTATCCAACAATTACAAATTGCAGAGCCTTCATTAGACGAGCTGAAATTGCATTTTGGTGTGACTTGGAAAGAATTAATGGGTAAAACCCGCGATGAATTTGAGGTGATGCTTAAAAATGCACTCAAAGAAAAATCCATCACTATCAATAAGCTTTTAATTTTGACAAGGTTTAAACGTCAATTAAAGGCATTAAGTGAGGGAGCATATTCGGAGTTATCACGGCGAGAAAAACTTTGGTATGAGGTTGCTGTAGAGGCGCCTAAAGGGGACGTTCCCGTAGAAGAACTTAAGCCGGATGTTCCCGTAGAAAAACCCAAACCTGTTTTTGACTTTATCGTTGATGAAAATATGATTGCAAATTTAGCGGTGAGTGCAAAAGAAGCGCAAGAACTAGCCAAAATTGCGACCGAAGCAGGTACCTTTGAAGTCACTATCCCGTTGATCTCTAAAAAAATGTCCATGCATTATGCGGGGCCTGGTCGAACAGAAGTCACTGTGAAGGCCTGTGAAGAGGCAATGAAACGTTTATTCGAATTTTGTGTCAGCCAGGATAAACTTCGCCAAAAGGCGCCACATGATCCTGCCGCAATGGTCGATGTGTTTCCTTGCACATTAAAAGATAGCCATGTCTTAACAGGGCTCAATCAAATTTTGTGCGAAGAATTAATTGAGCGCTTATATCTTGAAGAAGAAGTGAAAGCCTATCAGCATTTTTCAATGCCCTTACCAAGCCGTTTAAAAGGCTATAATGAACAATCAAGTGAGCAATCGCGCAAATTGATTTGTGAAAAACTTCGTCAATTTGATGACAAAACAGCAAAACTTCCGGAAAGTAATAAAACATATTGGCTAAATTTATTTGGTGAAATCCATGATTTAGATAGCCGTTTGGAGCCCTATAAATCCTTTATGCCACAGATGTTACTCAAGATTACGCCTTTATCGAGTGCCAGCGGCAGTAGTGGGCAAAGAGAGATCAGCCGGCGTCTTCATGATTTAGTCGAAGTGAAAGCGCGAGCACAGGCGATCGACGCTTCGCAAGAGCATCGTTCGACGTGTCGTTTTTAGATTAAGCTTTAAAAGTGGGTCAGAACCACGTATAATTTTATCTTGTGTAAGTTGATTTTCTTTCTTTAAAAAATGTCAGTTATAACGCCAACATTTATCGGAAATTTTGCCCATTGCGCGAGCCAGCTCTTGCTGAAATCGCTTCGCGTCCAGGTTTGTATGCATCCGAATGTCGACCCAACACGACAATATGTGTATGGCTTCTGGCATGGCAAGCAATTTGCCCCCATTATGTTTTTGCCCAAATGGGGCCCTGCAAAACATGTGGGATTAGTAAGTGCTTCACGTGATGGTGAAATGCTTTCCGTTTGGTTACAACAATTGGGATATCATGTGGTGCGAGGTTCATCAAGCCGCAAAGCCATTAGTAGCCTTGTGAAGTTAATCAATGCAGCTAAAGAAGGTTATTCCATGGGCATTGCTGCGGATGGCCCTAGAGGTCCTGCCTTAAAAGCAAAAGCCGGTATTTCATTTCTGGCTCATAAAGCGAATTTACAAGTCGTTCCTATTGGTGTAGCTTATTCAAAACCATGGCAATTCAAATCATGGGATAAATATCAACTACCCTTACCGTTTACCAAAGCGGTACTCTATTTCGATGCGCCAATCAGTGTGAGTGAAGTGTCAGAAAGCGTCAATGAACAAATGGCAAAAGCGATTGATGTTGCTGAATTAACCGCTTTTGAATTATTGAAAGGCACTTCCAAACAACCTGTGGTCGATTGCAAACCTTATATCGCGACGACTTAATTCCCTATCGAACTTTGATCGACTGTAATCGGTGCTTTGACGCGCATACGCCAGCCTGCACCAACGATAATCGACGCAAGCACAAGCAACATTCCTACAGAATCATACCAATGCAGATTTTCACCTAAAAACAAAATAGCAAATAGGGTGGTTGCAACCGGCATTACGCCACCAAAAATAGCTGCTGTACTGGCAGGAATGAAACTAAGCCCCCAGGCCCACGCCCAAAAGAAGATAAGGCTGCTCATCGCGGCAACACCAATCAACGCAAATTCAAATGAGCTATAAATAGAAAAGTCCATAGCGCCTGCCATGAGTGCACAAGGTAAGAGTGTGACAAAGCCAACCACATTCGCAATGAAGGCCCCACCTAATGGCGTGACCCGATTGGCTAATTTACGACTAATAATCGAATACCATGCCTCAGGAAACATCGCGATAAAAATGAGGAAGTCTCCAAAATAGGTGTGATTAACAGAAGTAGCTTCAAAATGATCGACATTGATAACCAGAATACCCAGCATGGCTAAAGCTAATGCAATTATTTTAGCCGAATTTAAACGTTCCTTAAGTAACCAGACTGAAAATAAAGCAATTAAGGCAGGTAAAGTGCTACCAATAATACCGGCAGCTGTTGCCGTCGTATGCTGTAATCCCCACACAAAAAATATATTAAATAAGAAAGCAGCAAAAACGCCCAATAAGATGGCTAATGTCCAGTCATTGGTTGTTAATTTACCTTGGGGATGACGGGGATCCATAATAGACGTGCCAGTTAAACGTAAGACTAGCCATAATACGAGTGTGCTGAGCCCAAAGCGACTGGCTAATAACATGAACATCGGCATGCTAGAAAGAAGAAATTTTGAGGTGACAACATTAAGACTGATGCCAACTTGAGCAAAAGTAAGAGCAAAATAGCCAGACGTGAGCGCGCGGCGCATGATTAACACTCGCTGAAAGTAAAATTGGGGGAACGGCTAAAATGTTAACAGAAAAAAGTTTACTTGAGTAATCTTTTTCCGATAAAAGGAGAGTTTTTAGGGATATTTTTGACAGGTAGGGCAAAAATAGGTTGCTCGTTGTCCTAGTTGAATATGTTCGATCGGGGTTTTGCATTGTACACAAGGTAATCCTTGGCGATCATAAACGGTCAGTTGTTGACTAAAATAGCCTGGCTTACCATCGCTTTGGACAAAGTCTTTTAATGTGGTACCGCCCTTTTTAATCGCTGCCCGTAAGACTTGGCGGATAGTTTCACACAGCACTTTGGCTTGCGTTTTATTCAGAAGCTTTGCGCTCATTAAAGGGTGGATCTTGGCAAGAAACAAACTTTCACTGGCGTAAATATTACCCACACCGACAACGATTTTCCCGTCCATAATCAATTGTTTGATGGAGGTTTGTCGTTTGTGAGCTTTGCTTAATAAATAATCGGCATGAAAGGCTTTGCTAAGGGGTTCGGGTCCCAAATGATTTAATACCGCTAAAGAATCTAAGTCGTGACCTGCCCATAAAATAGCACCAAAACGCCGAGGATCGTTATAACGCAAGATTAAATCATCCGTTAAATGACAATCGAAATGATCATGTTTTTTCACCGGCGTCTTTGCATCAACCAAACAAAGCGTGCCAGACATGCCCAAATGAATCACCAATGTTCCTGCAGACGTTTCAATTAAAATATATTTGGCTCTACGGCTTACATTGAGAATAGTTTGTGTCGGTAATAACCTTTGCAACGTTAACGCAGGGATCGGCCAACGCAATTGTTTATGTCTGACAACAACGTGTTTAACCGTATTATCGACAAGATGAGGGCGGATCCCTCTGACTGTGGTCTCTACTTCAGGTAACTCAGGCATATTCTTTCCCGTTTACTTTTATGCGTGCTTGTCCGCTGTAGCCCCAACTGCATTAGCGCTACTTGCCGCGGCTTGTCCGCGGCATCCATCCATTTAATTATCTTCACGCTCCGCTTTTACCGCACGGTGCCCAATATCGTTGCGATAAAATGCGCCATCCCAGCCTACTTTTTTCACCAGACGATAGGCCTTTTCTTGTGCATCTCGATAATTATCACCCAGTGCCGTTACGCACAAAACGCGTCCACCGTTGGTGACGATGTTACCATCTTGAAGCTGAGTTCCTGCATGAAAAATTTTATAGGCATCGTTGGCAGGAATGTCATTTAAGGTAGGGATCACGTCGCCTTTATGATAATGATCAGGATAACCATTGGCTGCAATCACAACGCCTAAGGCTGGGCGTGGATCCCAGGCAGGAACGAATTGTGAGAGCGTGCCTTCAAGGGTGCTTAAACACATTTGCGCAAAATCCGCCTGCAAGCGCAAAAGTACAGGTTGAGTTTCTGGATCGCCAAAACGACAGTTATATTCAAGTACCCGAATATCATCGTGAGGGGTAATCATTAAACCCGCATATAAGAAACCAACAAAAGGATGTCCTTCTTCGGCCATTCCTTTTAAAGTGGGTTCGATCACCTCGCTCATGATTTGCTGATGTAAACTATGCGTGACAATAGGTGCTGGTGAATAAGCGCCCATCCCACCGGTATTAGGGCCTTTATCATCATCATCGCGCGTTTTATGATCTTGAGAGGTTGCGAGCGGGATGCAATGTTTACCATCACTTAAGACAATAAAGCTAACTTCTTCACCTTCAATAAATTCTTCAATCACGACCTGGGAGCCTGCATCACCAAAATGATATTCACTGAGCATGGCATCAATCGCGCGAGTCGCTTCTCCGAGATTTTGCGCAATCACAACGCCTTTGCCTGCTGCCAAACCATCTGCTTTAATCACTTGAGGAAATTGGCAGGTTGCCAAATAAGCATGCGCATCAGCGGCATCGGTAAACGTTTTTGCTTTTGCCGTCGGAATATGATGGCGCTGCATAAATTCTTTGGCAAAAGCTTTAGAGCCTTCTAGCTGGGCACAAGCTTGACTTGGCCCTAGGCACAATAAATTACGTTCTTTAAAGTAGTCGACAATACCTGCAACTAACGGTAATTCAGGACCGACTACCGTAAAATGGATGTGTTGATTCTTTACAAAATCGGTCAGTGCTGCAAAATCGAGCGTATCGATAGCAACATTTTCAACTTTAGGTTCGCGGTGAGTGCCGGCATTACCGGGTGCAACAAAAACTTTTTGTACCTCGGGTGATTGCGCAAGTTTCCAAGCTAAGGCGTGTTCTCTGCCACCATTACCAATTACGAGTATTTTATTCATTTATTCTTTCCTAAAACTCACCCAAATATATCTAATGCACTTTGTTCTTTGCGATGGGGGTTATCAGGGGGAGAATCGTCATTCTCCCCCTGATTGCAAGCGCAGAGTTCCCCTGCGCGTAGCATTTAAACAAGATACCGCTCGCTAGGAATTTTGAAATATCTCATTTTCAAATTCGAGCGGTTAATGTCGGAAATGTCGCTTACCGGTGAATAGCATAACCATGCCAAGTTTATCGGCCATCGCAATCACTTCAGGATCTTTCTTTGAACCGCCGGGTTGAATAACCGCGCGAATACCGTATTCGTAAGCTTTTTCAATATTATCCGTAAACGGGAAGAATGCATCCGAAGCCATTACCGCATTTTCCAGAGCAAGCTTTTGTTCTCTGGCTCTAATCGCCGCAATTTCTGTACTCATAATGCGTGACATTTGCCCTGCACCAATACCAAGGGTTTGTGCATTTTTGGCAAATACAATCGCATTGGATTTAACAAATCTAACCACTTGCCAACTAAAGATTAAATCTTGCAGTTGTTCTGGAGAGGGTTTTTGTATGGTAACCACTTCATAAGGGAGTGGACTATCAAGCGCATCTGCTGTTTGCACGAGTAAACCGCCATTGACGCTATGAATATCCCATTGAATTGCTTGCGAAGGTGTCTCAGTTGCTTGGAAAGAAAGCACACGACAATCGGGTTTTTGCTTAGCAACTTCTAGTGCTTTTTCAGTAAACGAAGGCGCAATTAACACCTCAACAAATTGTTTGCTGAAAATGTGCGCCAGCAATTGCTCATCAACTTCACGATTAAAGGCGATAATACCACCGAACGCAGATTGCGGATCGCAGATATAAGCTTGATCATAAGCGTGTCGCGTATTGTCACTTTTAGCGACTCCACAAGGATTGGCATGTTTGACAATAACACAAGCAGGTTTATCAAAGGTTTTGACGCATTCCAATGCGGTATTCGCATCAGCAATATTATTAAAAGACAATGCTTTGCCTTGGTGTACGTTCGCTCTGCTAATGCTATCTTTAGGAGCATCAATCGATTGATAAAAAGCAGCTGATTGATGCGGGTTTTCACCGTAACGGAGCGTTTCTTTGAGTTTATATGGCAAAATAAAAGTAGATCCAAAAGCAGGAACGGTGCTTTGGTTCAATTGTTTGCTAAAATAATCTGCAATATGGGCATCATAAGCGGCGGTGTGAGCAAACGCTTTTGCAGCAAAGCGAAAACGTTCTTTGGCACTGACAGCACCTTCATTGGCTTTTAAATTCTCAATAAATTCATCATAGTCGTTAGGGTCGACTAATACGGTGCACCATTCATGATTCTTTGCCGCACCGCGCACGAGGGTGGGACCGCCAATATCAATATTTTCGATAGCATCACTGAGGTTGACATTGTCTTTTTGAATCACTTTTTCAAACGGATATAAATTGACTACCACTAAATCGATATCAGGAATACCATGCGTTATCATGGTATCGGCATCAATATCACGTCGTCCTAAAATGCCACCATGAATTTTGGGGTGTAATGTTTTAACGCGTCCATCCATCATTTCTGGAAAACCAGTGTAATCACCAATCGCCGTAACAGGAATGCCATGTTGTTTTAAAAGAGCGGCGGTATTCCCTGTAGAGATTAACTCAACGCCTCGTAAATGGAGTGCTTCAGCTAATTCAATAATATGCGTCTTATCATAGACGGTTAGTAAAGCGCGCTGAATAATTGTCGATTCGTGCATGTCTTTTTTACCTCTTAATTTATTCTAAGCCATATTCAGCCAAGCGTTTGCGCAATGTTCCCCTGGCAAGGCCTAACCATTCTGCTGCTTTACTTTGATTCCCCCCGGCATACTGCAATACGGTTTTAAACAAACCAAGTTCTACTTCTTTGATGACTAAGTCATAGAGTTGTTTTGCAGGTTGACCATCGAGGGTGCAAAAATATTCTTCCATGATTCGCGCAACAATTTCGCGCAAAGGGTTATTGTTTTGCATATTCAAGATCCCATCAAGCTTTGAAAGAATGTTTCAGCAGCCGTTAATTGTTCTTCTGCTGTTTCTAATTGATTGAAAGTATGGCGGAAAGTTGAACCATTGCGCTGGCCTTTGCTGTACCATGAAACGTGTTTACGTGCCACTAATACGCCACGCTTTTCTCCGTAGAATGCATATAAATTTTTCATATGATTTGTCATCAGCTCATGAACAACGGTAATGGTGGGTGCTTCTAGCATTTCATTGTGATTTAAATAGTGAATTATTTCGTTGAAAATCCAAGGACGACCTTGAGCCGCACGGCCTATCATTAAGCCATCAACACCGGTTTTTTCTAATACCCATTTGGCCTTTTCAGGCGTATTGATATCCCCATTGGCAAAAACAGGAATATTGATAGATTGTTTAATCGCTGCAATCGTTTCGTATTCTGCTTCTCCTTGAAACATGCAAGAGCGCGTGCGACCGTGAACGGCCAATGCTTGAATGCCACAATCTTGTGCCATTTTAGCGACGGTGACGCCGTTGCGGCTATGACTATCCCAACCGGTGCGAATTTTTAAAGTCACCGGAATATTGACGGCTTTGACAACCGCATCGAGAATTTTTGCAACAAGCGGTTCATCTTTGAGAAGTGCAGAACCGGATAGGGTATTACAGACTTTTTTGGCAGGGCAGCCCATATTAATATCAATAATTTCTGCACCATGTGCTTCATTATAGCGTGCAGCTTCAGCCATCATATTGGGATCGGCGCCAACGATTTGTACCGAGCAAGGGCGTGTTTCACCTTCATGGTTTGCTCGGCGCTTGGTTTTTTCGCTGCCATGTAATAATGAATTGGCTCCCACCATTTCTGAGACAGCAAGTCCTGCACCTAAATTCTTACATAACTGACGAAAAGGCCTATCTGTCACCCCTGCCATCGGCGCTAAGATAATAGGGTGTGCAATCTGGTGAGGACCAATATTGACAGGAGAAAGTTTCTTAACTTCCTTTGAAGATGATGACATGGGTGCGCTACTCTTTTGCTTGGGAGCGTCGAATTATACCCATTACTTTTCAAGATGCGAAGCTTCATTGAAGATTAAGCGAATAAATGAAGATAGACTGATTATTCTTAGGATAAAAGCTCGTTATGCGATTCTTTTACCAACCAATAAAGCCCATTCTTCGATGCTTTTAACAGGCTCAAAATCGAACCATTCACGATAAACAGCGAGAACGGCCTCAGATTGGTTTGTTAACAAACCTGAAAGCACAATATGTCCTCCCATGTTCGTTAATAGGCGCAACCGCGGGGCAAGCTCAATTAAAGGCTCAGCTAAAATATTCGCTAAAACGGTTTGTGCTGTTTGTCCTTGAAAAGCTTCTGGAGTAAATACCGCGATTTGGGCGTCAGATAAGCCATTTCGGATAGCATTATCCCGTGTGCTGATAAGCGCTTGTGGATCATAATCAATGGCATCAACCTGATGAGCACCAAGCAGTAATGCACCAATCCCTAATATCCCTGAACCGCAACCATAATCGATAACACGCTGATTGAGTGGGCGATGGTTGCTTAACCATTCAAGGCATAAAGCGGTTGTCGGATGAGTGCCTGTTCCAAACGCAAGACCCGGATCCAGTTTGAGTACAATCGCTTCTTTTTCCAGTAAAGCACAATCAGGATGTTCATGCGGTGCAACCCAAAAACCTTGGCCAAACGGCATGGGTTTAAAGTGTTCAAGCCACACCCTTGTCCATTCTTGATCAGGTAATGTTGTGACTTGTAATGAAAGATCTGGCAAAAAAGCAAATATGGTTTTGCGCAGATGATTTAGATCCGCTTCCTTATCAAACAACCCAACAATTTTAACTTTGTTCCACAAAGGGGTTGTGCCGGGTTTGGGTTCTAATAAGGGCTCATTAGCCCCATCAAAATAAGAAACCGCTAGCGCACCTAGATTTTCTAATAATTCACTACAAGATGAAGTGGCCTTTTCTTCAACCTCAAAAGAAATTTCTACAAAGGACACTAGGTTAAATCCTTCATTTTGTTTTCAAGGTAGTGAATGGTTGTGCCACCATCCATGAAATGGGTATCACGCATCAGTTCTTGATGTAGTGGAATATTGGTTTTAATGCCATCAACCACAATCTCGCTTAGCGCATTGCGCATGCGACGGATAGCCTCATGTCGGTCATTACCATAAGTGATGAGTTTAGCAATCAAAGAATCATAGTTAGGGGGTACCGAATAAGAGCTATAAATATGAGAATCGATACGCACACCAGGACCGCCAGGCGCATGATACCAGGTGATCTTTCCCGGACAGGGAATAAAGGTTTTAGGATCTTCCGCATTAATTCGGCATTCAATGGCATGGCCTTGCAGGCGAACATCAGATTGTTTGAGAGAAAGTTTCTCGCCCGAAGCAATTTTCAATTGCTCTTTCACAATATCAACGCCTGTAATCATTTCTGTGATAGGATGTTCGACTTGAACGCGAGTATTCATTTCAATGAAATAAAATTCACCATCTTGGAATAAGAATTCGAAGGTACCGGCACCGCGGTAACCGATTCTTAAACAGGCATCAACGCATCGCTTACCAATTTGTTCACGTTGTTCTGGTGTAATAAAAGGCGCAGGTGCTTCTTCTAACACTTTTTGATGGCGACGTTGCATCGAACAATCCCTTTCACCTAAGTGAATGGCATTGCCTTGGCCATCGGCCAACACTTGAATTTCAATGTGTCTGGGTCTTTCCAAGTATTTTTCCATGTAAACGCTACTATTACCAAAAGCATTCGCGGCTTCGGTTTGCGTTAATGAAATGGCACTGAGTAAAGCGGCTTCACTTTGTACTACTCGCATACCTCGACCACCGCCACCACCGGCGGCTTTAATAATCACGGGGTAGCCAATTTCGCGAGCAATTTGTAAATTACGTTTATCATCGTCATCCAGTGGTCCATCTGAGCCAGGCACACAAGGAACGCCCGCTTCTTTCATGGCTTTAATCGCAGAGACTTTATTGCCCATTAATCGAATGGTGTCAGGCTTTGGACCAATAAAAATAAAACCACTTTGTTCAACGCGTTCTGCAAAATCTGCATTTTCAGCTAAAAATCCATAACCTGGATGAATGGCAACAGAATCTGTTATTTCTGCAGCACTGATAATGGCAGGAATATTGAGGTAACTTTCAGGAGAAGGCGCAGGGCCTATACAAATTGCTTCATCAGATAAACGTACCGGAAGCAGATCTCTATCAACCGTTGAGTAGAGTGTAACTGTTTTAATCCCTAATTCATGGCAAGCGCGCAAAATGCGCAAAGCAATTTCTCCACGATTAGCAATAACAACCTTATCTAACATGGGATCTCTTATTTAATCACAAATAGGGGTTGACCAAATTCTACGGGTTGACCATTTTCAATTAAAATGGCAACGATAGTACCCGAGATATCAGCTTCAATTTGGTTAAGCATTTTCATTGCTTCAACAATACATAATGTATCGCCTGCTTTCACGGTCGAGCCAATTTCTACAAAGGGAGGTTGGGTTGGAGAAGGCGCTCGATACATAGTGCCGACCATTGGAGAGGTCATGACATGGCCTTCAGGTAAAGCAGGTTTATTATCTTGTGCTGGCGGCGCTGTTGGCGCAGGTGCAGCCGCTTGCACAGCAGGAGCCATAGGCGCTGCTGGAGATTGGGCAACAACATATTGCGGTGCTGCGCTTTCCATCTTTCGGCTGATGCGAACGGATTCTTCTCCTTCGCGGATTTCAATTTCATTGACGCCAGATTCTTCTAGGAGTTCAATGAGTTTTTTAATTTTACGAATATCCATAAGGTCACTCTTCTATAGTGGCAACAAAATCTAGGACTGTGAAGCAAGCGCAGCATCAATAGCGGCTAGATAACCAAAATGTCCAAGACCGCTGACAACACCTGTTGCGATATCGCTGAGATAGCTTATATGTCGAAAACTTTCTCTAGCATATATATTGGACAGATGTACTTCATAAAAGGGAATTTTGACAGCGATAAGGGCATCTCGAATAGCGATACTAGTGTGTGTTAACGCACCGGGATTAATAATCAGATAGTCGGCTTTGCATGTTTGGATCTTGTCGATAATTTCATGTTCTGCATTCGATTGAAAACATTCAGTAGGATTTTTCTTGGCATGTTTGATAATAAGCTTATTAATTTCATCTAGCGATAACTTACCATAGTGCTCAGGCTCTCTATTGCCGAGCATGTTTAAGTTTGGTCCATGAATAACTAATAACTTAGCCATATACATTGCCTAAATAATAATTCGAGATATTGTGGCTTAATATCGATCTATTGTCTATGGGAATATGCACGATCGCGAAAGATAGGAGCAGATGTCGACAAGATAATGAAAGATCTATGCAAGATAAGGGTGTTTACGAAGTGGAGCCAAAAAGCGTAAAGAGAATTCTTTTTTGAGAGTGGTAGTTTGCGCAAGATCGAAGAAAATGGCAACAGTTAGCCACCATTTTCTTCATTTTAATGACATTATTCGTCTGATTCCTGTTTGACCTGATCGAGGTGGGCTAGAAACTGCTTAGGAGTGACTTCGCCAATAATTCGATAATTTGTTAGTTCTTTGCCATTTTTGTCGAAGAATAATATGGCGGGTGGGCCTATTAATGCAAACTTTTGTAGCAAAATTTGATTCGTTTCGCTATAAGGCGAGACATCGGCCCTAATAAGAGCTAGCTGACTCATTGATTTTTGCACTGTCGCATCAGTGAACACTTTATTTTCAAGATGCTTACAAGCCGTACACCATTCCGCGGAAAAAACCAGCATAAGAGGCTGTTGTTGTTTTTTGGCGGCTTCCAAAATGGGCGTCAGTGCTTGTTCTGAGTCAATGGTTGCGAACAGTGATGGTTTTTCATTATTTTTATCTCCCCAAAAACCAGTGGTAAGTGGTTTGATGGGATCGGTTTCTCCATGCCAAGCTCCCCAAAAGAGGATAAATGCATAAATCACGAGTCCAAAACCAACCCGCCCAGAAAAACCGGCTTGTTTACGAAAACTTCCCATACACCAAGCAGCGAAAATAAGAACGCCACCCCAAAGGGCTAAAGTGATTGAGCTTGGGAGAATACGACTGAGTAACCAAATAGCGATACCAAACATCATAATGGCAAAGATTTGATTAACAGCGTGCATCCAGGGACCTCTTTTAGGAAGTAATTTTCCTTCAAGGGTTCCTACAACTAATAATAAGGTGCCCATGCCTAGGCCCATTGCAAATAAGGCACCACCACCCAATGCGATATTACCACTTTGTGAGATGTAACTGAGCGCACCAATTAAAGGAGCACTCACACAAGGTGAAGCAATAAGCGTTGCTAAAATTCCCATGATGCCTGCACCAAGATAAGAACCACCCACTTGGCGATGATGAAGTTTGGTTAGCATATCTTGAATGCGTTGTGGAAAGCGCACGCGAGCCACGCCCATTTGAACGAGCCCTAAATAGATAAATAAGCTGGCGAATAAGAAAACGGCAAGCGGCTTTTGAAATAGTGCTTGTAAATTCTTACCTAAGGTTGCTGCAACAATACCTGCTATCGCATAGGTGAAGGACATACTGAGCACATAAACCAGTGATAATCGAAAAGCTTTACGTGTGTTCAAATGACTTTCGCCAACAATGACCCCAAACAAAATGGGAATCATGGGTAAAACACAAGGAGTGAAAGTCAATAAAATCCCGAGAAAGTAAAAGCTGGCAATGACTGAGAATGTGCCCTTATTCTCAAGCGATGTTAAACTTTTTGACGTCGGTGTTTTTTCAATCGCTGGCGCATCGGAAAGGGTAGGTGCATCAGCAAGCTGGGTTAATCCTTGTATTTGTTTGTTAGCAATGGTGACGTCATACCACTTGGTCACTGGAGGATAGCAAAATCCTGATTCAGCACATCCTTGATACTGGACTTGTAATTTAAGATTCGTTGCTGCTGTCTGTAGGGTATAGCCTTCAAGTGAAACCGGGATAGTTAGGTGATTCTTATAAATAGACTCGGGCCCAAAATAGGGATCTTCTACTTGCTCGGCAGGGGGTAAGATTGCTTTGGTCATTAAGGATAATTTGGTGAGATCTTTTTGAATTAAAGAAATATGTAAACGCTCTTGGTAAAGATAACATCCAGAAGCAATTTGCCATTGAAATTTAATAACACTTTCCTCAAAAGAGGTACTTAGCATAAAAGCTTGCTCACTAGACAATACCTTTGAAAAAGGTAAAGGGGAGTTTGATTGATTAATCTGAGCTTGAATGCTTGGTCCACAAACCAATAGCATGAGCACGATAATGATAAAGTTGTACTTTCTCTTATCCAGCATTATTCTTCACCTATCGATTTCACGTTAACCTATGAGGCAATCATGGAAACTGCCTATTATCTCGTTTTATGTACATGCCCTAATCAGGCAACTGCCCTTCAAATAGCAGAAGAATTATTAGGTGCAGGACTTGTAGCATGTATTAATATCATACCTAATCTTACCTCAATTTATTCCTGGGAAGGAAAATTAATCCAGAGTGAAGAGTCATTATTGTATTTAAAAACGAGAAAAGATAAGCTTGCTGACTTAGAACAGGCTATTTTGACGATTCATCCTTACAAAGTTCCTGAGTTTATTGCGACAGCTATCACTTATTGCAATGAGAATTTCACTTATTGGATGGATGGTGTATTAGGTGGCGCACTTAGGGAAGAAGAGTAGATTTGCCGTCTAAAACGATGCAGTTACGTCCTTTGGCTTTGGCTTCATAAAGGGCTTTATCAGCGGCTTGTACAAATTCATCAACAGAATGGATCTGATTGTTAAATTTAGCAAGCCCTGCGCTAAATGTAGCGGAGAATTCAATTAGAGGATCGCTGCTTCGATGTAATAATTTAGAAAATCCGCGACGAATTTCATCTAGTTTTGCGTAAAAAGTTTCAGGTTCGGTTTGAGGTAGAATAATCGCGAATTCTTCCCCACCATAGCGCCCAATACTGTCAGAACGACGCAATCGTTGTTTGAGTAAACGAGCCAGTCCTTTAATGACTCGATCTCCGACAGGATGTCCATGGCTATCATTTATTAATTTAAAATGATCAATGTCTATCATGGCAAAGCTTAAGGGCGTTTTGTTGCGTTTTGCTCTGGCAATTTCTAATTCTAGCTGTTCTAAAATTCGAGTGTGATTCAGTGTTTCAGTTAAGCTATCCATGATCATTTCTGCACGTAAGGTGCGAGAACGTGCAGCGCGTGCTGCTATAGCATCAATCATATATTGAGGTACGATGGGCTTGGTTAAAAAGTCATCACCACCCCCTCGGATAGCCGTAAGCTGCATGCCAACGTCCTCTTCAGCGGACAGATAAACAATCGGGATGCCGACGAACATATCTTGCTGACGAATCACCTTGGCTAAATCAACACCAGAACACTGCGGCATGTAAAGATCAAGTAAAATAAGATCGGGCTGAAACTCAATGAGAACATCATTAATTTTGAGCGGATCAAGCAATATTTCAGTGATCATCCCCGCCTTTTCTAAATGTTTGCGAATTACTTTGGCTTGTGTTCGTGAATCTTCCACAATCAGAATTCGATAAGGGCTTCTTTCACTCGTTGGTGTTGTTATTTGATCAATTTTTTCAATTAAATTAGTAAATTCTAAAGGACTCACTAAATAGCCACGCCCACCCGCTTGTACAGCAAATAAGCGGCTCGCGACATCATGATGGTGCGAGATAAAAATGATAGGAACTTTTTCAGATAATTCTTTAAGCGTTTGTAGATCTTCTTTTTTACAATATTCAGTATCTAAAATGATGGCACTGTAAATGGTAGATGAGGCATCTACTTTTTGAATGATTTCATGTAGTGAATGGCAAGCAAGAGAAGGATAACCAAAATAAATGACCTGATGAATAATTTCTTCGGTTAATTGTTTATCTTGTAAGCCTATAAGAAGAAACGGTTTGCTTTGCGCGATATCATGCGTTGTTAACATAGGATCCATGACATGAATGGCAATGACTTCTTCTAGTTTTTGGATATAAATATGACAATCATTGATGATCTCGCCAGGGATGTTTTCTAATCCGATATTTTCGATATAGGGGCTTAGTAAATGATGGATTTTGTTCATCAAAGCTAAAATAGGGGGTTCTGGCAGCGATTTGCAGGCTTGTTCTAAATCGTTAAGGGCGCTTTGCCAAGTATTAGCCAAGGGATCTTCAAGGCAGTTTCTTAGCTTTATAACTGCCTTTAGTAACTCTTTCGTGTCTTGGGCTTGTAAAATGGAATTATTCATCGCCCCTCTCAGCAAGTGCCTCATCCAAAAAGGCTGAAATTTTGAAATATTTTTTCAAAATTGGGTTGAATCTATACACGCCTACCCCCACCTATAAGTATAGGCGCTTTTGGCTATTGACTCTGGCGCTGGCTGGCTTATGATTAGCACTCGTTAAGAGGGAGTGCTAATCCCTGTTAGATTAGACAGTTAAATTAGAAATTGATTATTAACCTGAGGAGATTGCAGGAATGCGTGGTAGCAATATCAAAGTAACGCCGCTCGGAGATCGCGTATTAGTTAAGCAAGAAGATGAGCCACAAAAAACCGAAGGCGGAATTTTTCTTCCTGAAACCGCAAAAGAAGCTCCCCAATGGGGCACGGTTGTTCGTATCGGACCCGGTAAATTGTTAGAAAACGGGGAAGTACGCCGTTTAACTGTCAAAGAAGGCGACAAAGTTATTTTCGGAAAGTATTCCGGTACAAAAGTTAAAATGGGTCAAGATGAACTTCTTTTCATGCGTGAAGAAGACATTATGGCGATTGTTGAAGACTAATTTTATTTAATTCTGGTAGGGAATTTATTATGGCAGCAAAACAATTTTTATATGATGTTGATGCACGCAAAGCAAGCCTTGATGGCGTTGAAAAGTTAGCTCGTGCAGTACGTGTCACGTTAGGTCCTAAAGGCCGTAACGTGGTAATTCAAAAATCTTTTGGTGCACCTTTAATCACCAAAGATGGCGCAACCGTTGCTAAAAACGTTGAGCTTTCCAATCCGCTTGAAAATATTGCTGCGGAATTGGTTAAAGATGTTGCTTCTAAAACCGCGGATGACGCAGGTGATGGTACAACTACTGCCACCGTTCTGACACATGCTATTTTTGCTGAAGGCATTAAAGCATTGGCAGCAGGCATCAATCCTATGGACTTAAAACGTGGTATTGATAAAGCCGTTAAAGTTGCTGTTGAAGAACTCAAAAAATTATCGGTTCCTTGTGCTGATACCAAAGCGATTGCACAAGTGGGTACGATTTCTGCTAATTCCGATGAAACCATCGGTAATATTATTGCAGAAGCAATGAGCAAAGTAGGTAAAGAAGGCGTTATTACTGTTGAAGATGGTAATGGCTTAGAAGATCAATTAGATGTTGTTGAAGGGATGCAATTTGACCGCGGTTATTTGTCCCCTTACTTTATCAACAATCAACAAAACATGACCTGTGAATTAGAAAATCCATTTATCTTATTAGTAGATAAAAAGATTTCAACAATTCGTGATATGTTGCCTGTGCTTGAAAGTGTTGCTAAATCTGGCCGCCAATTATTAATCGTAGCTGAAGACGTTGAAGGCGAAGCATTAGCAACATTAGTTGTTAATACAATTCGTGGCGTTGTGAAAGTTTGTGCTGTTAAAGCACCAGGCTTTGGCGATCGTCGTAAAGCAATGTTACAAGATATTGCAATCTTAACCAGCGCGAATGTCATTTCTGAAGAAATTGGCTTAACGTTAGAAAAATGCACAATCAATGATTTAGGTACTGCTAAACGTGTTGTGATCAGCAAAGAAAACACCACGATTATTGATGGCTCAGGTTCAAGCACTGACATCAAAGCACGTGTTGATTCTATTCGTAAACAAATCGACGAAACCAGCTCTGATTATGATCGTGAAAAACTTCAAGAACGTGTTGCTAAGCTTTCCGGCGGTGTTGCTGTGATCAAAGTAGGCGCTGCAACTGAAGTTGAAATGAAAGAGAAAAAAGCGCGTGTTGAAGATGCGTTACATGCAACTCGTGCGGCTGTAGAAGAAGGCGTTGTTCCTGGTGGTGGCGTTGCATTAGTTCGCATCATTACTGCGGTTAAGAATGTAAAAGCAGATAATCGTGATCAAGACTTAGGTGTAAGCATTATTACGCGTGCACTTGAAGCTCCTTTACGTCAGATCGTTTCTAACGCAGGTGGCGAACCTTCTGTTGTATTGAACAAAGTTCTGGAACAAAAAGGTAACTATGGTTACAACGCTGCAACCAGCGAATATGGCGATATGATTCAAATGGGTATTTTGGATCCAACCAAAGTAACCCGTAGCGCATTGCAAAATGCGGCATCGGTTGCCGGTTTAATGATCACCACAGACTGCATGATTGCTGATATCCCTAAAGAAGAGCGTTCTGATGCTGCTTCTGACATGGGTGGTATGGGCGGAATGGGCGGAATGGGTGGTATGGGCGGAATGATGTAATCCACCATCAAAATCTAAGCCTTATAAAAAACCCCGCAATTGCGGGGTTTTTTTATTGGTTGCCAGGTTGTGGCGTGCTAATACCTTTGATTGGAATATCATATTGCTGGCGATAGTCAGTGATTTGCCAGTCTTGAATATCTTCTGGATAGCAAGGAATTTTATTAGGATCTCCATCTGGATATTGGAAGTAAACGCTAGAATTACCACATTCTTTGCCTTTAATATCTTTACTATAGGGGCAAGGACAAGTACAAATGGCAGGATTTTCTGTATAGCTTTTAGATTCTGAGCGCGAACCACTTTGTGATTGGGTGTTGTGTGATTCTTGGCTTGAGCCGCTTTGATTGCCACCAATAATTGACCAATAGGAATTATTAGGGACACCAAAAGTAAACATCCCTGCGGAGCCGCCGATTTGTGTTTCTTCTTTGCTGATATTTTGTGTCGCTGATTGTGCGCTTTGACTGCTGGATTCAGAGCGGGTCACAGGGCTTTCCTGACGCATGACGTAGTCACTTGGACAAGCGCCATTTTCATAATCTTTTAATGCGCCTTTGATAATCTCTTGTCGAACTTCATCGTTTGTCATAGCACGAATGGCATAGCAATCTAAGCCAAAAAGGCATAGCAGAATGAAGGACATCGTTCGATAGACTGATAACATAATATTACCCTGAAGCCCATGAAGGGGTATGTTACATTCATATCGAAAAAATATTGAAAAACTAAACGGAATGAATCTCTAGGACTGATTTTTCCTACAGCTTGGCAGCAATGGTCGTCATCATTTTTGCCATCATCCGCATCATTGTTTTGATAGGTAAGGGTAATTCGATGCCACCATGATGCATTGCTGTCGCTGCATGTGCTGCTTCATCTGCTTGCATTTTTTCGACAATCGCTCGACTTTTTGTATCATGCGGTGGGAGTTTTTCAAGATGGGATGCTAAATGAGCAAAGACTTGGTTCTCTGTTTCTGCAAGAAAGCCTAAGCTAAAACGATTACTGAAAAGCCCTGCACAGGTGCCAATAAAAAGTGATCCGGTAAACCAGAGGGGATTCAGGTAACTGGTGTGACTGCCAAGCTCATTAAGCCGCGTTTCGCACCAATGTAAGTGATCAACTTCTTCACTCGCTGCGGTTGCAAAAAGGGTTTTAAGGTTAGCATTATTGGTTGCAAACTCTTGTCCTAAGTAAAGCGCTTGCGCACACACTTCGCCTGTATGATTGACTCGCATTAAACTGGCACTCAATTTGAGTTCATCGAGCGATAAGGAAGGCTCTGCTAATATTGCAGCAGGATTAGGGCGAGAGCCTTTCGCTGGTGTTTGGTGAATAGTGCGTATACACTGGAGTACACCATTTAAGAAGGTATCAGACAAGGAATACTGGCGCATGATGTTTGTTTAATTAAGATATAATAATCTTGATTATACCCATTACACTTCAAGATGCGAGCCTAACTTGAAGTGTAACCTTGCGCGATGGGGGTTATCAGGGGGAGAATCGCGATTTTCCTCCTGATTGCAAACGCAGAATCATTCTGCGCGCAGCATTCAAATAAGAAATACCGCTCGCTAGAAATTTTGAAATCTCGCATCTTCAAGTACGAGCGGTATATATCGATTATGAGTCACAAAGCAAAGCATCCGAAGGGAAGCATGAAAAGGAGAAGGCTTTATGGATTTTAAAGTAATGATGCAATCAGCGCTTGGTGCAGCATTAGCATTAGGGGTTTCAACTAACAGTGTTGCCGGACCTTCTCAAGTGACCGCCAAAACAATCAATAAAGACGGTTTGGAAAAGTGTTATGGTATTGTTAAATCGGGTTTTAATGATTGTGGAGCTGATATTCATGCCTGCGCAACACAATCAGCAAAAGATGGCGATCCCAATGATTGGTTATATATGCCAAAAGGAATGTGTGAAAAAATTATAGGTGGAAAAACTAAGTAGTGCGATTTAATGCAGAACCGATTGTTGGCGCAGGAATTGGCTTACGTGCAAATCATTATCAAACTATTTTAGAAAACTTGCCTAATGTTGCATGGTTTGAAGCAATCACTGAAAACTATATTGGTAATAAGGCAGTACCGCTTACTTATCTGATCGCTATTCGTGAACATTATCCACTTACTTTGCATGGTGTGAGTATGTCGATTGGTTCAACGGATCCTTTAAATCAATCTTACTTAGAAGAATTAAAAAATCTTATTGAAATAATTGAGCCTGCTTGGATATCCGATCATCTGTGTTGGACGTCTGTTGGAGGACGTTATGTGCCAGAATTATTACCATTGCCGCATCACCCAACCGTTATTCAACATGTGGTTGACAGGATCCTTTACGTACAAGATTTTTTAAAGCAACGCATTCTCCTTGAAAATGTATCTCGCTATCTTGAATTTAAAGATTCACAGGTAACAGAATGGGAATTTCTTGCTGAAATAGCCAAACGGGCAGATTGTGATATTTTATTAGATGTAAACAACTTATATGTCAATGCTTACAACCATCAATTTTGCCCACAAAAATACATGGCTGCGTTGCCGAAAGAGCGAGTAAAGCAGTTTCATCTTGCAGGACATCAAGATAAGAATACCCATCTTTTAGATACGCATGATCAAGTCGTTTCTCCTGCGGTATGGGATTGTTTTGCCCAAGCGATGGCAATATTTGGCGAAATACCGGCACTTATTGAATGGGATACTCACATTCCTTCTTTTACAACACTATTATCAGAATCACAAAAGGTAGGTGCTTATTATCGACTTAAAGCAGTTACAGCAACATTTTCTGCATGAATTAGATTGTCCTGGAAAGGAGGCTGATTGGATCAAGCAGACTCGTTTATCACCTGATGAGCAATTAGCGATTTATCGTGGCAGTGTTCTAGGGGGGCTTTATCAGATCCTGCAAGCGATTTTTCCTGTTTGTATTCGTTTAGTCGGAGAGCCGTATTTTAAGCAATTAACAAGGGTTTTTATCGCGCAAACACCACATCAACATCCTGATATAACACACTATGGTCAATCCTTTGCGGTTTTTATTCAAGAATCCCTATCACAACATCAGCTTTGTTATTTAGCCGATGTGGTTGCATTAGAGTGGGCGTGTCATCTTGCGCTCAATGGTGCAGGAATGCCTGAATTGGATAAAGAGCTGCTTGCAAAAGTACCACCAACACAACATCCCGATTTGACCTTTGCTTTAGCAGAATATAGCACGTTGCTCTACTCACCTTATCCGATTTTGCGAATTTGGCAGAACAATCAAGATGATAAACGGGGTGATGAGCTTATTTCATTGGATGAAGGGAAGACGTATTTGCTTGTGCATCGACGTGCACAAAGGCTTTGTTTGAGCCCTCTAACAGAAGAAGCATTTAAAATGCTAACTTATTTTGCAGCAGGCGAGTCATTTATCACGGTCTGTCAAAAATGCTGCGACGAATATCCCAATGTTGATATTCCACCCATATTTGCAGAATGTATTCAGCGAGAATATTTAGTTAGCTTTGCTGTGGATAATAAGGGGTGTGCTTTGAAGTAATTGCAAGCGCACAGTTGCTGTGCGCATTGCATGTTAAACGCTCATAAACTCTTCTTCATGTGTTCGCATTTTGTGTATTGATGCAGAAGCGGGTTTTTCTTCAATTTGATCAAAACGCTTAATTAATGAAACTAAATCTCTGCGCCATTTATCGTGTTCTGCTTTAAGAGCGGTATTTTCAGTTTCAAGTTCTTCAATTTGCATACGAAGAAGTTCGATAACTTCAACAGCATTAGCCACTTTTAGCTCTAACTTTTGTAAAAGATCGGTTGTCATCTGGGATCCCTCATCCATTTAAATTAAGATGGAGTGATTCTAATGACCTTCCATGGTTGACGCAAGCAAAATGAAAAGCCTACGCAAAGGAATAAAGATGTCTGATGAGCAAAAAAAAGTAACCTTGATGCAAGTGATTAGCAGTGTGTTAGCGGCAATGTTTGGCGTACAAAGTGCAAAAAACCGTGAGCGAGACTTTTCTAAAGGTGAGCCATGGCATTATGCCGTAGTGGGGCTTATCTTTACGATCATTTTTATCCTGATTGTTTATGGTGTTGTGCAGTTAGTGATTTCAAAGGCAGCGCACTAGGAAGACTTATCACGCCGAAGCTGAACCTGCCATCGGCAGACTCAGCGTAGGCGGATGAGTTAGTTAAAAAGAATTTCTGAACCAACACCTTGGACTTCTAATACTTGACGCAATTGTTTCAGCGCTTCGACTTGTATTTGACGCACGCGTTCACGGGTTAATCCTACTTTTTGTCCGACTTCTTCTAACGTTGCTTCTTCATGGCCATAAAGTCCAAAGCGTTGTGCTAAAATAGAACGTTGTTTCTCATTCAAGCTTTGTAAGCAAGCATTGAGACGATTGTAAAGATTATTATCTTCTAGTTCTTGAGCAGGTTCTTCTGAGCTAACATCGGCCAGTGCTTCTAGCAAAGGTTTTTCTGATTCATCGCCCATTGGCGTATCTAATGAGAGAGTCTTCTCATTTAATCGCAATAACTTATTTACATCATCTGGTGAGATATTTAATGCCTTTGCAATATCTTCGTAAGAAGGTTCATTTTCCAGTGTTTGAGAGATTTCTCGCGCTTTGCGTAAATAAGTATTTAATTCTTTGATAACATGGATGGGCAGACGGATAGTACGTGTTTGATTCATCAGAGCGCGTTCGATATTTTGTCTTATCCACCAGGTTGCATAAGTTGAAAAGCGAAACCCTCTTTCTGGGTCGAATTTTTCAACTGCTCGAATCAGGCCTAAATTTCCTTCTTCAATTAGGTCCAATAAGGATAAGCCGCGGTTCAAATAGCGACGAGCAATTTTGACAACTAAACGTAAATTGCATTTGATCATATGATTTCTAGCGTTCAGATCATTTAACTGTGCCAACCTGGCATAGTGAATTTCTTCTTGGGCACTCAGAAGTGGCGAGGCGCCGATTTCTCGTAAATAGATTTGTGTGGGATCAACATCAGAGGAAGTCGTTGTTTCGGTCTCTTCATCCACCACGAGCTCTTCATCTGCACTGACTTCGATATCAATCACTTCTTCGGTCGCTTCTTGGTCTGTTGGATTACTTTTTTCGTTATTTTCTTCATAAGCAAAATCGATAGGACCGTTCCATGTATATTTCATTTTCTTTTTTCCTTTGCGTTCGTTGTAATATTCCCTATGCATTTTGAATGCCGATTTTCTTTTTATGATAAAAATCAATTTGTTACTCTAAAATGCCGCCTCATGGTTTTACAAAACTGTAAAAGAGATTGGCAGTGGCAAGTAGTTGAACTGCATGGGGTTAAGGGTGTTACAATGAAACGCGCTTCTTCCATCTAATTTGGCTTTGAATAAAAGGTTAGAAAAATGACAAGAGCGGAATTAATTGACATTTTAGCAACAAAGCAACCGCATGTTCCTGTGCGCTTAATTGAGCAAGGTGTCAAAGAAATATTCGAGCAAATGGCGACTGCTTTAGAAAGTGGCACAAGAATTGAGATTCGCGGATTTGGCAGTTTCGCTTTGCGCTACCGGCCGCCTCGTACGGCGCGCAACCCTAAGACCGGTGATTATGTTGTGACGGAAGGGAAATACGCTCCTCATTTTAAGCCGGGTAAAGAGTTACGTGAGCGTGTTAATGAAAGCGCAACTACTCACCATGACTAAATGATGTCTTCAAGAATTTGACAGTTGATTGCATAAGCCGATAAGTTATCTGATGAGGCTCAACAACATAAATTTTTGCATTGGGATTAGGAAGAGTATGTTCAATAACAAACTTAGGGGTTCCTTAACAGCGGTACTTGCGTTAGCCTTAATGGCGGGGTTTAGTACTTCTTGTTTAGCAACCTTTGATGTCATGGATGAAGACATTGAAGGGGGCTATTACGGTAATGGCTATACTCGCCCATTCCGCAATGCGATTGAAGGAACGGAGACATTAAGTGCAGAAGATTTAGCCTTTATGCAAAGTGTCCAATATACGCGCATTACCGAACGGTGGTATTTACGTGCCTTGGTTGGGCATCCTCGGGTTAAATTGAATAAGATAGTTAATAACTCTACTTATCCTCTTGATGCTTATCAAGTTGCATTACCTAATTTTACGGATAATCTTTATCAGCTAGGCCTTGCTGGCGGGAAGATTTGGGAAAATTGGGGAGCTGAAATTGAATTGCTCATTTCTAAAAAACTGAAGTATTACGCCAACCCTCTTTTTACAACCATACCCAATGCTGCGAATGCAGAAATAAATACTTATGCATTATTATTCAACGTGCAATATATTATTCCGCATTGGATTTCATTGTACCCACGTCGTTTGCAAATCCATTTAGATGCGGGTCTTGGGGTCGGTTTAAATACAACCAATACAACGGTATATGATTTAAATGGGGCACCGATAGAAAGTGCTTCAGGACGTCAAACACCGGTTGCTGGTATGTTGGGCATTGGAGCACGTTACCAGATCACACCATGTATTCTGTTTGATCTCACTTATCGCTTTATCTCATGGGGCAAAACGAAATACGGCCCTATACTTGGATACCAGCTCAAATCAGATGAATTAACATCGACCGGCTTATTTGTTGGTTTGACCTATCAAATTTAGCGAGGCTAAGGAACAGCATCATGCTAAAAGGCAGAATACCTACCGTAGCCACATGCCTCATGACATTAACTGTCGCAGGATGTCAGCTATTTCCGCAACAAGGGAATCAGCAGGCCCAATCATCATCACAACAAACACTTGCAAGTACGCAACCTGCGCCTAAAAGAATGTGGTTTTGGCAACAAACCAGCGAAGATCGTGGTAGTTTATGGCGAAGAAGATGGTGGTGGGGTAAAGAATATTATCTGCCTCCGGGTGCTGAGGGTTTATTTGTTAAAGGCGAAGAATATTACAAAGAAGGCTCGCCAGAAGCGCTAGCAAAAGCGGCAAAAATTTTTGAGAGAGCTGCAAAAGCAAACAATAAATTTGCACAAGGCCGTCTAGGCGAAATGTACTACTACGGTAAAGGTGTTCCTCAAAATGATGAGATTGCAGCTGCCTGGTTTGCACTTTCTGCGAAACAAGGATTAGCTTCTTCACAGTTAATGATGGGGGATTTACATCGTTATGGACGAGGCGTTCAGAAAAGCCTTGAATGCGCTGAAGGTTGGTATTTAAGAGCAGCTGATCAAGGCAATATTGATGGCATGATTCGTTTAGGCCAGCTTTATCAAAATCGTTCTACCGATCGTAGCGATCAATTACGCGCAATGGATGCTTATCGTCGTGCGATGAATGCGGGATCTGCAGAAGGTAAGTATTATATCGCAAACATGTATGCGAATTCTGATGCAATAGGGCGAAATTATCGTAAAGCCATTCAATTGTATCAAGAAGCAGCGCAAGCGGGTTATAGCGACGCAACTGCAGAATTAGGTGAGCTTTATCTATCGGGCCGAGGCGTCAGACAAGACAAAACGCTAGCAATGAAATTATTCCAAAGTGCCGCGGATAAAGGTTCTGCATTAGGAGCTTTTAACTTAGGCGTCATGTATGAAATTGGTGATTGTGTAGGTAAAGACTACAGTAAAGCTTTTTATTGGTATCGGGTCGCTGCTGATTTAGATTACCCCTTTGCAGCTTATCGTTTAGGTGAATTCTATTCAACCGGCACCGGTGTTGAAATTGATTATGTGATTGCCAACTATTGGTACCAAATTGCAGCAGATAATTTGGTCACTCATGCGCATGTACGTTTAGCCGATCACTACTTGATGGGGCGAGGTTATTACCGTACACCACAAATGGCTTTCATACATTACTGTGAAGCAGCCAAGCACAGTGATCCTTACGCAAAATATATGGTAAGCGTAATGTATCTACGTGGCATTGGAACACCATATTCTTTAGAGCAATCGGTTTACTGGCATGATCAAGCAAGTAAGACCAGCGGTAATGCAATTGCAAAATATGAAGTGGGTCGCTTGTATCATCTTGGATTAGGGCTCGATAAAGACATTCCTGAAGCTATCAAATGGTTTGAAGAATCGGCAAATCAAGGTTATGCCATTGCGCAAAATGAGCTAGGTGAAATTTATTATCGTGGTAAAGAAGTCGATCAAAATTATCAGTTAGCAATGCGCTACTTTAGGAAGGCAGCAGCTCAACGTTTGCCGTTAGCGCAATATAATATTGGCATGATGTATTTTAACGGCGATGGCGTGCGCACCAATAAACCTGCGGCACTTGGCTGGTTTAAGAAAGCGGCGAAAGAAAGAGCAGAATACGCACAATATTTATTGGGCGAGCTCTATGCTGAAGGTGTTGGCACAAAACGTGATCTACCACAATCTTATGCATGGTTCTGTATTTCTGCGGATCATCGTATGGAGCAAACAGAAGATTCGTTAGCACAGCTTTTATGGCATACCTCGTCAAAAGATAAGAAGCGAGCGTTATCTTTAACTTCACAGTTCCAACGTTATGCGAATAATGATTTGATTGAGTATGACTAGAGGATTCGCAGTTGAATCTGACGCTTAGGGTCAAATTCAACTGCTGTGAGTACATTTAAAATATTTACGAAAAGGGAATGTTAGTTCGTAAGTTAATCCAAGGAAAGGAAGAGCAGTATATGCTTGAGCCAAGCTTAGGTGAGGCGAGAGTACCTTGCGGTATAGATTAACGAGGCTACATTCAGATGAGTACAATACCTATGGGGTATATCAGCGAAGTTGATTTTTCCCAACGTTCTGCCATTCGTGCAGTATCTGTGTGGGGGTTAGCAGCAATATTTTATTTTTACGAATTAATGTTGCTTGTTTCTCCCAGCGTCATGACAGATGATCTAACCTTAACTTTTAAAACATCTGCAGAGCAGCTCGGGAATTTATCGGCCTTTTATTACTATGCTTACGCTTTAATGCAGATCCCGGTTGGGTTGCTAATGGATCGCTTTGGTCCCCGAATTTTACTCACACTGGCAGCTGCGTTTTGCACATTGGGATGTCTTATTTTTGCTTTTGCCCCTGTTTTATGGATTGCCGCTTTAGGGCGTTTTGTCATGGGTGTTGGTGGTTCATTTGCTGTTGTGGGTTGTTTAAAACTCGCTTCATTGTGGTTTCCAGTGAATCGCTTTGCCTTATTAACGGGAATCATGGTTGCCGTTGGCATGATGGGTGGGGTGTTTGGCCAAGAGCATTTGGTTAAATTGGTGCTGATGGTTGGTTGGCGTGACACCATACTTTATGGCGCGCTTTTAGGCGGTTTATTAAGTATTGTTATTTGGATCGTTGTTTCTGATCAACCCTTTAAAATGCTCCAAACGAATGATGTGGTGGAGAATAGTAAGTCTTCGATTCTTAAAGGCTTACTACAAGTCATGAAAATTCCCCAAGTTTGGATAGCATCGCTTTATGCAGGGTTGATGTTTGTACCCACAACCGGATTTGGTCAATTATGGGGAGTTCCGTATTTTGTTGAACGCTTTCATATCGAAAAAGATGTTGCCGGCGGAATGGTTTCTATGATTTTTTATGGTTGGGCATTGGGCGGGCCATTGTATGGCTTAATCTCTGATTGGATAGCTCGTCGAAAATCACCAATGGCATTTGCTGCGCTTGCTACTTTAATCGTGATGACGGCCATACTCTATGCACCGGTTTCCATGTTACAAATGAAAATACTAATGTTCTTACTCGGCGCTTTTTCCAGTGGTTTTATTCTTGCTTTTTCGGTGGTGCGAGAAATTAATACCCCTATTTTGACAGGGACAGCAATTGGTTTTATTAATACGCTTAACAATGCGAGTGGTGCACTCGCACAACCTGTCGTTGGTAAATTATTAGATAAGCAATGGAATGGTCAAGTATCGGCTGATGGTAGTCCGGTTTATACGTTAGCGATGTATAATGAAGCATTACTCTTTTTACCCATTTGCTTAGTGATTGCTTTTGTTATCTTGCCTTTTATTCGAGAAACATTCTGTCGCCCAACGAGCACCCAACTCTGAGTTTAGCTAAATAACACAATGGTAATGAAAAGAGCCTTATTTTGCATAGCGAGTACTTAGGTATACACTTATGAAAAGCATTATCCATGATGGTTCCAAGGAAGGTTCCAAATGAAATATTTTGCTTATGGTGAAATGATGTTTTCGGCCAAGTTGCACCATATTGTACCTGAGGCGACATGCCTTGGGATTGCCAAGGTCATGGGCTACAAATTATTTTTCCATAATCGTGGTCACGATGATGCATCTGGTAAATGTAATATTGTGCCGGTTAAAGATCCAAACTGTGAAGTCTATGGTGTTATTTATGAGATCGATAATCGCCATCGCTATTTACTCGATAAAGATCAAAGCTTAGGTTGTGGTAACCAAGAAATTACGTTAAAAGTCTGGCCAGTACAATCGCCTGATAATCACGAATTGACAAGCTATGAAAATGGCATTTTTGCTTTTACTTATATTGCACATAAAGACAATATTTTTGAAGATTTAGTACCTTATAATTGGTATAAAGAAATGATTCTAAGTGGTGCAAAAGAGCATCATTTACCGTCTGAATATATTCACCATCTTGAACAGTATGCCGAAACTTATGATCCCAACGTACAACGCGCCAATCGACAAAAAAGATATTTGGAATCCATTATTTTATAAAGATTTCTTGGGATATGAAAGTATAGCCACTTGGTGGAATCAATATGAACACCAATTTCAAGAGAGATGGCCAGTCGTTGATGATTATAATGCTTGGTTTCAGCAAGCTGCGCAATTAAATACCTTGCCGACGGATGCGCATTTCTCTTTTATTCTACAGACCGAACAATCTTGCTATGAACAAGATATCTTTAAGTACCGAACGATTCCTAGCCGAATGCAAAATTGGCATGACTTTTTCAATAACATCACTTGGATCTTATACCCTAAAACAAAATGGGCAATCATTCAAAGAACCCATCAAGAAAGTACTAATAAAAAACCGGGTGTTGTAAGAACGATGCGGCAAAATTTATTAGCACATTTTGATGAATGTGGCATGATTCTGTGTAGTCATAATCCAGCATTATTTGAAGACGTAAAAGCACATGCTTGGAAGAAATTCTTTTTTGAAACAACTGGTTTAATCAAACAGGCATGGCCGCTTATCTTTGGACATGGCTTATTTGAGAAAGCACAAAAGCCCTATATTGGCATGACGGGTAAGACTATCTTTCTAAAAGTTGAAAAAGAATTCTTTGATTGGTCAATGAATGAGCGATTGCAATTTATTGATACGCATATTGCGCAATGGATATTGAGTGATGATTTTCCGAATGAACCCAAAGCTTTATACCCCTTTCCAATGCTGGGATGGCCAAAATGGCATTTACAAAATGATCAAATGGGCTTTTATGAGAATGAACATTATTTTAGACCATTATCAACGAATAGCGCATCGGTTGAAAAAACAGGGTTGCTTAAATAATGATATAATTTTCGTGAATAATCGTTTTGGTCAATTCAACGCGTAAATAAAATCCTTTGGGCACAATAGAAATCGTTTCCCCGGTATGGTTAACCACTTTGATTAGCGTTTTTGAATTGGCGGCTTTGGGGCGAATTTGTAAATATTGTCCCTTATGGGCATCAAGTTGGTCAAAATGTCCCAGTGTTATAAGCTCTATGATTTCTTCCCAATCTTGTTGCAACGTTGCTGCTAAGTGTTCAGAGGGTGACCATAACAGTGGTGTGCCAATCCGCCTTTGCGGTATGCTGCGATCGGGTAACATCAATACGGGGATCCATAATATACGGGCAAGCTTGTGCCATGCTCTGGATTGGTAGAAATCACGTTCATGATTGGGCAGTGTCACACTGCAAAGAAAAGTGGATTCACAAGGATGCCCATTTTCTGTAATAGGCAGCGTCTTTAGTTCAATACCTAAATCAATAAAATCGGGCTGATCGAGGCTGCCAGCTTGTGCACCTAACGCTTTTTCGAGTAATTGACCAATCCACCCCTTGGCATACACTAGTGAATCTGGCAGAGTTTGGTTCCATTCTCTTGAAAGGTCGCCCAGGGTTTTTCCTGCTAAAGCAAAGGCCCGCTCGAGTAATTCTTTTTCAGAACTAGGAGGCGAAATAAGCATTAATGGCCCTTTGTTTTCACATTTTTATCAATCAATCATTATACTTAAAGCAAGGCGCGTCGCTAGTTTATGTTGAAAGCGCCGTAATGCAACTTGCAGTAAATATGTCAAGGAAATAAGGGGGTTTTCATGACAGAAGTTAAAAAGGCTCCAATTGCTTTATTCACAGCACGTATCAAATCAACTCCTGCTAATCCTCATTCTCGTTCAACCGCTTTTCTTATCGCAAGAGCTCGCGCGAATAAAGAAAAGCAACGTATTTCGCCGACACCGCGCGAGAGAGAGTTTTTAAGTAATGAATGGGAATATCAAGATGAACATCAAGAAGGGGCATTACCTAAACCGGTTGGTGAATTACGGTATCTATTAAACGATGTCACTGAAATTTTCATCGCAGGAGGCGGTGGAGGTGGAAGAGCATACCCAAGTGCTATCGCGGAAGCGACAGAATTTGGTTTAGATTTAAATAAATTAAAAGTAGTTTGTGCATCATCGGTCGGTACGATTGTTGGATTAGCGATTGCGCTTGGCATTCCAGCAAAACGCATGAAACAAATATTAAATGATATGCCAACGGATACGTTTCAAGATTGGAGTTGGTATTCATTTATCAATTTCTTCACGCGTTGGGGATGGTGTCAAGGTGAGTCAATGCCTCATTATTTCAGGCAATTAATCAAACGGGAAACAGGATTAGACGATCCTACTTTTTTACAATTATATCAGGCAGGTTATCGCAAGGAATTTCGGATTATTACTGCCAATGTTTCAAAACAAAGAGCGGCTATTTTTTCACATGTAACAACGCCACATGAAAAAGTCGCAAAAATAGTTGGGCTTGCTTGTAGCATTCCATTAGTTTTTCCTCCGCAATGGATCCCCAACAAACATGGCAAGTTAGAGGCACATAGTGATGGTGGGTTGGCGAATAATTTTCCATTTGGTGTGGGCAGCTTGGCTTCTATAACCAGCAAAGAACAATTGGGTTTTATTATTATCAATAACCATGGGATCTCACCTTCGTCTTATCAGAATCCATTGCTGACGTTTTGGCATTATTTGCGAGGTTTAATTACATTACTTTTTACCCAAGATCCGCTTTGCATGGCGGCAACCGTAAAAGATCGCACCGTGCCCATTACAGTCAATCATAATCCTTTGAATTTTAATGCAACATCACAAGAACAAGCCGCATTAGATGAAGCAGGCCGTATTGGGGTAAGGCGTTTTGCAAGGTACAGGCTTAAAAAATCAAAAACGTTTCAACCTGCACCAAAAATGTTATCATCCCTGGCGTTGCGGTATCGGTCTATCCAGGCACGCGTCGAAAAAACGATTGAGCCTAAGTGTAGCCGTCGATTTCGTCCTCGATGATAGGTATATATTTAGTATGACTAACTCACCTTGTATGGAAAGCTCTTGGTTAGCAGTTTTAGAAAGCGAATTTGAAGCGCCTTATATGCAGTCCTTGAAGCAGTTTTTGCGTAAAGAAAAAGATGCTAAAAAAACAATCTTTCCAAATAGTAAAGAGGTTTTTAGTGCGTTTAACTATACGCCGTTATCACAAGTCAAAGTGGTGATCATCGGCCAAGATCCTTATCATGGCGTGGGGCAAGCGCATGGCTTGTGTTTTTCCGTGAAACCAGAAATTGCTATCCCGCCTTCGCTGGTCAACATTTACCAAGAACTGCAGGCTGATTTAGGAATCGCTATCCCTAAACATGGCTGTTTGATCCCTTGGGCAAAGCAAGGGATACTGTTACTTAATGCAGTATTAACCGTTGAACAGAGTAAAGCGGCTTCCCATCAGGGGAAAGGCTGGGAAACCTTCACTGATAGAGTTATCGCCATTTTGAATGAACAACCACGTCCTATTGCTTTCGTGCTCTGGGGAAGCTATGCGCAGCGTAAAGGCAGCGTGATTGATGAAAGTAAGCATTTGGTGATTCGCTCAGTCCATCCCTCGCCTCTTTCAGCTTATCGAGGTTTTTTTGGCAGTCGGCCATTTTCGAAAATTAATAAGTTCTTAATTGAAACAGGACAAATGCCGATAGATTGGTCATTACCACAGCGCGAAAAAATAGCAGAATTTTGTGAGTAGCATATGCAAGTGTATCCCGTTGGCCATATTTGTGATAAAGCTGTTAATGAAATTATCAGAATTCAACAGCCATTAAACAAAATCCATGGATTACATCTTTTATTCCAGGGCTGTTATTATAAGGATAATACTGGCTATATGTTCTATACCAATAAACCGTATTGGGTTATTAGAACGTCATTAAATGTACCGATGCAAGGCACTTTCAAGAAAAGTGGTATTTATTCTTGGTCTGATGTCCATTCAAATAGCTTTATCAAAATTGCAGAAGATTTTCATATTTTTTCACCCATTAATCTGATTATTCCGTTGCCTGATAAAAATGGGCAAGAAGTCTATACCTTTGCTTTTTCTGACAAGGATAATCCAGGTGTGACATTTTATTTAAACAATATGGAATTATTGAATAAATTTGTTGAGCATTTTAGAGTCGCAGCTGCAGCTTTAATCAAAGAGGCTTATAGAACACGTATTGAAGTTCCTACTAAGTTTCTAAGCACGCCAGAAAAAGAACCGTCGTATCATAAAATGATAGATATGTTGGTCGCCAATTTTTCAATGCCAATAGAATTTACAGAAGAGAATAACATTCTGCATCTTCTAACCAAAAAAGAAATACTTTGTCTTTGCTATTATTTAATGGGTAAGACAGCTGCTGAAATAGCTAAAATATTTGAGGTTTCTCCTAAAACTGCCTCTGCCCATCTTTACAATGCTCGCGTTAAACTAAAATGTAAAAACCGTAGTGAGCTTTTTCAAAAGGCCATCGATGCTGGGTTAACAAACTCAGAGCTAGTTCAATATTTATCTACAAAATAGTATTCCCAGAAGAGTGGCTCTAGCTAGATTACTCCCTTTTAAGCCAGTGCAGTCATTCCTATTAACTGGGTATATACCATCTTCGGAGTAGAGAGCTTTGATTAAATAGGCTAAATTTAAATAATTAACATCCAGAACAGGTGTTCCAACGCGTGGAACGTGCACGGTATCTTGAATATATTCAAAAGACACTCGATGAAGCGGTGCTAGCGGCAAAGCAAAACAGAGAGGGTGCGCCTGCCGATTATATTCCCGAATTAGCCAACGTTGATCCCGAGCAATTATCTGCGGCCATTCAATTAGTCGATGGTACCCAATTATTTAGTGGTGATCATCAACAGCATCTTTTTACCTTACAAAGTGTTGCAAAACTGATTTCTTTAATTGGCTTGATGGAAGAATATGGTGAAGAGAAAATGTTTTCTTGGATCCATGTTGAACCTTCAGGTCAATCCTTTTCCTCGATTGCACAAGTCGATAGATATGGTCCCATTCCTGTTAATCCGATGGTTAATGCCGGTGCTATCGCGTTGTGTAGCCGAATTCCTGGTAATACGCAGCAGCGCGCACAATGGCTAGATGGTTGGGCGGCTCGGTTATTTGGACAAATCTTAGGCGTTAATGGCAAAGTATTTGCTTCTGAGCGAGCAACGGGAGATAGGAATCGTTCAATTGCTTATTTGCTTAATAGTAAACATGAGCTAGGCCTTTCGGTAGAAGAGTCTTTAGAAACCTATTTTTATTTATGCTCTTATGAAGCCGATATTAAATCATCGGTTTATCTACCGATGTTGCTAGCCAATGGTGGCTTAGCGCCAGATGGTACCAGAGTGATTTCCGAACGCACCAGCAATTCTGTCGTTGCCATCATGGCAACGTGTGGAATGTATGATGAATCAGGCATGAATTTAGTAAAAACAGGTATGCCTGCTAAAAGCGGTGTTTCAGGTTTGGTTGTGGCCTTAGCAACGGGGCGAGGAGGAATAGCGATTTGTAGTCCTCGTTTAAATGATAAAGGGGGAAGTGTGCGTGCACAGCAGATCTTGACGCATGTTTCTCAAGAACTAGATTGGCATTTTGCCGCGCCTTGGGGGTATATGCGCGCGCCTGAAGAATAGGCCTTACCCTTTGTCGACTTCTTCTGGCAAGTCATCGTAATTCGCAAGCTTTATGATTCTCAACTAAGAGATGCTCCCTCCATCGCAAACAGGCTGTGGGGAAAATGATGAGTAAACTAACCAATCCATTAATCCAACAATTTACACAAATGCTGAGCAATGGCGGCGATCTTTCTGAACAGGAAATTGCGCAAAATAGCTTAGAAATGATGCAAATGCTTGCCAAAAATCCGGTGCTACGTGGATCATGGTTAGCTTTAAAAGAGACTTTGCAAACCATTTATAACAGCTTAGATGATAACAATGAGATCAATGCAGCGCTTTTGCAGACCACCATTACGCAAAGGTTGTATAAAAACTCGCTCAACTAAACCTGTTATTTTATTCAATATAAAGTTAGTTGCCATGATGATATAATTGCCAAAAAAGGTAAGTAGTATCACATGGCAAAACCATTTCCATCTCTTTTTGACACATTGGGTCGAGCATCTATTTTATGGGGTAAATCGTTTCTAGATTTATTGCCGGTTTTATTACTATGGATGTTAAGCCAAATGTTACTAGAATATTTTTTGCCGCAACAAGCACAAGTTTCAGCCATGCTTTTTGTAACGTTGTTCTTAGATATGGCAATCACCACTTTATTTTTTAGTATGATTGTCTATGGACTTTTTCAGCGATTGAGGTCGCATCCTATTGATTTTACGGTGATGTTCAAATCAGGCTATCAGCGATTCATCCCAATTTATCTTGCTTATATTGTTATTTCTTTGCCATTACTATTAGTGTTATTTGCCTTTGCGGGTTTACTTTATTTTAGTAAGCTCATACCCATGGCTTGGACAATGAATATTTTATCAATGCAGCATATCATTATTTTATTAGCGACATTGTTATCATTAGTTTTGATTGTTAATTTTTTTATAGCAGGCGTATTGATTGTCATTGAACGCCAAAAAGTATTATCAGCTCTCAAAAATAGCTATCAATTGGTTAAAAAACATTGGGTTGATACTTTATTAATCATTTTACTATTTGGGATTATTGCAGCATTTCTCATGTTGGCATTAGATGAAATGCAAATTCCTTATGCAAAAGCAATATTGATTTTATTGCTAAGCTCTTTCTATCCCGCACTAATGATTATTCACTACGATAATTTGCTTAAAGACACGCCAAAGCAGGGAAATGAGATTTTGTCCTTGCCACAAATTGGTCAAAAGTCTCACTAGGGGTAAAAGAAGCTCCTAAGCTTGCATAGGATTTTTGCCCGCCATGAAAGTCAGAGCCACCGGTTATCATCCAATTTTTACGAAGCGCTAAGGATAAAATAGGAGATTCCTGTTTTGCGGATAAGGGTCCATAATACACTTCAACCCCATCAAAAGGCATTTGCGTGAGTGCGCTTAAGATTTTGTTTGGCAAAGAATGGGGATGGGCTAGCACCGCAAATCCGCCAGCATTTTGAATAGTCGTAATAGCCTGTTCTACGGTAATGGTCATGCCACCGACGTAGCAACGCTGCTTTTCTCCCAGATAGCGTTGAAAAGCTTTTTGCATGGTTTTGACATAGCCTTTTTCCACCATCAGCTTTGCAATATGAGGGCGACCAATGGTGCCGGTTGGAAAGGCTGTTTTGATTTCACTCATGCTGATTGGTAGGTTTAATCTAGCAAGTTTTAATAAGATTTTTTCATTACGGCTTTCACGATCGGTCTGTAATCGTTCACACAAGCGACGTAGCCCTGCATCCTGTAAATCAAAGGCATAGCCCAACACATGAATGCTGGTATTTTGATAGTGAGCGGAGATTTCAATTCCGGGAACAAGCGTAATGCCAAGCTCGGCTGCGTAAGGGATGGCAATGGGGTAAGCATCAACCGTGTCATGATCGGTGATGCTTAATCCAGTTAATTGCTTTTCTTTAGCAAGTGTAAGCAATGCCACTGGCGTCAAGGTGCCATCAGAGAACACCGTATGACAGTGGCAATCAGCCTTATTAGGGGCTTGCATCAATGGATTTTGGGTTGTCGATGCTGTCTGCGAGGTTATTGGCAAGTTCCTCTTGATAGAATAGGGCAAGACCTATTGAGAACAATATCATTGACGCAAAGAAGTGCCAAGTGATCACTTCGTTCAAGAAATACCAACCAAAAAGTGAGGCAAACAAAGGAGTAATTAAACCAGCTAATGCCATAAAGGTTGCAGAGAATCGTTTGAGCAAGAAGCCATAGAGGTTGTAACAGATGACATTAGAGATAAGCGTCATCCATAAAGCACATTCCGCAAAAGCGAAGAATTTACCATCCACAACGGGGATTGGCGCCCAAGATTCGCCACTTAAGTAGGAATGGGTTAACGCAAGTGTGCCACCAATCAGCATGCTGACGCCATTTGCCATAATGGGTGTAAAGCGGTAATCATTGATAATTTTTTTCAAGAGGATCCAGCCATACACGCTAGCGAAAACAGCGATAATCAGCGCAACTTCTGCCCAGGAAATGAACAAGAGATCTTTAGCAAGTTCACTTGACGAGGTATGGGTAAATAAAATGGGAGTGAGGCCGACAAAACCAACACATAAACCAAACCATTTTTTCCAAGATAATCTTTCATGCAGCATCCAATAGGCAAATAAAGCTGCAATAAAGGGTGATAAACTATAGATAAGACATGCTTTAGCGGAGCTCATATACTGAATGCCCCAGATCTCAGCGATATTAGTGATATAAATACTCACTAAGCCAAGCATGACTAAAGGTAGCACATGCTCTACCTTGATTTTAAAAGCGCTACGATTAAAGAAAAATTGATGTCCTAGTAGCAAGAAACCTGCTAACGTCATACGTGAACCAATCAGAAAAAATGGTTCAGAAAATTCTAATGCCGTTTTGCTTAGGGTAAAAAGGCTCGCAAAGAGAGCGAATAGCAGAATCACTAAGGGCACAGTGAAATCTCCCCCGGTTGAAGTACCAAATTGTCGCTAATCACCAGCTTGGAGCATAGCCATCAGCACCTTTTTTCTAGAATAACCTGAGTTATAAAGCCACTTTGGTTAGCTTGCTAGAAATCAACGGTGAATAGTACAGCCTAAGCGCAGAAAATGATAGTCCTATTTCGAGAAAAGTTAGAAGCTACACACGAGCAGGCGAGAATGCACTCACCAAGCGAAGCCTTACACGGTTGTCGGCAACTAAGACGGGTCCTAGGCCGAGCAATCAATAGTAAGAAATTGGGAATTGCAAAAGCCCGCCTTCACCAAGAGGCTTTGGCGCGCATAAGCTTTTCGTTTGCTTTACAGTAATGGCCCGCCAGGCGAAGCCTTACGAAGTAAGGCGAAGACTGGTCGGGGTGACAGGATTTGAACCTACGACCCCTGCGTCCCGAACGCAGTGCTCTACCAGGCTGAGCTACACCCCGAAAAATGCTCTTCTCATTTTGGCTTTATGCGGTGTTGGCTGTGCCCATCTCCCAACAGTCGTGTACTTTTGTGTACACTCCTGTTTGTCGAGAGCTTGCCGTCTTGCCTAAAGCCAAACTGCTTTGAGCATTTATATTTTAACTTGTATAAAAAATAAACAACACGCCTATTATTCGAGAGCTTGTCGCCTTGCCCCAATTACCTTCAGCGTAGGCCTCAATTGCCTCGCTCTATCGCAAACGTTGCTAATTTTGCCATGGCTTCACGATAAGGTGAAGGTGGAATGCAGACTAAAGCATCTTGGGCTTTTCGAATCGCTTCTTTGGCAACAATTTGCGTGTATTCAATGGCGCCAGTGGCAATAATCGCTTCTTGAATCAATTCTAAATCGGCTAAATTACCTTGCATAATCGCTTTGCGGATTTGCATGGCTTGTTGATGGGGGGCTGATTTCATCGCGTAAATCAGTGGTAAGGTTGCCTTGCCTTCTGCAAGATCGTTACCAATATTTTTGCCCCAAGACTGATTCGTTGCTTGATAATCTAAAACATCATCGGCTAATTGAAAAGCCATGCCTAATTGCAGGCCATATTCTGCTAGTGCATTCACAATATCGTTAGATTGATTGGCCATCACGCCGCCCAATTGTGCCGCAGCTTCAAATAGCTTGGCGGTTTTAAAGTGGATCACCCTTTTATATTGTTCTTCCGTCACATCAGGTTGATGACGATGGGCAAGCTGTAAAACTTCACCTTCCGCAATCACATTGGTTGCATCCGCTAAGATGCGCATGGAGGTCATATTATTGAGAGAAACCATCATTTGAAAAGCGCGGGAGTATAAAAAATCGCCTACCAAAACCGCGGTAGGATTATCCCACACATGATTGGCCGTTGGGCGCCCGCGGCGCAGTTTTGAACCATCTACTACATCATCATGCAATAAGGTTGCAGTATGGATAAATTCAATAATAGCTGCCATTGAAATGGCACTGGTGCCTTTAGCCTGGCAAGCTTTGGCGCTAAGCAATACAACTAAAGGTCTAACGCGCTTGCCTCCACTATTAATAAGGTAATGACCAATTTGGTTAATTACCTCAACGTGAGATTCTAAACATTGCAAAATGGTTTCGTTGACTGACAGTAAATCAGCTGACACTAATTTTGTGATTGCTTGGAGTGGCATAGGCTATGCGCTATAAATCAACTATGTAAATTTAGGGCGACTATACGATGGAAAATCCGCTGGCACAACTAAATGCATAGGTCTTTTCGCTTTTAACCGTTGGGTTGCTTGCTTCTTTGTATCTTTCTAACGTAAAATTGCTGCCCTTGCCTACTGATAAATGGGCATACCAATATATTCAAAGAATTTATGCGGGAGCAGAGTGTGAGTACACAGAGTGGCTACGCGATTATTGCTGCAGGGGGCAAACAGCATCGCGTCAAAGTGGGTCAACGTTGCAAATTAGAACTTATGCAGGGCGAACCTGGTGAGTCAGTTGAATTGAGCAATGTTCTCCTTAAATCCAATGGTGAAAAAATTGAGCTGGGCGCGCCCTATATCGCAAACAGTAAAGTGATTGCAAAAATTGTGCAGCATGGTCGTGGCGACAAAATCCGCATTTTTAAAATGCGCCGTCGTAAGACTTATCGTCGCACACAAGGGCATCGCCAACATTTCACAGAAGTCGAAATTACTCAAATTTAATAAAGGTGACGTATGGCACATAAGAAAGCGGGTGGTAGTACACGAAATGGCCGTGACTCCAACCCGCAATATCTAGGAATCAAAGCCTATGGTGGTGAATGGGTTCATGCTGGCAGCATTATTGTGCGCCAACGTGGAACGAAGTTTCATCCCGGTGTGTTTGTCGGCATCGGCAAAGACGATACGTTGTATGCGAAAGTTTCTGGTTTCGTGCAATTTGCTATCAAAGGCAAAATGCAGCATAAAGTGGTCAATATTGTGCCACAACGAGACGAAGAAACTGCCGCTCAGTAAGCGTGTAGTAAATTAATAACAAGAACCCCTATAGTCACTGACTATTTTAGGGGTTTTTGTTTTTTTGAGGATTTCATTGTGAAGTTTATCGACGAAGCATTCATCAAGGTTCGGGCAGGTAATGGTGGAGATGGCTCTGGTAGCTTTCGCCGAGAAAGATGTGCTGCGTTTGGTGGACCCGATGGTGGCGATGGTGGCAAAGGCGGCAGTGTCTATTTGGAAGCCGATCTTGGCCTGAATACCCTAGTGGATTTTCGCTATAAAACACAGTTTCAAGCCGAACATGGTGAAAATGGCGCAAAGCGCCAGTGCCGTGGTGCAGATGGTGACGATTGCATCATTAAAGTACCCGTTGGTACCGTTGTCAAAGAAGCAGATACCCAAGAAATATTAGGCGATTTAGTCACGCATGGAAAACGCATGTTGGTGGCTAAAGGGGGAAGTCGTGGTCTTGGTAATGTTAATTTTAAAAGCCCAACCAATCGAGCCCCTCGTTATACTACACCTGGCAAACCCGGTGAAAACCGAGAGTTGCAATTAGAATTAAAATTATTGGCTCAGGTAGGCTTGCTAGGATTGCCCAATGCTGGCAAATCGACTTTTATCCGAGCAGTTTCTTTAGCTCGCCCTAAAGTAGCGGATTACCCTTTTACAACGTTATATCCACAATTAGGGATTGTTTCCTTATCAGCAGAACGGCGTTTTGTCATTGCGGACATCCCAGGTTTGGTTCCGGGCGCCTCACAAGGAAAAGGGCTAGGGATTCAATTTTTAAAACACCTTTCTCGCACAACCTTGCTATTACACTTAGTTGATATCTTACCAATGGATGGTTCTTGTCCTGCGGACAATATTTTGGCAATTGAAAAAGAATTAGCGGCTTTCAGTGAAGAGCTTGCAAATAAGCCACGTTGGTTAGTCTTTAATAAAATCGATTGTTTTACAGAAGAAGAAGCGAACAAGCATATACAACAGATTTGCGAAAAGCTTTCAATCGATGCACCTATCTATGCAGTATCTGCATTGAATAAATCAGGTGTCCCCGCCCTATGTGAAAAAGCCATGCAATTTCTTCAAGAAAATAAAATGGTGATGATGGCAGAAGAGTTGGCTGAGGTATTTTAAGCAGGAAGGTTGCCTGGCGCTGCAATAGCATCGCCAGGAGAGCAAAAGCTTAAGCTAGAGCAGCTAGACGCTTATTTAAGCGGCTTTTAAGACGAGCAGCTTTATTTTTATGTACCAACCCCTTGTTAACCATGCGATCAATCGCTGAGGCCGCTTGTTTGTATTCTGTTTGGGCTTCTGGTTTCTTCTTCTCTTCAATAACCGCAATGACGCGTTTGATGTGAGTATTCATTCTGGAAACTTGCCATTTATTACCAACCCGATGTTTTTCAGCTTGGCGGGCGCGTTTTGCAGCTTGTTTTGTATTAGCCAAAGGAAATGCTCCTACTTTTCGTTACAGACGAAGTAAAATTTGCAATAATCCCTATTTTAGTCCGGGATGTCAACAATCGAGCGTAAGGCACTATGGCAAATCAACTACTCAAATCGACAACATTAGTGAGTATAATGACTTTTTTGTCGCGTATCGTTGGGTTTATTCGTGATATGGTGATTGCACATATGTTTGGCGCAGGTGCAGGCATTGATGCTTTTTTATTGGCATTTAAGATTCCCAATTTTATGAGGCGACTGTTTGCCGAAGGTGCCTTTTCACAAGCATTTGTTCCTGTTTTAAGTGAATATCGTACTCGTCAGGATCATGACGGTGTAAAGCAGCTTGTGAATAAAGTATTTGCAGCCCTGGGTATCGTATTGCTCGTGGTTTCTTTTTTGGGGGTGGTAGGAGCCCCTTGGCTTATCCGATTATTTGCGCCAGGTTTTAGTGTGGAAGATAGTCGTTTTGGATTAGCCTGTTATCTATTGCAATTAACCTTCCCTTATATTTTATTAATTTCTTTAACCGCTTTTGCGGCGGGTATTCAAAACACTTATCGGCAATTTGCGATGCCAGCATTTACCCCCGTCCTGCTGAATGTCAGTTTGATCTTAGCGGCATGGATCTTAAGCCCTTATTTTCAAGAACCGGTAGAAGCGCTTGCTTGGGGCGTATTATTAGCAGGCATATCGCAGCTTTGCTTTCAGATCCCATTCTTAGCAAAATTAGCATTGTTACCCTCACCACAATGGGATTGGCAAGATCCTGGCGTCAGGCGGATTCTGCGTTTAATGGTGCCAGCATTAATTGGCGCTTCTGTGATGCAAATTAACTTATTAGTCGACACTATTTTTGCCTCCTTCTTGCCTGTTGGGAGTTTAACCTGGCTGTATTACTCCGATAGGTTGCTAGAGTTTCCAATTGGTATTTTTGGTGTAGCATTAGCAACGGTTGTGCTACCGCATTTGTCAGAAGAATATGCACGTAACAGCCATCGCGGATTTTCTGCAAGTATGGATTGGGCTTTGCGTTGGATTTTACTAATAGGTGTTCCGGCGACAATTGGGCTCACGATGATGGCAGGACCCATGTTGGCAACTCTCTTTCAATATGGTCGTTTTAGTGGGCATGATGCCATGATGGCTGCTCGTAGTTTAATGGCACTTTCTTTAGGGCTTGTCTGTTTCTTAGCGGTTAAGGTACTGGTGTCGGCTTTTTATGCTCGTCAAAATACCAAATTCCCCGTTAAGGTTGCTATTGTTGCAATGGCAGCCAATGTTGTTTTTAATGCATTATTGATAGGCCCTCTAGCCCATGCAGGCCTTGCGTTGGCATCCACATTGTCTTCCATCATCAACGTACTCATTTTACTCTTTGCATTATTACAGAAAAAAATCTACATCCCCTTAAATGGTTGGTTAAGTTTTGCCGGACGTTTAATTTTTGCCAACACGATGATGGGGGCAATGTTATGGTGGCTCGTGCCTGAAATGGCGCAGTGGTTAGATTGGTCAGCATCGACGCGCGCAATCAATTTGTTAATGTTGATGGGGGCCGCAGCGCTGATTTATTTTGCAAGTTTATTCCTGATGGGACTTCGCATTGGTCATTTGCGATTACAAAGTGTGGGATATGAAAGTTAATCTAATTCGAAAAACAAAACCAACAACAAAACAGCCAAGCGTAGCAACGATTGGTAACTTTGATGGATTACATAAAGGGCATCAACAGTTGATTCAAAATGTTGTTAAATATGCCAAGCAAAGCAATTCTTTAGCAACCGTCATTACTTTTGAACCCATGCCACAAATGTGTTTTCGGCCAAATAGCAATTTATTGCGATTAATGAGCTTTCGGCAGAAGTTTTTGCTGTTAAAAGAATGGGGCGTCGATCAGGTTGTTTGTTTGCGCTTTAATAAAGCATTTTCTGCGATGACACCCAAAGAATTTGTGGAAACCTGTTTAATTGCTGGATTAAATGTGAAACATTTAATGGTAGGTGAGGATTTTCGTTTCGGGTTTCAACAACAAGGCGATGTTGCCTTGTTACAGCAAATGGGCAATGAAAGAGGCTTTTCTGTCGATGCGATTAAAATTAGTCAAAATAATATGGCTAAAATTAGTAGCACGCGGGTAAGAGAGTTGTTATTAAAAGGTGATTTAATAGCAGTTGAAGAGCAGCTGGGTCGAAATTACCAGGTAAGTCAACGAGTGGTGAGTGGTTCACGTTTGGCCAGAACACTGGGTTATCCCACGGCTAATCTGAAAATGAAACCCCATGATTTAGCGTTTAAAGGCGTTTTTGTCACTAAGGTCTTGATAGAAGATAAATGGTATCAGGCAGTGACTAACGTTGGAACCCGCCCGACCTTAGACGGAAAGAATTATTTTCTAGAGGCGCATATTTTAGATTTCTCAGGAGATCTTTATGGCAAACGGATTACCGTCGAATTTTTGCAAAAGATTCGTGATGAAATCCGTTTTGCAGATATTCATGCTTTAACAAAACAAATTGCAGAGGATGTAAATTCTGCGAGAACTTTTTTTAGCGATTTAACCTTTTCTAAGTAGAGTTAAGAAATGATGAAAACCGATTATAAAAACACTTTAAATTTACCAACGACGGCTTTTCCGATGAAGGCAAATTTGCCACAAAAAGAACCAGAACGTTTAGCAAAATGGCAAAGCATGGATTGGTATCGGTTAGCACGAGAAAAAAGTAAAGGACGAAAAAAATATATTTTACATCTTGGCCCTCCGTATGCGAATGGTGATATTCATATTGGACATGCGGTTACCACTATCTTGAAAGATATGGTTGTCAAATCCAAAATGCTAAGCGGTTATGATGCACCATTAGTTCCAGGATGGGATTGCCATGGCTTGCCAATCGAAGTCAATGTAGAAAAAAAGATTGGTCTTGCCAATGTTGATGTCCCGCCTAAAGTTTTTCGTGAAAAATGTCGTGAATATGCGGAATCACAAATTGCTTTGCAAAAAGCTTCATTTATTCGCTTAGGTATTTTAGCAGATTGGGATAACCCGTATAAGACAATGGATTTTGCTTATGAAGCAGATATTGTTCGTTCTATCGGAGATATTTTAAAACAAGGTCACCTTCAGCGTGGAGCGAAACCGGTCCATTGGTGTACGCAATGCGGTTCTGCATTAGCAGAAGCAGAAGTGGAATACCAAAATAAAACCTCACCTGCAATCGATGTTTGTTTTCGAATTCATGATTTAGAGGCATTGTCTTCTGCGCTCAATCTATCATCATTGCCTATTAAAAATGCAGCCTTGGTGATTTGGACCACAACGCCTTGGACTTTACCTGCAAACCAAGCGGTTACGTTACACCCTGATCTTGATTATGTATTAGTAAAGGGCAAGTTTGCGAATGATGTTGAAGCGATATGCGTCTTAGAAGCTTTGCTTGAAAACTGTATGGCTCGATATGAATGCCAAGATTATGAAGTCTTAGCAGCCTTTAAAGGTCGACAATTAGAAAAACACGCTCTTGAACATCCATTTTATGATCGTTTAGTCCCTGTTATTGTGGGGGAGCATGTTACCGTTGATGCAGGTACAGGCGCGGTTCACACGGCACCCGCTCATGGTTTGGAAGATTATCAAATCAGCATGCAATATGGCTTAAAGATCGAAACGGAAGTTGATAGTAGAGGATGTTTTTTTGCTGAAACACCGATTGTTGGTGGTATGCACGTCTTTAAAGCAAATGACAAAGTCATTGAAGTATTAAGAGAAAAAAATAATTTACTTCATGCAACCACATTGAATCATAGTTATCCACATTGTTGGCGTCATAAAACACCTTTGATATTTCGTGCAACAGCGCAATGGTTTATAAGCATGCAAGCCAAGGGATTGCGTCAAAATGCAATACGTGAAATCGAGAAAGTAAAATGGGTGCCGGAGTGGGGTGCATCTCGTATTCAATTAATGGTGCAAGATAGACCTGATTGGTGTATTTCAAGACAAAGAACATGGGGAACCCCCTTACCATTTGTATTACATAAACAAACGGGTACACTACATCCGCAAATGCAAGAAATTATTGAAATTGTTGCCAAGGGTATCGAGCAACAAGGTATTGAAGCTTGGCATGAATTAGATATTAACACCTTACCCTTTAGCGATATCGCGCAATATGAAAAATCACAAGATACGTTAGATGTTTGGTTTGATTCTGGCGTGAGCCATACGGCCGTTCTAAAGAAACGTCCTGAATTACAATTCCCTGCTGATTTGTATCTAGAAGGTTCTGATCAACATCGTGGATGGTTCCAGTCTTCATTACTTAGCAGTGTTGCAATGATGAATGAAGCCTCTTACCGCACAGTGCTCACACACGGTTTTACCGTAGATGCGCAAGGGCGAAAGATGTCTAAATCTCTCGGTAATGTCGTGGCCCCTGATAAAGTATTAAAAACGTTAGGAGCCGATATCTTAAGACTATGGGTCAGTGCCACTGATTATAAAGGCGAAATCCATGTATCAGATGAAATATTGAATCGCACCGCCGATGCTTATCGTCGGATCCGCAATACGATGCGTTTCTTACTCGCCAATTTAGATGGTTTTTCACCGAAAGAACATCTGGTGCAGGCGCAGCAGTTAGTTGCTTTGGATGCGTGGATTATTGATATGGCTGCGCAGCTACAACAAGAAATCATCAGTGCTTATGATAGCTTCCAATTCCATTTGATTTATCAAAAGGTGCATAACTTTTGTGTCGTTGAGTTGGGTAGTTTCTATTTAGATGTTATCAAAGATAGACAATACACGACCAAGCGCCATGGATTACCCAGACGTTCTGCACAAACCGCGATGTATTATTTGGCACATTGTTTAACACGTTGGTTAGCGCCCATTTTAAGTTTTACGGCCGAAGAAATATGGGAAGTGCTTCCTGATGCGGATGAAGCATCGGTTTTCTTGACACAGTGGCGCGAAGATATGCCAAGACTTGCGAAGCCGCATGCCATGGATAATGATTTTTGGCACAGCATTATGTTTGTGCGCGATCAAGTCAATAAAGCGTTAGAAGCGCAGCGAGCAGCCGGCAAAATAGGGGCGCCTCTTGATGCCGAAGTCTTTCTTTATGCTCAAGGTGAGCTTTTGACAAAACTGCAATCATTAAAGGATGAGTTACGTTTTATTCTGATTACCTCCGATGCGGTGGTTAAACCGCTGCAGGAAAAATCAGAATTAGCGACTCAAACCGAAAGCGAAGATTTGTGGGTTTGGGTGAAATTGAGTGAGCATGAAAAATGTGTGCGTTGTTGGCATCATCGTGAAGATGTTAACCAATCAACTGAATTCCCGGAAATTTGTGGTCGTTGTGTTGAAAATATCACGCAAGAAAGCACAGGAGAAATAAGACACTATGCTTAAAACGGATGCAATCAATATCACAGCAAAAAATTCAGTTTACCCATGGTTTGGTCTAAGCGGACTTCTTTTATTGTTAGATCAATTAAGCAAATGGTGGGTTGTCAATCATATTGCATTTGGGGAATTCGTTTCTCTAATTCCTTCATTTTCACTGACATTGACTTACAATACCGGTATTGCTTTTAGCTTGTTTAGCCAACAAGCCGCATTGGGGAAATGGTTGTTAATTTCTTTTACTTTGTTTATTAGCACCATCATTGCTATTTGGTTAGCACAAACGCCACGTGAGCAAAAATGGAATAGACTGGCCTTAGCCATGATTTTAGGAGGTGCTTTAGGAAATATTTGTGACCGTATTTTCTATGGGCATGTTATTGATTTTATCGACTTCTATTTCAAAAATTGGCATTGGTATACATTTAATTTAGCAGATTGTTTTATTACGATTGGCGCAGTGATGACGATATTCTCGTTAATTTTTTCTAAAGAAACACAGAGCTAGGATTGATTATGTTGTTAAATTCAGAACCAATTACTATCTATTTAGCGAATCCAAGAGGCTTTTGCGCAGGCGTTGAGCGTGCTATCGATATTGTAGAAGCGGCATTGGAGAAATTTGGTGCTCCCATCTATGTAAGGCATGAGGTGGTGCATAATCGTTTTGTGGTAGATAGTTTGAAATCAAGAGGCGCTATTTTTGTTGATGAGCTTGATAATATCCCAGAAGGTAGCACGGTTATTTTTAGTGCACATGGCGTATCACAACAAGTTCGTGAAGAAGCACAAAAACGCGGTTTTACCATGGTTCTTGATGCGACTTGTCCCCTAGTCACTAAAGTTCACATGGAAGTAGTCCGTCAAAGTAAAAAAGGACATGAATGTATTTTGATTGGCCATGCAGGACATGCCGAAGTAGAAGGCACCTTAGGACAATACAAAAACCCAGAAGGTGCCATTTATTTAGTTGAAGATTTAAAAGATGTTGATGCCTTAATCGTTAAAAATCCTGAACATCTTTCTTATATGACTCAAACAACCCTTTCGGTTGAGGATACGCAGCAAATCATTAATGCCTTGAAAGTAAAATTTCCGATGATTCAAGGCCCAAGAAGAGATGATATCTGTTATGCAACACAAAATCGTCAAGATGCCGTGAAGGTATTGGCAGAAAAAGCGGATGTTGTTTTAGTGGTTGGCTCAGTTAACAGTTCTAATTCCAATCGTTTGCGAGAATTATCTGAACAATTAGGGACGCCAGCTTATTTATTAGATAAACCAGAAATGATTGAATGGGATTGGTTTGAAGGTGTTAATTCCATTGGTATTACCGCAGGCGCTTCAGCACCTGATGTGCTAGTAAAAGCGGTGATTGATTCTTTGGAACAACATTTAGAAGTGGCAGCAATAGAAGAAGTCAAAGGGATTGAAGAAAATGTTTCTTTTGCGATGCCACGTGAACTGCGCGAAGTGAAAATTACCAATCATTTTAAAATAGAAGATTTGGTTGAAACCTAACCGCGTACTACCTCAATTATCAGGAGCGTCCATTTTTTAGACAAGTTTGAACGAAAAAGATGTCGAGAAAGCGCAGCATACATCAGGTATGTGAGCATTTTGAGATACCTTTTTCGTTCAAAATTGGCCAAAAAGGGGCGTTCCTTTAACGTTGCCAGCAGTCTGAGTTCGGCCCTTTCACATTGGTATTTGTTAACGTAAGCGCACCACAACTATCGGCTGCTTGCGCACCGGTTGGTGTCGCTGTTAAGGTGTAAGAAGTGCCGGTTAAGGCACTAATGCTTAAAGTGTAATAGCCTTCTTGCGAAGAAGCATTGGTTAAACCAATTCCTGTTACGGTTGCTCCGGTATAACTATTATTTTCGGTGTAGTAATGCTCCATGTAAATTGCCATGTTTAATAAGGCAGCTTTGCCATCTGCACGACGTGTGCGATTGATATAATCGGTATAAGCTGGGTAAGCAATGGCCGCAAGTATGCCAACGATAACGACAGCAACCATCAGCTCCATTAAAGAAAATCCTTTTGAATAACGAAAATTGCGCATCTTACTTCCTTTTGCAGTTAATAGTTCATGGTGACATCAGATAAAATTCTGATACGCTTAATAACTGGTAATTGTTCAGGTTTACCATCAGAGCCTGGTGTGCTGCTCATAATTTTTAAATGACTATTACTATCAGTCCAAAATTCTATTTGTTGACCTGCCTTTATTGCATTTTCTCCTGCAGCAATGTGGTGTTTGGTTTGAATTTGCAACCTGTCAGCGAGGCCATATTCCTTTTGCCCAATCATGACTTTCTTCTCTTCTATACTAAATGACATGATAGTGCCAGTGCCCGTCGGTGTTTCGGGAGTGGCGTTGCTGGTAAGAGGAAGCAAGCCCAAACAAAGACTCATACCTAGTAAGAAAATGATTGTTTTCATTCATCGCTCCTTATGAGGCTCTAGTAAATTTGGCGCCAATTTTGTCGCCCTGAATTGTTTCCCGGATTTTCAATTACCGTGCTCAATCCTTGCGAGCCACTAGTGACTTTGACTTCTTTTGTTTTATCGCTACTGACTAGAACGGTTGGTGTTCCCGTAATACCAGATGCAGATTTCACACCCGCTGCTTTTACTGTGAGTGTTTGGCCCGAAATCGTCACTGTCAAATAATCTTGTTGGCTGAATGTGCCATCATTATTCGTATCAAAAGGTGAAAACAAAGGCGCTCCCCCAGTTGCGGCATCGATTTCCATCAGCCAGCTACTGCCACCATAATCACAAGGGTTGCTTGAGGGAGCCATCGTGGTAAAAATAACATTGCCATTGCGCAAAATGGGTTGGCTGATTTGTCGTTCTCCGTTGTTTGAGCTATTAACATATAAATTGAGATACCAACCCAGGTTGGTACTCCAATTGAGTGCATTACTTGAAACAACACGATAAGTATTGGAATTGGAAGTGACTTCAGCCAGAATCTGTTGTTGAACTAAGCCACTTTTTGCAACGGTTGCACCTTGTAATTTATCCCAAATACCATAGAAACTTTGAGTACTTTGATTAGAGGTCGTATTATCAGCAAGCTCGAGGTATTTCCCTGTGCCAAAATAGACCATGACACCATAATTGAGTCCATTAGGATGTGCACCGACAACAGGCGGGGCTGTAATCGGTTGATCTCCGGCTGTGGTATTACTCGCGGTAAAAAGTAAGGTTGCATTGTTTTTCCAATTAGTCGGGGTGGTGTTTCTTAAATCAAATTTCCACATATTCCCTTTCAGATCACCGGCATAAACATAATCAACAATATAATCACCATCAACATCGACCGCATAAGGTGTGCTAAGTCCATTCGGGGTAGTTAGATTGGTGGGGCCGACAGGAATTTTGATATAACTCTGATCCGCAACCCAGGCACCATTTGCTCCTTGTTCAATAAATAAGATGAACAAGGCTGCTCTACCGGTAGTGCTGGCATTACCATCGGCGACAGTACTGTTGTACCCGTTATTGACAATAATGGCCCACTTACTTTGATTCAAACCAGTTCTTACTTTGGCAATAACGGGTTGGCCTTGCACATAACCAAAATCGGGGTCGTTCACATCACTAAATTCAAATAAGTAAATACTAGCGGCATTTGCTTCGGTAAAATTATTGGGATTGGTCACATCTAATGCATAAAGTGATTGGCCACCATTGCCTAATCCAGAGGCAATAATGGTATGCCATGCACTATTATAAAAAACATCGGCATCAATGGGAGAGCCATCATTAAAATACACATGTTGATAAGGAGTAATGCTAAGATAGGGTAAGTTTCGAAAAATTTGCGAATTTCCACTGATATAGGACATTTTTTCTGCCCCATCCGTTGCCGAGAAAGCATGAAGCATGCCATCGTTAGCACCGACATACACTAACGGTAATCGTGTTCGGTAGGATGAAACAAAGCTACTATAGGGAGCCGTTTCCATGCTATCCGGATAAGTGCGACTAGGAGGCCCCACGTAAATAGGTGCGGAATCAACAATGTCCCCTAAAATGCTAGTACGATCTCTGAAAGAATAACTACCACCGTATTGTGTTTCTTGCGTACGTTCGCCTCTTAAGTAATTGAGTAATTGTTGGCCGTAAGCCTGATTTGCACTGATTTGCGAAGTCGTTGTTGTATTGGCAGGGTATGGCGCTTGACTTAAAAAATTCGCCAAATTAGTGGGTAAAGCATTACTGACTTTATAACTTGTATAATTACTTGGCCAGCGAAAAGCAATACCATTATTTGCGCCAGTCCAGTTTCGAGTGATGATGACTCGATTATTCGCTGCAATACCGGTCGTAGTACTCGAAGTCTGGTTACAAGTACCACCTGTAAGAGCACATGAAGCACTCCAGCTTGGCGTCGTCGCTAATTGATTATTAACACCAATATTATAGGCGAGTAGATCGCCAGTCCAATTATTGGTATTAAAGAGAGCTTGGAATACTTGGGAACTTGAATTAAGTAAGGTTGAATTTTGTGCCGCCGGCGCAGCAGAGGAGCTACGCGCAGTAATGGTTGCAAAGACGTTGCTTAGTGCTGTTGAAATGGAAGCAGCACTTTGGGCACTCAGATAGGAACCTTTACTATTAAAGGCTGCATGCCATAAGTCATCAACTTTTTCAGCATCACTATTAAAAGGATTCCCCCAATTACCATTAACTGCCAAAGGTGGATTTGGCCAACCATCACCATCGGTATCAACCAAGAGTCCATTAATATTAAAACCAATCGTAAAAGTAACCATATGTTGGTATGTTGCTGGATCGGTAGCGGTTGGCAGGACTTGATTGGCTAATGAGCTTAAATCCGTGATGTAATAATAGCGTGCCACATCAGCAAGCGTTTGTGATATACCATCCCTGTCACTATCGCCGACATAGCTAGGGCCTGTTGTGTCATTCCAAAAACCGTCAGTCACTAATATTGTAAAGTTTTGTTGACAAGGGTAAATAATCGGGCTCGTTGTATTCGAAAGCGTACCATTATAATATTGGCCAGCTCTTGCTAATCCTGTACGCAATGGCGTTCCTAAAGCTTGCCAAGTAAAGCCATAGAGTGAATTGACCAGATTCTGATTTTGCGTAGCATAGTCAGTGTTGCTTGGCATTTGAATAAAAAGACTATTATTAATCACATTCAGTCCATATCGATAACTGCCAAAGCGATTAATCACACTACCAATGGCATTTTTAGCAACAAATGATCGACGACGATTATATTGATACCAATTGGCAAAATTAGTTTGCGCATCAGCGAGCGTTCGACAACCTGGCTGTCCTGTGCTGGTGTAAGCTAAACTGCCGTTAAAGACTTGAGTAACAAGATCTTTATTTCCTAACACGTTATAACATGCGGTAGAACTTGATAAGGTTGCTTTGAGTGTTTGGGTTGCATTAAGACCAAGCGCATTGGGGTTATAGGTGATAGAATAAACTTGTGCGTTACTGGAGTTTAGCTGAACGCGTACGTGACTATCCCATAAATCAATAATGCCATTAGGTGTAGCGGTGGCATTCACACTCAGTGCACGAAGAGGGCGCTGATCAGCAGGATCAAAACCACGATCATCAATCCATACTTCATAAACGCTTCCTGATAAATTTCGTGTGGCAGTATAACCTGATTGACTTTGATCAGGATTACTACGAGCAGCAGTGAAACTGGCATTAGCACACGCGGTGCCCACATTTAAACAAGGTCCAATCCAAGGTGTAAAAGTTGAACTTGGATCATAATAAATCGAGTTTAAGTCAACGGAATAAACCCGCCATTCTTTAGTGCCAGCGCTGGAACAGGCTTCGATTGCATTATAGGTATCGGAACTGCAACTATCTGAATAAAGATTATCATTATTAGCATACATATAGGTAAAAGAACGATAGTTCCCATTAGCATAACTTCTGATCAAGCCATCATCTGAACCATAGGAGCCACAAATAGGATTAAGCGAATATATTCCCGTCGCATTGGGATCATAGGCGCAAAAATTCCAATAAGAACCAACTGACATTTCCCAATCCATAGAGCCAGAATCATCGAGTTCGAAAAAAATATTAGGTGGCACAAAAGAGGCAGCAAACAATGGAGTTTGGGTTAGGTTTAGCGTAGCGGCATTCGACAATGCCGAAAAGCCACTCAGTGCAATGAGGATGATAAAATTCAATACTTTTTTCATGGCAGTCACCTAATTGAACTGCGTTGAATAAATTGACTGCAAATTGATTTGCGCATTGGCGGTTGCGCCGGTTCCTCGTGCATTAACACGATACAGATAATATCCTTGTCCTCTTCCTGCTGCATCGGGTGATAATTCATAGGGAACAAATCCATAATATTCGATGATGTATCTAGGTTGTGCGACCACACCGTAAATGGTGCCAGAAAAAGATTTTGCATTAGTTTGCCACCAACTACTGGATTGTGAATAAGGTGCAGCTAGGGTATTGGCTTGCCAGACATTGCAAGGACTACTGGAACAAGTTGAAACAGGCACAGGTGGCGTTGTTTGCGCGGTGAGCCAAGATTCACCTTCTGCGAGTGATGCTTCAGATGCTTCAAAAGCGGTGGTGCTGTCACGTAAATTTTGTGTTAATTTTTCACTGAGTGCGGTTGAATTCATCGCAGACACACCTATCATGGTCAAGATGAGCAAGAAAATCAGACCAACGATAAGAACCATCCCTTTTTGTTGGAGTTTAAGGTTGATGTTCATGTTCTCATCCTCCTAAAAAGGTTTACTCAATTGATTTCTTAATAAAACAGTAAAAATCACGGGTTGCCTTAAATACTTATCATTTGCTGCGGTATAAGCAGTGCCTAAAAGATTATAAGTAATGGCATTTGCATTCGGCCTAATAGGATCATCTGAACGAAGTAGCAATGCAATACGAACGCTAACGACGCGACTCATATCTAAACCAGAAAAATTGGCAGGTACATAACGATCGGCGGAATTATCATTATTGAGATCCTCGCCAAATAAAACGTGAAAATTCTCAACTCCGTTAATTAATATTTGAGTATTATTAGAAGGAGAAGCACTAGGATTGTTAGTTTGGCATTGTAATTCACTATTGGCAGTTAGTGAAAAAGTGCTTGAAGCAACGACATTAGAATCGATGGCAAAATTTAAGCAATCACGGATAGTGCCATCAGGCGTGCCTGCGCCATTTCCGCTTCCTTGGTAACGTATTGTTAAAGCATCACTGCCATTAAGGCCGGTATTATTCGTGCCGGTTACATAGGGAGCGGTACTAGGGAAAATCGTGCTCATTGCAGGGAAGGCAGTATTGGCAGGCGGAGCACTTCGATAACCCGCTAATCGTACGGTACGAGATAAATATTGTGTTGTGAAACGTCCATTTTCTTGCAGCTGTGAAAAGCCGCTGCCTAAGTTGTAACTATTTTTATTATTGAGAAATATTTGCAATACGCCAGCCAATAACAACAAACTTAGGGTAATCGCTATCAATGCTTCGATAAGCGAAAAACCTTGATTACATTTTTGCATCATATTCATTTTCATAATGAAAAACTCATCACATATCGATGTGTTGTGCCAGGGCTATTCGCATCGACTCTTTCAACCCACCATATTTTTATTGCAAAAATAGGTTTGCCAGCGATAGCAACAACATTATCACATCCTGGATTGGAAGGCGTACCATCATTGGGAGTGCTGTCGATACATACAACGCCCGTGCCCGACGGCAGAGCTGCTGGCGTTGCTGGACTCCAGCCGGTTGCGCTACTGCCACCTAAATTAGCATACCATTCATAAAAATCATGAGCGGCCATTTGCGCTGCCGTGCATTGTACATTTGCATTATTGCCAGAAGAATCCTTGCCTAAGCAATTAGGATTTCCTGTTGCACTTTTTGATGGATTATTATAAGGGCTTGTGACTCCCAAAGAAGTTGCTGCAACATTCGTGCGCATTCTGTCTGCCATGTCATTGGCTTGAATTGTTGCAACGGTTCTTAGGAGAGAATCATGATTTAAACGAAGCCCCATCACTTGTAAGCTAGCTAAACCAAGCAATCCTATAGAAAAAACCACAATCGCGATTAACACTTCAAGTAACGTGAAGCCAGCTATTTTATATAGACTCTCACATCTGAGTGGTTGCATTGTTTCATTCCATAGAAAAGAATTAGCTTAATCATAGTTTATAAAAGAAAGATGCCCTAAGAGGGAAGTTAAGATAAGAGAAATGAATAGGCCGATAAGAGGAATGCTTTACCATTAAGGACAATTGCTCTTGGTCACCGTGACACGTCCGGTCATAGAAATATTTAAGCTACGAGCATAAGGTCCCTGACAACCTGTTGCGCTGATATTAAAGGTTAAATTACTGGTATTTGTGCCAGCAAATCCAGCACTATTATAGTTAGCTAATGATGTACTTGGTGATGTCGTAATATTTGGAGTTGCGCCAGAAAAGCTTTGCGTGCGTAATAATACTTGCGCACTGTTGCTAGCAGAGTAATTAGTATTTGCGTTAGGATTCACAAAAATAAGCCAACCTTGATTCCAGTCGTTGCCACAGCCACTAAATGTTTGATCAGCTGCAGGACAAAGTGAAACATTCGCTCCGCGTTTAATCGCTTCAGAACGGGCATAATTAAGTGAAATCATCAGATCGTTGCTTGTCGCGACGGTTAAATTATTTTGGATAATAGAGTAAAAAGAAGGAATGGCAATTGCCATGACAATAGCCAGAACGAGAATGGTTATTAGCAACTCAATGAGCGTAAAACCACGTTTTGTAAATTTCTTATGCATACTCCATTAGATAGCGTATATTGGCTGTACTTGCCAGTCGTTTGAGCAAGCACGTTTATTTTTAAGCACCGCAAATCAGACGAATGCGTCCACTATCATAAAGGACAATCTTCGATGATTTTTCGCCATGAATATGAAATGTAGTGCGGTTTAAACATCGCCCGTCCCCTGTAAATTGAACTATTACAGGTTGGTATGTTTGAATATCACTACGGGAATGAGTGTTTTCATATCGCAGTATTGTAATGTCTTGTGCAGAAGCAGAAGGATGATAAAAAACCATATAACCTTTTGACCAATCCGCTGTGCAATCATGCTGATTGAGTGTGGGACAAACCTGTATTAATTGATTATGCTTAATGGCAACCTGCCTAGCATAGGTTAAGGTTTGAAAAAAACGGTACGCATCATCTTGTGAAACCATGCGTGATAACAACGGACTAAAGTTCGTTTGGCATAACATGAAGAGGATGCTGATGATTAATAAAGTAACGAGCAGCTCCAACAAAGTAAAACCACGATTATTATTTGGCATCGCTATCTAAGCCTATCTTTTTTAATCGGTAGCGCAAGGTTCGAAAGCTAATGCCAAGCAGTTTTGCAGCAGCCGTTTTATTGCCGTGCGCTTTCTCTAAAGCATCTAAAATAACTTGTCTTTCCATAGAAATGAGATAATCATCCAGCCCTAATTCCGTTTGTTGTTCTATGGTTTGCGCTTGATGAGGTAAATGTAAATCATGCAATGTAATGTGTTTGCCATCACTGAGCGTTAAGGCTCGTTCAAGGATATTTTCTAACTCTCTAACGTTACCTGGATAATTGTAATCACACAGTATCTCAATCGCTTCATTGTCTAAAGTAGGTGGCGTTTGAGTACTATTTGCAGCAATTTTGGTAAGGATATGCGTGGTGAGCAGAGGAATATCTTCTTTGCGTTCTTGAAGACTAGGCACTCTCAGTTCAATCACATTCAAGCGATAGAAAAGATCTTGGCGAAAAAGATTCTGCTGAACAAGATGATGTAAATTTTTGTGAGTTGCACACAGGATACGCACATCAACAGCCATTTCTTGATTGCTTCCAAGTGGTCGAATGGCTTTTTCTTGAATGGCGCGTAATAATTTCACTTGCATCGCGATAGGTAAATCAGCAACTTCATCGAGGAATAAAGTACCTTTATGGGCAGCTTTGAAAAAACCCATTTTATCAAAATGAGCGCCTGTAAAACTGCCTTTAAGAAATCCAAAAAATTCACTTTCCATTAATTCTTGTGGAATGGCACCACAATTCACAGGAATGAAAGGTCCTTCCTGACGAGAACCACTTTGATGGATAATTCTAGCGACTAATTCTTTACCACAACCCGACGGTCCGCTGATATAGACAGGCGCTTGAGAGCGGGCTAGTTTTGCAATTTGTTGCCTTAATGTCTGCAAAATAGCGGATTGACCAATAAGCTGCTCTTGCAGATCATTATGAGTATTGGCGTTTAATTTTAGGGCTCCGGAAACGATATCGCGTAATTGATTTAAATCAACTGGTTTAGAAATGCAATCAAAAGCTCCTAACTTAAGCGCTTTAACGGCTGTTTCCATATTGCCGTGTGCTGTAATCACCGCAATAGGCATTTGCGGATAATGCGTTTGTACGAAGGAAACCAGATCTAAACCATTACCGTCACCTAATCGCATATCGGTAAGACAGATATCAAAAGTTCGAGTGGCTAGTAGTTTTTTTGCCTCTTTAATGCTTTGAACGGAAAGGGCATTAATTGACATTCTTCTAAGTGTGATTTCAAGCAGTTGGCAGATATCCGGTTCATCATCAATGATGAGTGCGAGGGGTTCCATTACGTGTTTGCCTCTCCTTTGGGAAATGTCAGTCTAAATTGTGAACCATCTTGATGATGAGTCGATACATAATCAAGTCTGGTGCCATTCATTTGGCTCAGCTCTTTAGCGATATATAATCCAAGTCCAGAGCCATTATTTTCAGTTGAGAAAAAGGGTTCGAAAATATGCTTAGCCACTTCAGTTGATATTCCCTCGCCATCGTCAATGACATCTAAAATAATCATAGGTGGGGATTCTGATAAAAAAACCCGTAAAATGAGAGAAGCCTGACCATGTTTTTTAAAGCTATAACGCAAACCATTTTCACATAAATTAATTAATATTTGGGTTAATTGACTGGGGTCGACATTAACTTGCAAATCATTTTTATCAGCAGTGAGCGTGATTTTGGGAGCACCTATATTTTGAATTGAAAGATCTTTGATAAATTGTTGAAGCCAGGGCACTAAAGCTATTTTTTCTGTTCTAGCAGGCTTACGACCTGACAACGATAATACATTCTGGATCACGGTATTCATTCTATTACAATGTTGCTTAATCATATTGACCAATTGTTGATCTTCTGGGATGAGCATTTGTGATTCTGCAAGTAATTGTGCGGCATGGCTTACAGTGCCCAATGGGTTACGTAGCTCGTGTGCAATATTCGCTGTCAAATGTCCTAAAGAAGCTAATTTTAAATCTTGTGCTCGTCTGGTTTCAGATTCAATGTCATTGAGAAATACCAGTGTTCCCGAAGGCAATCCCTTCCCTAATGGATAGAAATTAAGACGTAATTCGGGACCGCCGGGTCTTAGTTGTAAAATGATGGAGTTTTTCTGCTCTTTCAACCACTTTGCAAAGCATTGCTGAAAAGTGACTGGTAAATCATAGAGTGTATCATGCTTTGGAAAATCTTGCAGTTCAAGTAATGTTCTTGCAGCAACATTAATCAGGCGAATATGGTAACGTTGATCGAATACTAAAACCCCATCATGCATTGCAGAAATAATATGTGCATTCAATTGTTGTGAAGTGGCGAGTTGTTGTGCTTGGCTTTCAACTAATTGTTGGTTGCGTCTGGCTCGTAAAGAGAGAATGTTGGTCACAATGGAGGTTACTAAAATAGCACAGCCAAGTAATCCGACTTGAGTGTAGGTATTGATAGTGACCTTTTCAGTTAAGAGATTATAGCTGTGTTCGTAGAATAACAAGATAGCAGCGGATGCGGCGCTTAAAAGAGAATATTTTCCGGGAAATAAAAGACTGTGTCCCGCAGCAATAACAATCAGTAAGATCCCAACCCCAGAGATGACGCCTCCGGTTGCGTGCATAAGAACAATTAAGGCAACTACGTCAATAAAAATGGGAACATTGGCTTGCCAGTCATAACTGCGTTTAAACAGCAAAGAGCAAACGAGGAAAACTAGGCTCGCACAGAAGTAAAATAGGCTGGCTTGTTGATATAAAGAGCGATCAACGATGCCAAAGAATTGAGCATCTAAATTAAACTTGATGAGACTCACAAAGCCAATGGCTAATATAATGCGGTAGAGATTGAATAATTGTAATGACTGCCACAGATAGGCTTGCAGATCCGATCTCTGAAAAGGGATTGCTGGTGTCAAGTGGAGCTCCTTCTCCTATAGGTTTGATTATTGTGAAAGAGAAGCATGCTCCTCGCAACAGTAAAAATGTTCTTCTCGAATGATAGCGCGATTTTTGGGGAAAAATGTATGGCAGTACGCGCATTCAATTAATTTTTCACTGACGATGTTTGTTGAGGTTCCTGTGGTAGGAGGCTGTAAATGACTTAGCCATTTGAGCAAGCGCCGCTTCAAGAACCATAGAACCCCCCAAGCGATTAACGCTAAAATACCTAATATCATCAATAAACGAACGAGCATAGTCAGATCCTTTAAATATATTGCTAGTTAACTTAGTTATTAATTAACAGAGCAAGACTTGCTATCCCCTTTTGGAGAAGGAGATGGCACAATGTCGGCCAAAATTATTTTTAGTTTAGGTGTTAAATTTACCCACTCTTATGTTGTCTCAATAGAATTCAATAAAGGGTGCCAGTATAAAGTGAAATGACGCGGAACTGAATATTATTCAGACAATTACATGACTTAGAGGTTTTTCTATGCCAATTTATCAATATCGATGCCTAGATTGCGGCCAAGAGCAAGAATTGTTACTTAAAATTGATGAAATACCGAGTACGCCATGTGTTCAGTGCCAATCTATGGCTCTGGAAAAATGCGTGACAGCACCCAGTTTTCGTTTGAAGGGGGGGGGTTATTACGCAACCGATGAAATCCCTAAGTCTAAACAACGTAATGTCGCAAGCTCTGCCAATGAGGGTGAAAGTAAAGTCGCAGCACCTTCTTGTCAAAAGGCTGCTTGTAATCATTCTTCACACTAATGACGAAGCGACCAGAATCTGTATTAGTGATTGTTTTTACGCCCCAAGCGGATGTTTTATTATTACAAAGGGCTGATTATCCTAGCTTTTGGCAGTCAGTGACCGGTAGTTTAGAAGCAGATGAAATGCCGTTAGAGGCAGCGTGGCGTGAATTGAAAGAAGAAACGGCCTTAGGTATTGAAAATGGCATTATGAAAGATTGTCATTTGGCTAATTGGTTTGAGATTTACCCTCAATGGCGACATCGTTATGCGCCATCGGTGACTCAAAATAAAGAACATGTATTTACTTTTGAGATACCCAAAATAATACCGATTACCTTAAGCCATGAGCACATAGGATATCGCTGGTTAGACAATAACCAAGCATATCAGCTTGCATCATCGCCAAGTAATCAAGAAGCAATCAAGACATTGATAAAGGGGAATGAATAACATGGCAGGTCATAGTAAATGGGCTAATATTAAGCATCGTAAAGGTGCTCAAGATGCAAAGCGTGGAAAAATCTTTACAAAGCTCATCCGCGAAATTACGGTTTCTGCTAAAATAAGTTCGGATGTTAATTCAAATCCCAGATTGCGAATAGCCATTGCTAAAGCGCTTAGCAATAACATGACACGTGATACGATTGATCGTGCGATTAAGCGTGGTGCGGGCGGTGAAGATAACCAAGATTTAGTAGAAATACGCTATGAAGGATATGGCCCCAATGGGGTTGCTATCATGGTTGATTGTTTAACCGATAATCGTAATCGAACGGTTTCAGAGGTTCGCCATGCTTTTACCAAAATGGGTGGTAATTTAGGCACCGATGGTTCAGTTGCATACCTTTTCACCAAAATGGGGCAGCTGGTATTTGCAAAAGGGGTTGATGAAGACAAATTAATGGAAATCGCGATAGAAGCAGGCGCTGACGATGTTGTTGCTCAAGCTGATGGTAGCTATATCGTCAATACTTCCCCAGACCTATTTGCAGAAGTACAAGATGCCATGAAAGCGGCAGGTTTTACGGCTGATGAAGGTGAAATTACCATGGTGCCCTCAATGTCTGTGAAATTAAATTTAGAAGATGCTCAGCAGTTTATGAAGATGGTTGACATGTTGGAAGATCTGGATGATGTGCAAGAAGTTTATTCCAATGCAGATATTCCTGAAGAAATAGGCGCACAACTGGCATAAGGAAGGCATCTTTGCCTGTAACCAGAAGAATACTTGGTATTGATCCTGGCTCGCGTATCACGGGAGTTGGGATCATTGAAAAAAATGAGAAAGAAGCACCTCAATGTCTTTTCGGTGGGTGTATTCGCTTAACTGCCCCTGAAGAATCTATGCGTTTAGGCAGTTTGTTTGCCGAGATTCAAACATTGGTTCAAACCTATCAGCCAACGGAAATAGCAATTGAACAAGTCTTTGTGAATAAAAACGTGCGCTCAGCGTTGAAATTAGGTCAAGCAAGAGGCGTTGCCATTGCGGCAGTGATGCAAGCCAATTTAATGGTTTATGAGTATGCACCTCGGCAAATCAAGCAAGCCATTACAGGGAGTGGTGCTGCAGATAAAAGCCAAATCCAACATATGGTGCAAGTTTTATTATCACTAGAACAAAAACCACAAGTCGATGCATCTGATGCGCTAGCAGTTGCACTTTGTCATTTGCATACCGATTTAACAGCGCAAAAAGTCAGTCGAAAAAGCACTCATCGTCGTAATCGCTTAGCATGGGAATCATATGATAGGACAACTTCGCGGTAAGATAATTGAAAAAAATCCCCCTTTTTTACTCATTGATGTCAATGGGGTGGGTTATATTGTGCAGACACCGTTATCCACTTTTTTTGTATTACCGGAGATAGGGCAAGAGACTGTATTGCGAACGCATATGGTGGTGCGAGAAGATGCGCAATTACTTTATGGCTTTGCCACGCATGATGAATGCTATCTTTTTCAAGAATTGATTAAAACCAATGGTGTAGGACCTAAAATTGCCTTAGCCATTTTGTCTGGATTATCACCTTCTGAATTGATAGAAATTTTGGCGTGTGAAGAAGTGGGGCGTTTACAAAGGCTGCCTGGTATTGGTGCAAAAACAGCACAGCGCATTATTGTTGAGATGAAAGATAGATTAGGTAAAATGGTATTATCTACGCCACCTAAGAATTTATCGCCAGCGTTATTATCGAAAGCGCAAGATCCTGAACAAGAAGCAATCGCTGCGCTCATTGCATTGGGTTATAAACCCCAAGAGGCAAATAAAGCGGTTGCGAGAGTCGAAGACAAATCGTTAAATTGTGAATCGATTTTAAGAGAAGCCTTACAAGGACTTGCTAAAGTATGAGTAGCCAAATAACCGATCGGATTGTGTCGCAAGGTGTGCGTGGGCAAGAGCCTAGTCATGAAATAGCGATAAGGCCTCAAACTTTAGCGGACTACACAGGCCAAGATGCGGTTTGCGAACAACTTCATATTTTTATTGAAGCAGCCAGAAGACGTCAGGAAGCATTGGATCATGTATTGATATTTGGGCCACCTGGTTTAGGAAAAACAACCTTATCAAATATTATTGCCAATGAATTGAATGTTAATATTAAACAAACCTCAGGGCCTGTTATTGAGCGTCCTGGAGATTTAGCTGCTATTTTAACGAACTTACAGCCTAAAGATGTCTTGTTTATTGATGAAATTCATCGCTTAAGCCCAGTGATTGAAGAAGTGCTTTATCCTGCGATGGAAGATTATCAAATTGATATCATGATAGGAGAAGGGCCTGCTGCTCGCTCTATCAAATTGGATCTGCCACCCTTTACGCTAATTGGCGCGACAACCAGAGCGGGTATGTTAACGTCACCACTGCGTGACCGCTTTGGGATTGTGCAACGACTTGAATTTTATAATGCGGCTGATTTGAAAAAAATTGTATTGCGCTCAGCGCAGGTCTTGGGCATTACGATGACAGATGAAGGGGCTTATGAAATTGCGCGCCGTTCGCGTGGTACACCCAGAATTGCAAACCGATTATTGCGGCGTGTTCGGGATGTGGCTGAAGTCGAAGGTCAAGGTAAGATCACGGAATTATTAGCCAAGCAAGCCTTAGCATTATTAGAAGTGGATGAACAAGGTTTTGACGTATTGGATAGAAAATTGCTGCAAGTTGCAGTCGATAAATTTCATGGTGGCCCCGTGGGGATTGATAGTTTGGCAGCCGCGATAGGTGAAGCCAAAGATACAATTGAAGATGTGATTGAACCTTATTTGATTCAGCAAGGTTTTATGATTCGAACGCCACGTGGTCGGGTGCTCACGGCTAAAACCTATACGCATCTAGGATTGCCTGTGCCACAGAATGAGTTAACTTGATTTCCCATGTTGAGAAATATTTGAGTTTGGTAGCTTGAATTGATATTTTGGAGTATCTATTCAGTATCCAAAATGAACCTTGGGGAATGTTCATTTTTGATGAATAGTGACACTTTGGAAAGGTTAAGTTACTTTCATCTTTAGACTAAGCAAACTATGATATCTTCAGGTGATACATCGGTTTTAAAGGCCAAAGGGCCGTATTGAGGGAGTTAAAAGCGTGAATACTGACTTATCATTACTAAGTTTATTTACTGATGCCAGCGCATTGGTAAAAATAGTGATGTTGATTCTATTAGGGCTTTCAATCGTTTCCTGGACACTCATATTCCAGCGAGGCTATGCGCTTTTCCAAGCTCAGAAATTGTTTGATGCATTTCAAAAACGATTCAAAACAACCACCGATCTGAATCGCCTCTACGATTATTTGGCACGTCGCATCAACAATGACGGCGTTGAAGAGGTCGTGAGAGCGGGTTTTCGTGAATTTGTTCGGCTGTATAAACAAGAGATTGGTCAAGAAGCAGTGATGGTTGCGACAGAGCGCGCAATGCGAGTCGCTTTAGCGCGAGAAGAAGAATCTTTAGAACAGCATTTACCTTTTCTTGCAACGGTGGGCTCCATCAGTGTTTATATCGGCTTGTTTGGTACTGTCTGGGGTATTATGACGGCATTTCGTGCCTTAGGTAGCATGCAACAAGCAACCTTGGCGATGGTAGCGCCGGGCATCTCCGAAGCATTGGTGGCAACCGCATTGGGATTATTTGCGGCGATTCCTGCAGTATTTGCTTATAACCGCTTCTCTGCACATACACAAAAAATGATTCGTGGTTATGATACCTTAGCAGAAGAATTTTCAGGAGCATTGAATCGCAGATTGCACTCGCAATCTTGGCAAGAGACCTCAGAAACGCAACCTAAAGAAGCATTAGTAGATTAAAAGGGTGGAATATGCTGAGAAAGCAGTATTCTAAGAAAAAATTAGTTGCAGAAATTAATGTTGTGCCCTACATCGACGTGATGTTGGTTTTATTGGTCATTTTTATTGTGACGGCGCCATTATTGCAACAAGGCGTTTCAGTTGATTTGCCTCAGGCAAGTGCAAAAGCATTGCCAAGCAATGAAAAAGAACCGATTGTCGTCAGTGTTGATAAGGAAGGACGCTATTATCTTAATATTTCTGAAAGTCCTTCTGCGGTGATTGATCATCAATCGTTAACCGCACATGTGATGTCTGATTTGGAAAAAAATCCAAAACGTCGCATTTTGGTTAAAGCGGATAAACAAGTTGATTATGGCAAAGTGATTGGCGCGATGGTGCTTTTGCAAAAAGCCGGTGCACCCAGCGTGGGTTTAGTGACGCAAGATGATCAAAAAGGGTAATCATTGTGCGTAAAAGTGGTTCGCAAAAGATATCGTTTGGGTTAGCCGTTGGTTTGCATATTGTGCTAATCCTTTTGCTGGTTATTAGTTTTGAACACACCATCTATCTTCCTGCCATGAATCAACCCGATGAAAATAAAGAAGTCATCGATGCGGTTGTTGTGAATAAGAAAAGTTTGCAAGATGAAATCGACAGGCTGGCTGAACTCGAAGCTAAAAGAAAACAGCAGGAGCAGGCTAAAAAGCAAGAGCTCATTCGCAAAGAAGAAGAAGCCAAAGAAAAGCGTGAAAAAGAAGAGAAGCTATTAGTTGAGCTTAAAAAGAAAAATGAGCAGCTTAAAAAAGAAGCTGAGCTACAACGCGTTGCGAAAGAAAAGCAAGAGCAAGAATTAAAAGAAAAAGTGAAAGCAGAACAAGAAAAATTAAAGAAAATTCAAAAACAAAAAGAAGAAGCAGAATTAGCGGCGAAGAACAAAGCGATAGTTGAGCAAAAAGCACAAGAATTAGCCAAACAGCAAGAAGCGGCTCGTAAGAAAGAGCAAGCTTTGGCCGATGAGCAAGCCAAAAGAGCGGCAAGCAACAATAAAGCAGAAATCGATAAATGTATGTTGGCTTTGCGTAATCGATTACATCAGCATTGGCGTCAACCCTTGGGATTAAATTTCAATAATCTCTCTTGCAAAATTGAAGTACGTTTGATGCCAACAGGTGATGTGATTGATGCGACGATTGTGCAATCAAGTGGCAGTGTTGAATTTGATAGATCAGCTGAAATTGCGGTTAAGAAAGCTTCTCCGTTGCCGATGCCAACCGACCCTGCATTGGCGAGTGAATTTAGACAGTTTACCTTTACATTTCGTCCGGAGGGCGCGTGAATACTCGAACCATTTTGAACCTATGCTGTGTTGCCTACGCTCACTCACAGAAGTCATGTATTAAGTATACACTCCTTCTGATTCGTTCACTTGGCGCCTTGCCTAGGCTCAAACTGATTCGAGTATTTTTCGCCATTTTGCTCTGCATATCGTTTGGGGGTGCCAATGCGCGCCTGAATATTGAAATCAACCAAGGGATGGTTGCGGGTGTGCCTATTGCAGTAACCAATAGCGCAGAAGAAACCGCCTTACGCCGTTCAGGCTATGGCGCCGCTTTTGAAGAATTAGCTGGTGTGGTTCGTAATGATTTAAGAATGAGTGGCCGTTTTGAACCGCTTTTCCCAGAGCAATTACCGCGTGTTAACAATGTGCAACAAGAATTAGATGCGGGATTATGGCAGCAAGCTCGTGTTGAAAACGTGGTGTTAGGAACGGTTAAACCAGAGGCAGGCGATCGATTTGCGGTTAGTTTTAAATTGTTAGATGTCTACAAAGCACAATCAGGTGCGTCAGGGCAGCTTAACAATGGCGAATTAACACGAGTAGAAAACACGGTATTACTCAGCAAAACCTACCATGGCATCAGTCGTAAAGATTTTCGTGCATTAGCGCATCGCATTAGTGACGATATTTATGAAAAATTAACTGGGATCCGCGGTGCTTTTTCAACGCGAATTGCTTATGTGATGGTGGTGCGCGCTTTTGATGGTTCACATTATAGTCTTGAAGTGGCTGATGCGGATGGTTATGGCCCTGTTGCATTAGTCAAATCGAAAGAACCGATTATGTCGCCTTCATGGTCACCCGATGGCAGACAAATTGCTTTTGTTTCGTTTGAAAAAAATCGTGCTGAAATTTATCTCATTGAAGTGGCAACAGGTAAACGTCGCTTATTATCAAAATTCCCAGGCATTAATGGCGCACCGGCTTGGTCACCCAATGGCCGACAACTGGCGGTGGTGTTATCCAAAGAAGGTAGTCCGAAGATTTTCTTATGGGATATGGATACACAAAATATTACACAAATTACCGATGGTTATTCGATTGATACCGAGCCTGCTTGGTCAAAAGATGGTCGTTCGCTATATTTCACATCAAATCGTGGTGGCAAACCGCAAATTTATTGCATGGATATGTCCACGCGAAAAATTAATCGCGTGACCTTCGTTGGCAATTATAATGCGCGTCCGATGTTGACTTCGGATGGTAAATATTTAGTGATGATGCATCGTGAAGAAGGGCAGCGTCAGTTCCATATTGCGAGTCAGGATTTAGCCACGGGAGAGGTTAGTGTCCTAACCCATGCGTTTTTAGATGAATCACCCACCTTGTCTCCTAACGGCGCTATGGTACTCTATGGCACGCAAGAAGGCGATCGTCAAATTTTAAGCTTAGTCACGCTAGATGGTAGAGGTCAATTACGTCTGCCAGCACGTGAAGGTAGCGTACAAGAGCCAGCTTGGTCACCGTTTCTATCTTGAGATAGAATAGCGGTTTGCAAATTTATAAAAATTAGTTAAGGAGCCAACATGGAAATTCGGGGATTGCGTCACTTAGTACTAGGTGTTGCACTTTGCGTCGGTATTGTGGGTTGTTCCCATAATGCAAAAAACGGCGCGAATGGTGGTTCAGAATATGGCGCAAGCACCAACGGTGCCGGCGACGGTTCTGATTTTACCGGTAGCGCAGAGCAACGCGATTTACTCGCTAAACGCAAATTCTACTTTGCTTATGATCGTTCAGAAGTAAGCGAAGGGGATTACGAAGCTGTTTACGCGCATGCAGAATTCTTAAAGAACAATCCTAATCACCACGTGCGCGTTGAAGGGCATGCGGATGAACATGGTAGCCGCGAGTACAACATTGCATTAGGCGAAAGACGCGCGCGTACCATTGCCAATGCATTGATGTCACAAGGCGTAGCGCCACATCAAATCGCAACCGTTAGCTATGGTAAAGAAAAGCCAGAAGCAATGGGTCATAGCGAAGATGCTTACCGCTTAAACCGACGTGCTGTTATTGTTTATGAAAACTAATTTCAGTTTGAGAGTAAACTGGATTTCTTGCCTTGCCGCAATCATGCTGACCCTATTGTCATCAATAGGGGTAGCATGGCCTGGTGCAGAAGTGGAATCACGTTCTAATTCAAATTGGGACAATGATGCCACTTCGCAAGGAAATCGCATGGTAGAACAGCGCGCTGCGTTGGATACCTTGAAAAAAATTGAATACTTGCAACAAGAAATGCAGGAGCTACGAGGTAAGGTTGAAGAACAAAGTTACCAGCTCCAACAGATGCAAGAACATCAGAAGAAACTCTATCTGGATTTAGATCAACGACTACGCGAAGGCGGCCCTGCTAAAGTGAGCGGGGTCTCCTCAGCTTCTTTGAGTCAAAATGACACGAACACCGATAGCATGCAGAGCAACTTAGCTGCTCAGGCTTCCCCAGTTGCAGAAGAAAATGTCCAAGCTGAGGAAAAGGCCTATCAAAGCGCTTATCGTTTAATTCAAAACAAAGACTACGAAGGTGCATTGGCCGGATTTAAATCTCTGGTCAGTCATTACCCTAATGGCAAATATGTACCGAATGCTAATTATTGGCTGGGTGAAATCTATTTAGTGAAAGGTGAGTTAGATTTAGCCTATGAAGCCTTTGATCGCGTTTACCGCAATCATCCCCAACATCCTAAAGCCGCAGATTCACTTTTAAAGCTTGGCTATGTTGAATATGCCAAAGGTCAATGGAAGCGTTCGAACGAATTGCTCAATCAAGTCAAAAACCAATATCCGGGTACCACCTCGGCACAATTGGCAGATTCTCGATTAGATAAGATGCGCCAAGAAGGCCATCTATAATCTTTCCCTTGTTATTTGTAATACCCCTTGGCGCTTTCCTGGCGTAGCTTGCAGAGCGAAGACGGACCTAGCCTAGAGCAAAAAGGTTTCGATTTGTGCGGGCTTGCCCAGCGTAGTTCGCTAACAGCGAACGAAGACGGGGGTATTTGCATCCTTCTTTTCTTTTTAGTTGACAAGTTAACTTTATTTGGGTATTTTGTCGGACTGTTAGGTTATTTTGTCGACTATCTATTTGTTATTAGGACTATTTATGCCAAAGAAGCCCCACACAAAACGCAAACAATCCGCTGATGTTTCTGAGGAATCAGTTGAGAAGTCAACATCAGAAGAGTCCCAAGAACCAACCCCTGAAGCAGCACCTGCGAATGCTGAAAATCGTAAAAAGCTCCTGACGCAGTTAGGGCACCATAGCAAGTTTGTCAGAATGATGGGGTGGGCATTAGGGTTTGTGGGGCTTTATTTCATGGGCGCCACCTTCTATGCGCTCAGTCATTCTGTCTTATTAAAGCCTGTTGGGGCTCTTATTTTCGGCACGAGTACATCCCCAGGGATCCCGGTAGCCGCAGCACAGGCTATTTTGCCGGCTTTTATGGCGCCTTATGCGGTCTATTTTGTTGTCGGTATACCGCTTGCGCTGTGGGCCTACCAATTTGCTTTTCAATACTTAAATCAACATCTGTTTGAGCCCAAGGTGGTGCAGAAACAATCCAATGAGGCAGACAATGATGAGGCTCCTGACAATCAAGCGGAAAACAAGCCTAAGGGTAAAAAGCCTACTAATGAAGTAGAGAATAAGCCCAAGGCGACAAAGGCTGCCGTACAAGTGCAGGATCAGGCTAAGAAGAAGGCTGGCGCATCGAATAAGTCTGATGCAAAAAAATCGGCTTCTGCACCTGCTGCTGATAAAGGCCATGGTAAAGTCATTTCACACGCGTTTAATCAGCATAAGCGTAAAGCGCAAGAAACAAAGCAAAATGCGGCACAAGCCAAGAAAGCGGAAGCAGCCAAAAACGCGACAACAGAGAAAAATGCAGCTCCTGCAAAACGAAAAACTGCAAATCGTAGATAATTATCAACATCAACGAAGGTCATGAGTTATCTTGCTCATGACCTAAATATCCGTAGTAACTTGTTATTTTATAATTTTACGGTATGATACTGCCCTTAAGTCGATGGGCCGTTAGCTCAGTCGGTAGAGCAGTAGACTTTTAATCTATTGGTCGATGGTTCGAATCCATCACGGCCCACCACGATTTAAAACCGCTTTCCAATTTTGTTTATAGCAAGTTAATAAACTTGTTGTATTCTTTTTTCCTTATCTTTTCCCTTCTTGTGTACATCCGCTATTCCTATGCTAGGCTATTTTTAATTGATTAAATTTTCTAACGAAATTTTAGCCATGAAAAAAATCAAAATCCAAAAGAGCAATTTCCAATTAGTTGAAAAACTAATAATTTGTGAGCTAATTTTTTGACATAGGTTAAAAGCATTGGGTGTGAGTGTAAGCAGGAAGCTTCGCCCTGAGATAGAGAACGGTTTCGTTTTTCTTTTAGGACTTTAATAAGGACTTTCTATATGAATAAAGCACTCAAAGTGACATTCGGCGCAGTCATTGCAGCGGGTATGATTAGTGCTGCAGAAGCTAACTTAGACCCAACACTTAGCCGTACCGCATTATTAGTTACAGGTACTTATACCAAAACAACCGGTAATGGTTTGAGCTATGGTGATGTTTTATTAGCACCTTCATCAGTAGGTGGTGATGGTTTTACACGTCATGTCTTCGTTGATCCTGATTGGGAATTCGATTTCGGGTTAGGGTTAACCCATCGTTTTTGTGGTACCAAAACCCGCTTATTCGTTTACTGGGATCACTTTCGTGCGGATGATGATGCAAGCACATCTGGCGTCAGAAACCTTGGTTTAGTACCGGGAGCGATTACCTCAGGTTCCATAGAAGTTGAACAAAAATCGGATGAATTACGCATAGGCTTAAGCCGTGCTTTAAACTTTGGTCATCATTTCAGCTTAGATTTAGGTGGTTTTTTTGAATGGGATAAAGTTGAAAGAAACACCAATGAATTTCAATCACAAGCAGGTAATCCCAATCGTTTCCGCAGTACTGAAAATGAAATGCAAGGCTTTGGTCCTGGTGTAGCGGTGATGGCGCGTGCATTCCCATCACATGATTATCGTCATTTGAGCGTATTTATGGGCGCAATGACCAGTTTGTTATATGTGAATAATGAATTTTCTCAAGCGCAATTTAATGGCGATGCGTTGTTCTATCAATATCAACCCGATGATAGTAAATCGGTTGTGGGTAAATTAGATATTTCCTTTGGTGTTGATTATTGCAGTCGTATCCAAACAGATTGGGATGGCTTGTTAGTAGGTGTGACCTTGGGTATGCGTTATATGAATATCTTTAATGCATTCAAGAATGGCAATACGTATTACAACAATCCAATTCAAGGTGGTGTAGCACAGGCAGGATTTGCAGCCAATACCGGACATGCTGAAGACTGGGGCCGCATTGGACCATTCTTACAATTCCGTATCGGTGGTGCAGAGTCTTAAGTTCGTTTTCACCCAAACTAAATTTAATGGGAGCTTCGGCTCCCATTTTTTTCTCGCCTACGCTAAAGAGCTTCGGCGTAGTTTAAATCTCGCTTTTAAAGCAATCCACACAAAATTTCGGTGCGAATTTTTGACATCCAACGGGTCATAAAACGAATGTTATGCCAGGTCGCAAGGCTTGCGGCAGAAGGTTCTTTTGCTTTAAATAAGTGATGCAAATAAGCACGCGTATAGTGCTTGCAGGTTGGGCAAGGACAATCATGCTCAAGTGGGATCCGTTCGCGCGCATGTTCGGTGCGCGTAATTTTAAGCGGTCCTTTGGCGGTTAAAATCATACCATGGCGAGCAACTTTGCTGGGGTATGAGCTATCAAAAGTATCTATCCCAAAGGGAATGCAGTGGTTAATCGAGGTTACATCGCCAATGCCTAATAAGTGAATTGGTTTTTCAGTGGGTAAATGCGATGTGGTACCGCCCACCGTATCGTGCAGTTCTTGATGATCGCGCCCTAAGGAGCCCCCAATCGCAAAACCATCAAAAGCTTCTTTGGTTAATAGCTGACAGCTTTGTTGTCGTAATGCTAAATCAGTACCGCCATGAATAACGGCAAACATCGCTTGATTTTGCCGTGCTTTAAGATGCTCTGCGAGTGAGCGCAATTCCCAGCGATGGGTTCTGGCAAAGGAGGCTTTTAATGTCGCTTCATCAACATGAAACGGCAATAGCTCATCCAAGGGAATGATAATATCTGCGCCTAGGTCTTTTTGGGCCTGAACCGAGGTTTCAGGTGATAAAAAGATTTTGGTGCCATCGCGGTAAGAGCGAAAGACCACTCCTTCTTCGGTCACTTTCATTTTTGAAGGAGGATGCTTTTTGCCGCCTTGTCCTTTCAATTCTTTGGCGACATTACCATAAGCAAGACTGAAAACTTGAAAGCCACCAGAATCAGTAATAATCGGTTGTTGACGTTGAATAAAAGTATGCAACCCACCACTTTCTTTAATCAACTGCGTGCCAGGTTGCACCATTAAATGGTAGGTATTGCAAAACATCAACTGTATATCAAGTTCTTCATGATCATGATTATGCAGTGTTTTCAAAGAACCATTAGTACCTACAGCAACAAAATTAGGCGTTTCAATCACACCATGAGGTGTAATAATACGCCCGACGCGTGCGCGTGAACGTTTTGATTGATAGAGGATCTCAAAGCGAAAATCCGCTTTATTGGCGACATCAGACAGCATGTTTTTTAAAAATCCGTTGAGAAATATAAGACCAGGGCATGATATTGGCAATGGTAATCAGCTTAATCAAGCAGCTGATCAGGATAATTTCGATGAGGGCCCCAACAATGCCATACAAACCTAATAAACTAAATAAAACCGTATCTAACAATTGACTAAGGCACATGGTAGCGCCGCTTATCCATATCATTGAAATGTTGGGTAGCCGTTGTCTAAACGTGCGATAAGCGCGGCTATCAAATTGATCAACAATCAAAAAAGTGACTAATGAAGCTAGCATAGTACGCGGCGATGCGGTTAATAAAAGTTGATAAGCGGTTTGGGACTGATCATGTAGGCTAGGTTCATAAAGTAGATGGATTTGCGAGATGATTACAAAGAATAATAAACAACTTAAGCTTGCCCAAATGGCATGTTGAGTTGCTTGACGACCGTATTTTTCTTGGAGCAAGTTCAGCGCTAGCAAATTGCCAACTGAGAAAATATCGCTGGCAGTAGCGTTAAAGCCAAAGAGCTCAATTTGCTTGAGTACGAATAAATTGGCTAACAGACTGAGCAAGGCTATCCAGGCAGTTAGAGCGCTCTGTCCTAAGCGCCAAAAGTACCAGGCGAATCCTGAAACTACAGCGCAACTTCCTAGAAATAGCAGCAAATTTTTCATCGCCCATACTCCATTCATGCCCACTCCAGTGCGGGCATGATACCTTAAACAGATAGGCAAAGAAAGGCGCTTTTTATTAAGGGGAGGTACTCATATTCAATTGCTGGCGGGGCTTATGGATGAAAACCAAGGGGAGCAAAATAAGAGAGATCCCACCAATAATCACGGCTTCATAAAGTACAATATCACCTACATCCACTTTGCTACTGGGGGGGAAAAATCCAAGAATGACGACGGCAAGACTGATGACGATGCCAGATCCTGCAACAAGCCACATCCCCCAGTTTTTACCCGGAATTTTGAAAGTGCGGGGAGTGTCGGCTTTGTTATAGCGTAAGCGGATTGCTGCAGCAAATAATAGGGTGTACATCAAAAGTGATAATTGAGATGCCATCACAGATAACGCAAAATAAGCACCTTCTACCGTGGGCAGCAGAACATAAACTAATGTCAGAACACTACAAATAATCCCTTGAGTTATCAGCATGGGGTAAGGTACACCAAATCGGTTAGTCTTTGCTAAAAAGGGTGGTAAAAGGCCATCATCGGCGGCGGCAAATAACCCTTTTGTGGGACCAATAATCCAGGTCGCCACAGCACAGATCCCACCGATTAAAATAGCGCCAGCAACCAGAGGGCCTAACCAAGGAGTATTGAATTCATCAGAAAAAAGACTAAATGCTTGAATAATTCCCGTTAAATTGTTCAGCTTATCTGCAGGAACCACAATTGCAACCGCTAAAGAAGCTAAGACTAAGCTAATCAAAATAATAATGGCTGAAATTAATAAAGCTTTGGGGTAATCTTTTTTAGGATTTTTCACTTCTAGTGCATGCA